>NZ_BCAG01000005.1:0-300000 GCF_001293685.1 Desulfatitalea tepidiphila | reverse complement strand
TGGGGGGTTTACGATGTCAACCGCCAGGAAAAGTTTCCCTTCACCGAACCCATCGTCCCCATCGCAAACTGGTACATATTGGCCGGTATCTCGGTGTTGATCGCCGCCGTGACCTTCGCCATCCTGTTGATCGACAGTCAGACGCTGGGTAACCGGGGACGCGGTTTTCTGGCCGTGATGGTGTTCGCCGTGGCTTCTGGAGCGGTGTGGGTGGTCTACGATTACACCTCTCAATATTTGACGGTGGTCACCGTCCTGGTGGGTTTGGTGATGATTTGCGGCATGATCGGCGTGATCGCCGTGCTGCTCACCGAGGCCCACGAATGGGCCGAGGCGCGTTGGATCATCCGCTGGCGGCGCAGGTTGAAGCCCGTGGCCATGGACGATGACCAGTTGCCCATGGTGTCGCTTCACCTGCCCATTTATAACGAGCCGCCCGACATGGTGATCGAGACTCTCGACAGCCTGGCGACACTCGACTATCCCCGCTTCGAGGTGATCGTGGTGGATAACAACACCAAGGATCCCGGCGTCTGGGAACCGGTCCAGGCCCATTGCGAGCAGCTCGGGGAGCGGTTCCGTTTTTTCCATGTCGATCCGCTCTCGGGCTTTAAGGCCGGCGCCCTGAACTACGCCCTGGCCCGCACCCACGCCGACGCCTCCATCATCGCCGTGATCGACAGCGACTATATGGTCTATCCGCATTGGCTCAGGGAACTGGTGCCCCAGTTCCAATCCCTGCATATCGGTATCGTCCAGGCACCCCAGGATTACCGGGATTCGGCCTGGAGCGGATTCAAGGCCATGTGCTATGCCGAATACCGGGGCTTTTTCTTCATCGGCATGGTGACGCGCAACGAACGCAACGCCATCATCCAGCACGGCACCATGACCCTGATTCGGCGTCAGGCCCTGGAGGAGGTGGGTGGATGGGCGCCCTGGTGCATCACCGAAGATGCGGAACTGGGATTGCGAATTTTCGAGGAGGGTTACGAGGCTTTCTATACGCCCACCTCTTATGGGAGAGGCCTCATTCCGGATACCTTCATGGATTACAAAAAGCAGCGCCACCGGTGGGCCTACGGCGCCATCCAGATTTTGCGCCGGCACGCGTCGCATCTGCTCTCCGACAAGATGAAACGATTGACCCGCGGCCAGCGATACCACTTTATCGCCGGGTGGCTTCCCTGGCTGGCCGATGGCGCCAATCTGCTGTTCAACCTGGCTGCTTTGTGCTGGGCCGTGGCCATGATCGCGGCGCCCCTGAAAGTCGACCCCCCGCTGGTCATCTTTTCGATCCTGCCGCTGGCCCTGTTCGCTTTTAAAATGGCCAAATCGTTTTATCTCTACCGTACGCGGGTCAAGGCCACCATCCTGCAGACCCTGGCCGCAGCCATCGCCGGACTTGCCCTCTCTCACACCGTGGCCCGGGCGGTGCTTTCCGGATTTTTCACCAAAGACAAGCCGTTCTTCCGCACCCCCAAAATGGTGGGCGGATCCCCCCTGCTTAAAGCGCTGTCGGTCTGCGTGGAAGAGTTCCTGCTCTTCCTGGCACTGGTCAGCGCCGCCGGCACCATCGCCTATCTGCAGAAAATGGACACCCTGGACATCAATCTGTGGGTCACCGTACTGGTCGTTCAATCCATTCCCTACGCCGCCACCCTCTTCGTTGCTTTGGTCAGCGCCTTTCCGGCCAGACGTTCGAGCAACGCCGGTTTAAAAAAGAGCACGGCATCCGCCTAAAGCTTGCTGGGCCAGCGTCTCTGATAGCAGCGAATCGGCAGTCCGGCCGTCACGGCGGCCAGGCAGCGGTTGCAGGAGACGCAGGCCACCCTGTCGATTTCGCCCGACTTGATCTTGTGCACCAGCGCCGGCTCCCGGATGAAGGGGCGTGCCATGGCGATCAGGTCTGCATGGCCCTCTTCCAGCAAAGTTTCCATCTGAGCGACGGTCCGCAGACCGCCCACCAGGACCAGGGGCGTATGCCCGAGGGCCGGTTTAATGGTTTTGGCGGCCTGGCGGTTGTAGCCCTCTTCAAGATCGTAGCGGCCCTGCATCTTTGCGAGGATGCGGCGGCCCAACGGCCTTTTCCACCAGGGCAGGCTCCCGAGCAGTTCGGGTGTGGGCACATCTCCGCGGCACATGTTCATGAAGGAGTAGTTGGCCGTGCCGCAGCTGATCTCCACCGCGTCGATGTCCATGGCCCGCAACCAGGCGGCATATTTGGCTGTCAGGTCGGGGGTGATGCCTTGGCCGGGGGTGTGGTCATTGGTGTTGATCTTCACCAGCACTGGAAAGTTGTCCGGCAGAACCGATTTGACCTCGCGGACAATCTCCTGAAGGAACCTGAAGCGGTTTTCATCGCTGCCGCCCCAGGCGTCTTTGCGAACATTGAAATAGGGCGACAGGAATTCGTTGATCAGGTAGCCGTGGGCGCAGTGAAGCTGGATGCCGTCGGCATGGGCCGCCACCGCTCTGCCGGCCGCAGAAGCGAAAGACTCGATGGTGAGGTCGATTTCTTCATCGGTCATGGCCTCTGGCTTGACGAAGTTGACCGGGTCCCTGCCGATGGCGGACGGCGCCAGGGGCCGCTGCCCGGCCATTTTCTTCGTGGTCTGGCGACCGGCGTGGGACAACTGGAAGACGATGCGGCCGCCGGCCGCATGAACCGCGGATGTCAGTTGTTTCAAGCCCGGGATCATATCGTCCTGGTGGATGCCGGTCTGAAACGGCATGGCGCGACCGGAACGTTGAACGAACATGTGGCCGGTGATGGCCAGGCCCACGCCACCCCGGGCCAGCTGCACATAGCGCTGGATGAAAGCGTCGCTCACCCGGCCGGAGGCGTCGGCCATACCCTCGTAGGTGGCCGAGCAGACGAACCGGTTGGGGAGGGTCAACTGGCCGATTTTCAGGGGAGAGAACAGCAGAGACATGCAGCACCTTTTCTCGCAGAGCCACCGGGCAGTATCGGATAGCGCCGCGCTTCAGTTTATCATGCGGGTTTGTCCATCATATTGTTGGCAAGTTGATATAAGAGCCGCACGCCCCGAGTGAGGAGATCCTCGTCGAAGTCGAACGTCTCGTTGTGATGGCCACCGTATGTCGGCGAACAGAGACCGATATAGGTGGCCAATCCGCCGTTGCGAAGTACTTCATTCATGATGAAGGTGGCGTCTTCACTGCCCGACACGAGGAAGCGGTCGACGATCGCCTCTTCTTCGATGCCGATATCCAGGCACGCTTTTTTTACCTCCTGGATGAGCTCCGGTGAGTTGACGGCGGTTTCCGCGTCGGCCACAAACGTCATGTCGGCCTTCAAGGCATGCATCTGCGCCGCGCCCCGGATCATCTCCCGGGCCCGGCGATCAAGGTAGTCGCAGATGGCGTTGGTCTCCCCCCTTAAATCCAGCTCGAATCGGGCTTTGTCGGCGATGATGTTGGCCGCATTCTCGGCGCTGAACCCGCCGACGTTGATCCGCGATGCGCCTTGGCTGTGGCGGGAAAGGGCATAGAGCTGGGTGACCGCGACGCAAGCCGCCAGCAAGGCGTTGCGGCCGGCCTCGGGCTCTGCGCCGGCATGGGCGCTTCGGCCGCGGAACGTCACCTGGTATCGCTTGTCGGCCAGAAACGATAGCCCGCAGATCACATTCCGCGAAGGGATCAGGCCGATGTGGATGGCAAAGAAGTAATCGATCTTTTTCACGAAAGGCAGTTTAGAGAAAATTTTACCGCCGAAAATGGCCTCTTCGGCCGGCTGGAAGAAAAGATAGTAGTTGCCTTGTAGCTGGGGGGCTTGCTCAACCAGCAGCCTGGCCAGAACGAGTCCCATGGCCATATGGCCGTCGTGGCCGCAGGCGTGCATGTTGCCGTTGATGGCATGAAACCCCTGCGAAAATGGCCGATGGGTCTTTTCGGTCGATTCGGCGATGGGCAGGCCGTCGATGTCGAACCGAAATCCGAAGGTCGGACCCGGCTCACCTCCCTCGATCCATGCCACCACGCCGGTGCGGCCGTTGAGTTGGTCGATCCAGCTTTGGGTTTGTTGGTCTTCGCCGGCACGATCGGTGCGGTTATCCGTCCACTGGGAGAGCAATTCCGGCTCAGGAAAATCCCTATACAAACTGTCGCCGTAAAAGAGCGTGCAATTCAATCGTGAGAGGTATTCGCAAATCTTTGCGGTCGTCCAGAATTCATGAAATCCGATTTCCGGCCGTTGGTGAAACATGCGCCGAAGGTTTTTCAATTCGGCGAGCATTTGATCGTCATCCGTCAAGGCGTGCGATGGGTTCATATCTCTCTTTTGTATAGTTCTATTATGATTGCATGAAGGGCCAAGCTACCGTTGTATTCTCAGCTTGAATTTATAACACAGGTAAGTTGGGCATGCCAATTGCGGTGTGGAGGTGGATGGCTGGTGGCGGGTCAAGCTGCATCGCTTTGCTGGGCTTTGCTGGTTGGATCAGAGAGGCAGAGACCGGCTACCAGATCTCCATTTTTGCCAAAAGGCCGGCGGCCAGCATGATCAACGTGAGGACGAAAAAAGCGGTCCGCTCCGCGTTCTTGCTGAACTTCACACGGCCGAAGGTTTTGATTCGTTTCCGGATGGAAGAGGGCTTAGAGGTTATGTGCTGTTTCATTCCGTTGTACCTTTCGCATGAATGAGATAGTTGGTTTTTAGTGGGCAGAGGTCCCCTCCTTAGGATCAAGGAAGGGACCTTTCGGAAGTTCTAAAATGCCGGCAAACCGCCGAATCCTCTTACAACCCAATATCCCAGCGTGAGGATCATGAGAAACGCGTTGGCCACGATCCACATGATGACGCCGACGCGCAGAAAGTCCTTGGGTCCCAGGTACCCGCTGGCGTAGACGATGGCATTGGGCGGCGTGCCGATGATCATGCAGTAGGCGAACGAGGAGGCGCAGGCGGTACTCATGGCGATAAACGGCAGGAAAGTGGTGCCCGGATGCACGAGGCCGGCCATGTTGAGGGAGATGGGGCCCACCGCCGCTGCCGCCGGGCCGTCAGCCATCAGATTGGTGATGACAGCCGTCATGGCGTTGTTGAGCACCAATAGTGGCGCTCCGGCGTCCATTCCAAAATGGGCCAGGCCTTCAATGCAGGTGCGGGCCAGCCAGTAGGCGGCGCCGGTGCTGTCCAGGGTGCGGCCGAAGATGATGGCGCCTGCGTAAAGCCAGACCACGCCCCAGTCGACCTTTTGCTGGTAATCGCGCCAATTGACCACGCCGCTCAACAGGTAAGCCACGGCCCCGGCGATGGCGATGACTCCGATCCCCAGGCGGACCGGGAGAATCCCCATGTCGTAGAAGACTTTCTCGGTGAACCAGCCAAAAACCATGACCAGGAAGATAATGATCGAAACGATTTGCTGGCGGTTCCAACCGCCCATTTTGTCGATTTCTCGTTTGAGCTGATCCATGGCCGGCGCCAGGGAGGTGATGCGGGGCTTGAAGCGCCAGGTGGTGACGAACCAGGTGATGGGGATCATGCAGATGACGAACGGCATGGCGTAACTGACCCATTGGAAGTAGCCGATGTCCATACCGAACATGTCGTTGAGGTAGGTCATCATGATGACGTTGCGGGCGCCGCCTGATGGTGCGCCGAAGCCGCCGATGTTGCAGGCCATGGCGATGGTGATCATCAACATCTTGGCCAGTTCCATGTCCTCTGGGATTTCGTCGGTCAGGCTGTTCTGGTATAGAAGGATCCCGATGGGCAGGAACATGGCGGCCAGGGCATGGTCGGAGATGAACGACGCCAGGGGGGCGATGATGATGAAAAAGATCAGCGTGATCCAGCGCACGCTGGGAACAGCCATGCGCTTGAAGATGGCCAGGCAGACCCGCTTGTCCACGCCGGTCTTGACGAAGGCCGCCGCGAACATGAGGCTGCCCATGATGAACCATACGGCGTCGTCCCAGTAGAGCATGGCCACCTCCTGTCGGCTGACCACCCCGGAAAAGACCAGGATCAGTCCGATGCAAAAGGCGACACCTGGCAGAGGGATGCACTCGGTCAGGAAACAGAAAACCACGAAGACGACCATGGCGATGGTGACCTTGATATGCCACGCGCCCTTTTGGGCGGCTTTTTTATCATCTCCGGTGAGTTGATTAAAATCAAGGCCGCTCTTCCGTAAATCGCTGCTCTCCTGCATCAATTTTCTGAACTGCTCGTCGCTCAGGTTGGCCTCAACGTACTGCCGCGCTTTTTCGAGATTCGATGCGTCGGCGCTGATTTTGTACTTTCTGCACCATGCAAGATCACGTTTTAGAAATCGCGCCTTGCCGAAGGCGCCCATCTGCATGTTTTGCTCCATGATCTGAGCAGTGAGCCGCTGCCACTGCTCGGCGTCCGCCGGTTGAATATTGAAAAGGGTTTGGGTGATATGGGCGATCACCGCCTTGGGACCGACCTTGTATTCGGCGCCGACATCTTTCATGCCGGATACGGTCGGCAGAAATAGGATTAGAAAGAACAATACCACAGGAATAGCGAATAGCTTCCAATCCACATATTTGTCATAGCCGGTGGGCTTTGCCTTTTGAACCGCTGCCATAGTGATTTACCTCCTGAACGGGATCATCCGGTGCGTCATCGTTCTGCACGGAATCAGATGATGATGTTGGCGATTTCGAAGAAGATTTCCTGTTCCCGCACCACACCGACGACCTTCTTGTTGAGGTCGGTGACGATGAGGCGCCGGATTCTGGAGGTGAACATGAGATTGGCAACCTCCATCAGATTGCTCTCCTGGTCTACAGATATTGGCGTGTCGGACATGATTTCGCCTACCTTTTTGTTGGCCAGGGCCCTGGCCTGGGTGGTGAAGAGCCCTTCCCAGAACATGGCCGAATACTGCATACTGTCGGCCATGGAGGGCTTGGCTGCCGATAGGTAGGCCGGTCGCAAGGCCCGCATGAGATCGGTGATGCTGAGGATGCCGGCAAGCTTGCCCGATCGATCGTAAACCAACAGCGAGCGATGGCCGGTCTCCATGAGGCGGCCGCTGGAGATGAATTTGTTGAAGGAGGTCAAGAGGGTCGATACGGCGTCCTTGACCGTATCATCCACCGATACCTTGGAGTAGTCTTCGACATGGATCATGATGTCGCGAACCTTTTTCTCTCGTCGGCCCCCCTTTTTCCCTTCCCCCCTTTTCTCCAGGTAGGCCGCGTTGATCTTGGCCGTAAGAATGTCGATGTCGCAAGGTTTGCTCAAGTAATCGAAGGCATCCTGGGTCAAGGCGGCGCGGGCCGAATTGGGCGTGCCATGCCCGGTGAGCATGATCACCTGGGCATCGGGCTGCAGGTGCTTGATTTTCGACAAGGCCTGGTGTCCATCCATACCGGGCATCTTGATGTCCAGCACGACAACGTCGTGAGGTTTGTTTTGAATGATTTCAATCGCTTCCTCACCACTTCCGGCAATAGTGGTTTCAAAGCCCCGGTTGGTCAGGAGCTTGGCGGTGGTTTCACGAAAGCGTTCTTCGTCGTCCACCATCAATACGCGTATCTTCGTTGACATGGGATCCATTCTCCTTTGCGTTCTCCTTCAGTGGTTAATACCTGCATGTAACAAACCGGTGCGGGTCGGTCCTATTCATCTTTGGAAAAGACTTCCATGGGATGGCTGATGATACGATCGAATTTGGCCTTTTGAATCTTTTCCAGCATGGCCGACCGCTTGTCATAGGCAGCCATGATCTTCTCCTTGAGGGTGGCAATGTCACAGGGTTTGGTCAGATAATCGAAGGCGCCCAATTTGAGGCCGTCGATGGCCGTTTCCATGGTGGCATGGCCGGTGAGCATGAGCACTTCCACCAAAGGATGTTCCGCCTTGATGCGCTTCAGGACTTCGACGCCGTCCATGCCGGGCATTTTGACATCCAGCACGACCACATCGATGCGTCTGTCTTTCAGGGCATCGAGCCCCTTGTACCCGTCGGCGGCCGTGAAGACTTTGTACCCCTCCTTTTCTAACAGGGTCTGGGTGGTCTTTAAAAATCGTTCCTCGTCGTCGACGATCAGCACGTTCGTTAAGGGCATGGTTACCTCCTTTGAGACAAAGTATGATTAAATTGAACGCTGGTGTTGTCTATTTCTTCTATGGGTAGGCGGATTTGAAATTCCGAACCTGCGCCTTGCTCGCTGGTCAGGGTGATGTCGCCGCCCAACCCCTTGATGATGCCGTAGACCGTACTCAGACCAAGTCCGGTTCCCTGACCCACCGGTTTGGTGGTGTAAAAGGGCAGGAACGCCTTTTCCATGGATTCGGACGAAAACCCACAGCCATTGTCTGAAACAGAGATGAGGATCGTCGTATTCTCTTTGGTTACGCGGACGCGGATTTCAGGTGAGATGCGCTCCTTGAGCGCATAGATGGCGTTATTGAAGAGATTCAGAAAGACTTGCTGCAGCTGGTTGGGGTCGCTGACGATTTGCGGCAAATCCGACTCGATCTCCTGGACGATGCGGATATTTTCCAGACGTGCTCGTTGATCCACCATTTGGACCATTTTGGGCACAAATTGCTCGAGAACGATCGGCTCCTTGGTGTTTTCACGCTTACGGGCGAAATTGAGCAATCCCTGGGTAATATGGCTGCAGCGGTTGATTTGGTCTCCGATCTCCCGTGTGCAGTCTTTCAACTGGATCAGCATTTGAGGCGCCTGGTTCTCGATGATGGGGCTGATATCCTCGGTCAGGGACTGAATCATGGCCACTTCGGATTTCATGACCTGCAGTGGATTGTTGATTTCATGGGCGATGCCCGTGCTCATTTCACCCACTTCGGCCAGCTTTCCGGCCAGGATCAACTGAGTCTTCATCTCACGCTTTTCCAGGTCGGCCGACTTCAGCTGCGCGGCCACGTTGGCAGCCATGAAAAAGCCCATGAGCACCACCATAACACTGCCGCCCAATAACAGAAGAAACGAAACCAGCGTGGAGGAGACCAGGGGGGCATAGGCGTCGCCGATGGATTGGCGTACGATCAGCTGCCAGTTGGTTTGCTGAATAGGGGCCGACGCATACAGGTACCCATTGCGCCAGCCGCCTGAGGTGAAAAAGGTTGTCTTCCCATGGTCGATAGTGGCGTATTTGACGAAATCGGGGTCTGGTTCCATGATCCGTCCGCCAGAACGCCGCTTGGTCTGCAGGACGCCTTCCCGGTTGACAATATAGGCCTCTCCGGTGCGACCGATGCGGATGTTCTCCACCAGATCATTGAAGTAATAGGTGTCGATGGTAGCCCTCAGGTACCAGGCGATTTCCGTCTCTTCCTTCTTGACGGCGATAATGAAGTGGGGGATTTGCCGGTAGCCGAGGAATTCGTCTGAGATGTATACTGAAACGTTTTGAACCCTTTTGAACCACTCGGCCTCCGCGTAGCTCTTGCCGAGCAGGTCGAAGGGGCCGGCATAGGCCACATGCCGGCCGTTCTGATCGAATACCCCCAGGTCGAAGAAGGCCTTGGACTGGGTCTGTAGGTTTTTGAAGATCATGTCCAGATGATTTCTCTGACGCAGCTGTTCACGACTGAAGCTGGCGGCTGTGAATTGCAGAATAGCGGCTTTCTCGGAGAGGAACTGGTCGATGATATTGCGATGGCCTTCGGCGATGCCCACCAATTCGTTTCTCACTTGTCGGACGGAATAGGATGCAAAGAAGTAGATGATGGTGCCATAAACCACCAGCATCACTGCAAATGGAACGAGGAAGACGCGAATGATGAGCATGTTGCGCAGCGTGCGCGTGTAGTAGTCTTTCAAAGTGGTCCTCCCGGGTTTGGTTACGGCAAAAAAGGCATGAGCAACGATGATGCCAAACCCCATGGCACATCTATGCGCCTTCTATCTATTTGAATTATTGGTTAAAGAATGAGAATCCCATGAGCAGGTCTTTGGGAAGGGACGCTCACCGGATGTCAGGCAATTTTACGCACTGTCTGCATGTCATGCAGTCCAGGCGCATTCAGGATTGATTTTAATGTCGATTTTTCGCACATTATGTAAAAAATGCTGACAATCATTCAGCGATGAAGCGGTCGGGTTGTGTGTAATTATCTGTAAATATTAATTTTATCTGGAAATGAGAATGGCGCGGCGTTTGCAAGACGGACCCTTATGACCGGTGCGGCCGCAACAATATGCGAGGTGGAGACAGGAGATGTGGCGGACACTCAACTTGAAAACACGCATCTATTTATTGTTATCGGGCCTGATGTTGATCGCCTTGTCCAGCGGTTCGGTCATGGTTTGGTACACTTACCGCATTCAAGGGCTTTTCAATGGAATCGTCGACCGCAGCATGGCCGCCTTTGAATCCGCAGCGGCCCTTGAATTGGCGTTGGTCAACCAGAAGGGATTCGTGACCTACTACTTTCTGGATGGCGATCCAGGGTGGCTGCAAAGTTTTACGCAGCAGCATCGGGTGTTCCAGGAGCAGCTGGGACAGGCCCAGCAACAGGCCAACACCCCTGAACAACAGGCCAAGATTCAGGAAATCGCAGATCGATATATCGATTACGTGCGCCTTAAAGAGCGCGTGATAGAACATTACAAACGCGGCGAGCGGGAGCAAGGCACCCAACTCCATCAAACCGTAAGACAGCTATTCGAGGAAATCATTGCCAAGTGTGAAGCCCATAAGCTTGAGCACCTCACCCATATTCGCCAGGTCAGAAGTGATTTGACAAAAGGCGGCAACAAGCTGCGGTTTATCACGATCATCACCATTGCCATTCAAATGGTGCTGGCGATCGTGTTGGGCATGCTGTTGGTCCATCAAATCTTTTCACCCGTCTATGCCATGCTGAAGAGCACGACCAAAGGGGCACCCTCTTCGCGTCCGGTTAATGTCGTCGCAGCCTTGGGACGCAGCATCGATAGCCTGCTGGTCGATGTGAATCAGGCCCATCAGGAACTCGAGAAAAGTCGTGAAAACCTGTTGCAAGCGGAAAAGATGGCCATGGTCGGCCGTCTGGCCGCGGGCATGGCCCACAGCATCCGCAACCCTTTTACTTCCGTGAAGATGCGTCTGTTTTCGCTGGGCCGCTCCCTCGAGCTGGATGCCACTCAAAAGGAGGATTTCGAGGTGATCTCTCAGGAAATTCGCCACATCGACACCATTGTCCAGAATTTTCTTGAGTTTTCACGCCCGCCCAAACTGGTCATGCAGCCGATCAGCCCCTCGGTCATCGTGGATCATGTGCTTCAACTCCTGTCTCATCGGCTGGATTCCTATGGTGTCAAGGTCGATGTGGTGCGATCGGAAATGCTGCCCGAAGTCATGGCCGATCCGGAACAGCTCAAGGAGGTGCTGGTCAATCTGATCGTCAATGCCTGCGAGGAGATGAAAAGCGGCGGCACGATCGTCATCGATGAGTGTGTGGAGCTGGACAACGACCAAAAAATGGTCGTTCTCTACATTTCCGATAACGGTCCCGGCGTCTCTCCAGCCAATGTGGAGAAGATCTTTCAGCCATTTTTCACCACCAAGGATGAAGGTACCGGCCTCGGCCTGAGCATCGCCAAGCGTATCGTGGCCGAGCATGGAGGTACCCTCGCCCTGGATCCATCCGATACGGCCGGTGCGACCTTTATAATTCATCTGCCGTTAAAGGGGGTTTGAGATGAACACCATTCTGGTCATCGACGATGACGATCAATTGCGCAAGAGTTTTGAAAAGCTTCTCACCCAGGAGGGGTATCGCGTGCGAAGCGCCGCCTCGGGCGAGGCCGGCATTCAAGCCGTCCAGGAGGCTTGCCCCGATCTGGCGATACTGGACGTTCGATTGCCAGGCATGAATGGCTTGGCCGCGTTCGAACACCTGCATGCCATGGAGCCCAAATTGCCGGTTATCATCATGACCGCCTACGGCACGACCGAAACCGCCATCCAGGCGACCAAGATGGGTGCCTTCGACTATATTCTCAAACCGTTCGACATTCCCGACATGCTCAACATCATCCGACAGGCGCTCAATGCCGGACGGTTCATGCGTTCTCCGGTGCACCTGAACAGCTTGCCCGATAAGGCCGACCGCGATGCCATGATCGGAAAGAGCCCGGCCATGCAGGAAGTCTACAAAGCCATCGGCCGGGTGGCTGCCACCGATGCCACCGTGCTGATTCGGGGCGATTCGGGTACGGGGAAGGAACTGGCCGCCCGGGCGATCTACCAGCACAGCCAACGAGCCAATCGTCCGTTTCTGGTGATCAACTGCGTGGCCATACCCGATACGCTGCTCGAAAGCGAACTTTTCGGATATGAGAAAGGCGCTTTTACCGGCGCTACCCATCGCCGCATCGGAAAAATCGAACAGGCCAACGGCGGTACGATCTTTCTGGATGAAATCGGCGATATGCCCATCAATTTGCAAGCCAAGATTTTGCGGTTGCTTCAGGAGCGATGCATCGAGCGGTTGGGCGGACGCGAAACGATCACCGTGGATGTGCGCATCATCGCCGCCACGAACCGCCATTTGGAGCAGATGATCACGGCCGGTCAGTTCAGAGAAGATCTTTATTACCGTTTGAAGGTCATCACCATTTGGCTGCCGACCCTGAGTCAGCGGATCGAAGACATCGAGGCCTTGGCCAACTATCATCTATCCAAACATGCCGCCGAACTGGGGCTCGATGCCCCGCCGATTACCAAAGAGGCCCTGGCTGTACTGAAGCAGTTGCCCTGGCCGGGTAATGTACGTGAACTTTCCAACACCTTGCAAAAGGCCCTGATCTTCAACCGGGGAGCCCCCCTGCGCGAAGAGGATATTCTCAACGCGGTACGGGAGGATCATGGCCGGGATAGATCGACCGGCCTGGAGAGCTATGAAGAGTGCCTGCGCCAGTGGATTCGCGAGGCGCTGCAAGATCAGGAAGATGAACATCTTTTCGAGTCGGCCACCGATCGCTTCGCTGCCCTGCTGATTCGCGAAGCGCTGACTTTTACGGACGGCAACCGGTCACGCGCGGCCAAATTGTTGGGAATCACCCGGCCGACCTTGCACGCCAAAATTGAAAAGTACCATCTCTCATTTAAAACCTCGGTTGAACAGCCCGATTGATTCGGACGGCCCCCAACGATCGCCATTGCAGCATCAAACGGCACTTGTCAGTTTTTTTTACAAGATGAAAAATTCGATCGCCCCGATCATCGAGGCTTTGGATCGGCCCCGTTTAATACTGATAAATTATTAAAAAAATCCAATAAGATAATTACGATCGCAATATCTTCGAAGTGGCACGGCGGTTGCTCTACTCACGTTTAACATCAATTGTCTTAGCGACTGCGCAAGTAACCCTTTATACGAGGAGATGGCCATGCGAAAAATTGAAAGAATTATGGTGGCGGTCGATCTGTCGGACTATTCACTTCCATCGGTACAGTACGCCATGCAGCTGGCCCAGGCCCTGGGCGCCGAGATCATTCTGGTGAACGTTTATAACCAGCGTGATATCAGTGCCATCAGAACGGCCACGGATGCCTATTACGATCCCGGCTTTTTCGACAAAGTGGTGGAAGAGAACAAGACCTTCAGGCGCAATCAATTGGATAATCTCGTGGAACAGGCCGGGGCCCAGGATCTCGTCAAACGCAAATTGGTGCGCATCGGCGTTCCGCATCAGGAACTGCTCACCGCGATCAAAGAGGAAAAAGCCGATATGCTGGTGATGGGAACCAAGGGACGATCCAATCTGGCCGATACCATCGTCGGGTCGGTTGCGCGCAAAATGGTTCACAGCAGCCCGATCCCCCTGGTTACCCTGCCGCCGGGAGCGGTTGGATAGTCTGAAGAGACCTGTGCAGTGAAGCCGTAAGCCTGGGGATGGCATCCCCGATCATGTCGTCCTATCCTGCAATCGTTTCTTCATGTCCAGTCTGTTTAATGGCCCGTGAACGAAACGTCATCGACCGATAAGGAGAATTCGGTATGCCTGACAAACCCATAGAAAGGATCCTCGTGGCCCTGGACGGGTCGGATCGTAGCGTGCGAACCGTAAAATACCTGGCAGGCTTGACGGCCTTGGTCAATGCCGAGGTCCGTCTGTTCCATGTCTTCAGAAAAGTCCCCGAAAGTCACTACGATCTGGCCAGGGAACCGGCGGCCATACACATTTCCGGGCAACTGCTGGGATGGGAGCAGCACCAGCGGCAACTCATCGAAAAGCACATGGAGAGATGCCGGAGGATTTTGATCACCGCCAATTTCGATCCCGAGCGGGTAAAAACGGTTATCCACGATCGCCAGCACGGAGTGGCGCGGGACCTCATCGCAGCGGTGGCCAATGCCCGCAAGCCTTACGATGCGGTTGTTATCAGGCGCCGCGGCATGGGACGCCTGGCCGGGGTCGTCATCGGCAGCGTGGCGTTTAAGGTGCTCGACGGCCTCCACATGGCACCGCTGGTGTTCGCAGGCCGCAAACCGGACAACAAGAAGATATTGATCGGTATGGATTTGTCGGATAATGCCATGCGGGCGGTGGATTTTGTCGGCCGGATGACCCAGGGCCGCGGCTACACGATTGCCCTGGCCGTGGTGGTGCGTCGGAACGGCGCCTCCGTGGTGGGGGAGGGCGCCGAGACGGACGTCAAAGCCTACGAAAATGCCCTGGAAGAAGCATTTGAAAAGGCGAGAAAGTGTTTGGCCCCCTATGGCTATGATGGGGAAAAGATCGACAGCCGTATCATCAGGAACAAGCCCAGTCGCGCCGGCGCGCTGGTTGAGTTCGCCGAGGCCGACAATTACAACACCATCGTCGTCGGCCGTAAGGGCGTGACCAACCTCGATGACTTTCTCATCGGTCGGGTCAGTCACAAGATTCTGCATGTTGGCAGAAAGCATAATGTATGGATCGTCAATTAATCGCTTGAACCGTTGCGTTGAGGTTTGGAAAGGATCCCTGCCATGGACAGCCGGGTGGGTTTCAAGGCCACCAGAGATGATGAGGCCGGCGTATCTGATGAGCTGACATTGCCAAGCGTACCGTCTGGACTTTTATATGCGGATCATTATGAATTTTTTGTCAAATTGCCGGAAGTGGGGCGCCTGAAGATTCGTCCCATTCAGGAGAGCGATGCTCCTTTGCTCGAGGCGCTTTTTGATACGCTTACCCCGCACTCGGTCTACCTTCGGTTTTTTACTTATTTTCGTCAATTGCCGCCCGCCATGCTGGAACGGTTTACGCGGATCGACTACAGTCGTGAGATCGCCTTGGTTGCGATTTCGAGGGAGGCCGGCGAAGAGAGAATGGTGGGCGATGCCCGTGTGGTCGAGACCAATCTTCCCGGTACAGCCGAATTTTCCGTCCTGGTGGCCGATGCCTTACAGGGGAAGGGCATCGGCGCATGCTTGTTGCAGAACTGTTTGTCCATTGCCCAAAAACGCGGCTACGAGCGCATCTATGGCATCGTGCTGGCTGAAAACCGACAGATGTTGGCCCTGGGGCGGAGACTCGGGTTCAGTATCAGACACATCAGCGGCAGCCGTGAATATGAACTTTCCAAGGCGTTTGAATGATATGGACAGAGAATATGTCATCCTCATCGCCGATCGGAACCCGCGGATAAGGGATTTCGTGCAGCGGGAGTTGAAAAGCGAAGGCCATCGCGTCTATTCGGCCGATAACGCCGATCAGCTCAAGAATTGGATTCACCGGCCCGGCAAGCTGGATGCCCTGGTTATCGATCCCGATATGCCGGGCCTGGAGGATCCGGCCGCTTTTGGCCGGATGTTGGCGGAGCGGCCAACCCTGACCGTCATTTTTCATTGTCTGGCCTCCGATTGCTTTTCCATCCGCACACCCGGCAGGGCCGTGGCGTTTGTCGAAAAGAGCGGCCAAAGCGTGGATCTGCTGAAGCAAAAAATCCGTGTGATCCTGTCGGAACAAAACAGTAAAAAAGATCCCACCCAGACCCGCAGCAAATAAGCCTCGACATCTTCTCTTGTGTTCGGTTCTTTTACACCATGCAAAACGAACTGCCACTGTCGCTTCTTCGGCCAAGGCCGATTTTTACCAAACATACTGAAATAAAAGAATAAACAACCATGTGTGATGTGGCATGTGGTTTGCTCAATTTCTTCTACAGATGTTGAAAACAAACTTTATTGAATCGATCAATTTCAAGATTGGGACCGCGTGCCCCTAAACAGGTAAAAGGTTCACATGTCTTCACTGCCACCATCACTTGGCCAACACGTCTCTACAGACCCAGACAAGCAAGTGGATCTTAAGGCTTACTTCATAAAGCTGGAACGTAAATTTTTATTGGGGTTGATGGCTGCTTTTCTCGTTCCCCTGATATTGCTTTCAGCTTATTTTCATTATCAATTTCATATGACATTGAAAGAGACCGGAAAGCTGAATCTGGCCGCCATAGCCGAAAGTCAACGCAACACTGTCGATCTTTTTCTCCAGGAACGGTTGGTGAATATTTTCGCTCTCTTTCATAACCCCGCTTTCAGTCTGGTGCCATCCCAACAGCAAATGGACAGTCTTCTCCGGCAGTTGAGACAAACCAGCGATGCCTTTATCGATATTGGTTATTTGACCCAGCATGGAATGCAAATTGGCTATGCTGGCCCCTTTCCTTTTCTTCAAAACAAAGATTACAGCGCTCAGGATTGGTTCTCTACATTGGAGTCCTCTGAAAACGGTTATGCCATCAGTGATATCTATCTTGGGTTTCGGAATAAACTTCATTTTACCATTGCCGCAAAGCAGACCGTGAATGACCATCCTGTCATATTGCGGGCCACTTTGGATCCCGACAAATTCTATCTCTTTCTCAAAACGATCAACCGCGGACAAGGCGTGGCCTCCGCTCTGGTCAACCGCGAAGGGCGTATCCAATTGGCCGATCAAGGAGTCGATGAGGCGCTGTCGGTAAGCAGTTATATCCCACCCGTGGACGTGCCTTCCGGCGCCCAGACGATTGTGACCAATGGTGATGCTGTCCTTATGGCTCACGCCTGGTTGAAAGAGGTGCCCTGGTCTCTTCTGGTGAGCGAACCGTTGAGTATTGCCTACGCCCAGCTCTACAAGGCCCGCAAGTTCATGCTGATCGGCTCGACAGTTATCCTGGTGATCGTGGGCATGACAATTTGGATGGCGACCCACGCACTGGTGGCAAAAGCCAGGGAAAACGCCGAGAAGCAGGACGCGTTGACAGCGCAGCTGCTGCACGCCTCCAAACTGGCGTCACTGGGGGCGTTGGCCACCGGGGTGGCGCACGAAATCAACAACCCACTCGCCATCATATTGGCCACAAGCGGTGTGATCAAGGACATGCTCAATCCTGAATTTAACATGGATGCATCTCCGGCTCAGATCATACAGGAGATCAAGGTTGTCGAAGAAGCCGTTTTCCGGGCGAGGAAAATAACCCAACAGCTGCTGAATTATGGGCGTAAAAGTGAGCCCCACCTGGCGCGTTCCAATATCAACGCCATCATTGATGATGTCTTGCTGGGATTCAAGGAGCGTTCTTTGGGATTGGACGATATCTCCGTAGAAAGGCAATTTGATGCAGACCTGGCGATGGTGATGGTCGATCAGGATCAGCTTCGCCAGGTATTTTTAAACCTGATCAACAATGCGGGGGACGCCATTCAGGGGCCCGGAAAGATTACCATTTCCACGAACCAGGATGAAGAAACGGTTCGTGTCACCATTACCGATACAGGCAAGGGTATGGACAGCGAACAACTCAAAAGGATTTTCGATCCGTTCTACACCACGAAGGAAGTTGGCAAAGGAACCGGATTGGGGCTGAGTGTTTCCATCGGAATCATTGAATCTATGGGCGGAACCATCGAGGTCCAAAGCTTGCCGGGAGCTGGCAGTGCGTTCACCGTGGTGCTGCCCAAAAACAAAAGCAAAGGAGCCATCAATGGAAAAAGCAATGCCGATTAGCGACGGCAACGGGTTGCCGAAAGTTCTGCTGATTGACGACGAACCAGATTTTCGCAAGGGCCTGGCCCAGCAGCTGGTGGTGCGAAATTACAAGGTCCTCGATGTTGACAACGGCGAAGACGCCATCAAGTTGGTGCGCCACGAAAATCCGGAAGTGGTCATTCTGGATCAGAAAATGCCGGGGATGGACGGAATTCAGACCTTAAAGGAGATCAAAAAAATCCGTCCGGAGGTCCAGGTGATCATGCATACCGGACACGGCACCACCGAATCGGCCCGTATCACGGGCAAGCACGACGTATTTCGATACATCGAAAAACCTTGCCCCATCGAAGACCTGATCGACGCCATTCAGGCCGCGGCTTCGGAAAGAGTCAAGGCGCTGGCCCGCCACGAGATCCCGGATATTCAACGGACCAGTCTAAAACAGTGGCTCATCGGCGCTCACAATGCGCGGCCCGGCATTATCATCCTGGGTGCAGTGCTGTTTCTTTTCATCGCGTTGATGCCCACACCAAAGTCCCTCTATACTCTGTTGACCACTCCCAAACAAGGCAAGCCCGCCGAGTCCATAACGGGCTACTCGGACTACAAGAAGATGAAACCCGGTCAGACCATTGTCGAATATTATGGCGCCAAGGCCAAGATCAGCAGCAATACCCTGAACGCCGATGGCAAGGTCACCAAAGGACCGGCCACCGACACGCAGGTGGCCCTGCGGGCCAAGGTGATGGTGGGGGTTCTGGTCGTGGCCGCGCTCTTCTGGGCCACGGGGGCGATTCCCATCGGTGTAACGGCCCTGTTGGTCGGCGTTTTGATGTACTTCTTCGGCGTTTTCACACCAGGAGACGTGGCCCAGGCCTATGCCAAGGATTCGGTGGTGTTCATTTTCAGCGTTCTGGCATTGGCCGCGGCGATCACCAAAACCGGCCTGGACCGGCGCATCGGCATACTGCTGCTGGGTACCAGCACCAATCTGGTCAAGTTCTGTTTTATCTTCGCTCCGTTGCTTTCGGTCACGGCCTCATTCTTATCCGAGCACGCCCTGGTGGCTTTTATCGCGCCGATTCTCATGATGGTATACCTGGGCGCCATCCGATCGGCCAACCTGAATCAGGACAAGGCCCTGGTGGTCATGCTGCTGCTGATGCTCACCTTCTGCGGCAATGTGGGAGGACCCGGATCACCGGCCGCTGGCGGCCGCAACGCCGTGATGCTGGGCATCTTCGCCGACTACGGGGTCCAGCTCTCCTTCGGGCAGTGGGTGGCGCGCGGCTTGCCGTTCGTGCCGGTGATGTCCATCGTCATTGCGGCCTACTTTCTGATCGTCTTCAGAAAGAAGATTTTGTCGCCCAACGTCAATGTGGCGGCCGAGGTGCGGCGGGAGTCGGAAAAGATCGGAAAAATGACTCGGGATGAGTACAAAGCGGCTTTCGTGCTTGTACTGCTGATACTGATGTGGTCGACCCTGTCCGACAAACTGGGCATGGGCGGTCCGGCCCTGCTGGCCCTGGTGCTGTTGAACATTCTGGGCATTCTGCGCTGGAAGGACATCAACGGCATCCACTGGGACGTGGTGGCGCTCTATGCAGCCGCGAGCGCCATGGGTTACGGTTTGGCGGCCTCCGGTGCGGCCTTGTGGCTGGCCTCGGGTTTCGTGAATCTGCTGCCCGATTTTCTCATGGCCGGAACGGGTTTATGCATTTCCACCAGCCTGATCACCGGCATCATGACCAACTTCATGAGCGACGGCGCCACGGTGGCCGCCATCGGCCCGATCACGGTACCCATGGCCACCTTGTCTGGCACGTCACCGCTGCTGGTGGGGCTGGCAACGGCTTTTGCTTCATCCTTTGCCCACATCCTGATTATCGGTACGCCCAACAACGCCATAGTCTTCAGTATCGCAAAGGATCCTGAAACCGGCGAACAGTTGATCACGATGAAGGACTTTTTAATCCATGGTACCATGGTCTTTATTCTGAGCATGGCGGTGCTTTGGATCTGGGTATTCTGGGGTTATTGGAAATGGTTTGGCTTTTAGTCTGGCACAGCAGCTGTGACAACTTGAAATTTAAAGTTATTCACCCATCAGAACGGAGAAAACATTATGATAACCAATAAGATTAATTTGTTGATTGTTGATGACGAGGAACAGTTTCTGCATTCCATCAGCCGCAGCCTGGAAATGCGCGACTTCAATGTCACAGCCGTCAACAGGGGAGACAAGGCACTTGAAGTCGCCAGGAACCAGCCCATTGATATCGCTTTGGTAGATTTGAAAATGCCCGGCATGGACGGAAAAGAGACGCTTGAGGCGTTGAAAAAGCAGCATCCCTGGATGGAAATCGTAATTCTCACGGGTCACGGCACCATCGATTCCGCCGCTGAGTGTTCACGTGCCGGTGCATTCTCCTATTTGCAGAAGCCCTGTGAATTCGATCGCCTGTTGGATACCCTGGCTCAGGCATTCAGGCAGCGGGTGATGAACAAGAAGCAGATCGAAGAGAAAAAAATGGATGCCATGCTGCGAATATCCATGGGGCATTCGGCCCGTGAGATTCTGAGCAAGCTCAGAGAGATCGATCAGTCCGAATAAGGTTGACCGCCAGCTTTGACCTGCCCATGCCGCAGCCACACTCGTGCGGGGAAGCTTTCTTGGGATCGAACATCGGAAAAGACCACACCCCGGCCCTTTTGAAAGGGTCGGGGTGCCATGGTTGTGAGCAACATTTAGATGTTGCCGCCTTTTCTCAGCAGTAAGCGCGCTTCGGCCTGCCGTATGCGCTCTTCCTGTTCGCTTTTTTTGCGCCGGGCGCCTTCCAGTTTGGTCTCGAGGTCCTCAAAGTCTGCTGGTTTCAACAGGTAATCGAAAGCGCCCAGCTTCATTCCCTCTACTGCCGTTTCCGTCGTGCCGTGTCCGGTCAACAGAATGACTTCCACCAGTGGGAACATGATTTTAATTTTTCGCAACGTCTGGATGCCGTCCATGCCGGGCATTTTAATGTCTAAAATGACCACATCGAATCCGTCCTGTCGGAGCTTTCGAATGCATCCTTCACCATCATAGGCTGCATCCACCACTTCACCGGCTTCTTTGAGACGCATGCTGAGCATTTCAACGAAATCGTGTTCATCGTCGACTATCAATATCCGGGTCGGAACTTTAATCATATTTTTGGCCTCCTCGGTGTACTTCGGTTCATTGCCGCCTGTTTTGAATAAATATTATACCAACCCCAGAAATTTCCACCAGACAAAGGCGATGCCAACGAGGATGGCGATCAGGACCGGTGTGGCCACCAGGCCGGCCTTGGTGATATCCGATGCCTTGAATTGTCGAAAGCTGTAGGCAATGGCATTGGGTGGGCAGCCAATGACCAGCAGCATGGCAAAAGAAGTAGCGGTGCCGAGGCATAAGGCCAGCACCCGCGGGTCAACTCCCTCCAGTTGCGCCATGGGAATCACGATCGGCAAGATCAGTGCAGCGGCTGCCACATTGGCCATGGCGTTGGTCACCAGTGCGCCGAAAATCGCAACACCGATGAAGAGCAGCAGCCAGCCGCCGCCCTTGACGAGCGGGAAAAAAATGTTGGCAAAATAGTCGGCCGCTCCCGAGTAACCCATGGCCAACCCCAACGAGATGCCCCCACCGAAGATGAACAGGGCCGTGCCCCACTCCAGGTTTTCGTGGATGTCGTCCCATTTCAATATGCCCACCAGTACCAGGGCAGCCACCGCGATCATGCCGGTGACCGAGTAGTCGAGACCGTGAAGCCCCTTGGTTAACCAGAGTACAAAGGCGATACCGATGATGACCAGGGTGATGATCTCCTGAAACGACCACGGCGGCAGCTTCTCATCGAACTTGGGCAGCTCTAAAGTTTTGTCCGGGCGAAATACGAGGTAGCAGATGAGTACGGCAGCAGGGACCGTGACAATGGCCATGGGCATGGCGTATTTGATCCAGTCGAAGAAGTCGAGTTCAATCCCCGTGAACTCTTTTAGAAACGCGGCCGATACCATGCAGCGGCCGCCGCCGATGAGTGTCCCCATTCCCCCGCACGAGCATGCGAATGCCAGGGAGATCAACATGAATTTGGCGGTACTAGAGTGAGGTTTGATGTCGGCGGCGCGCATTAACGGCAGCATGGTGACGATGCCGATGGAGACGGCCGCGGCATCGTGCATGAACATGGAGGCCATGCCCAAACCCGTGCTGATGACAAATGTGAACCGGACCACATTAGTGCCTGCCTTCTGGACTATGAAATGTCCCATTCGTTTGGTCAAGCCCGCTTTGTCCAGGGAGATGGCAAAAATGAGACAGCACATGATGAAGACCACCACCGGATGCATGTAGGGCGCCCAGGCGGTTTTGACATCCACGATCCCCATGAGAACGAGCGAAGCGCCGATCAACACGGCCGTTACTTCCAGGGGAATGGGTTCGACCAGGAACAGGAAGATCAGCACCACCAGAACCGCCAGAAAGCGCATCGCCTTCGGCGAGAGACCATCGAGGTAGTCGATCTGGATGGTCCCGTCAGCGAAGGCCTTGGCCTTTTGGTTCAGTACACCATCCGCTCCCGGTTGCGCATGGCGCACTGCCACCACATAGCCATCGCCGGTCTTATCCGCCGGTTGGACCAGTTCGAATGTTTCCTGGATGGTTTGGAAAAAGCGTTGGTTGTTGTCGCCCGTAACCCTGAAACGGGTTCCTTCCGGTCTGGGCAACAGTAAGACAATGGCACCGAGCAAAAATGCGAAACAAATTTGGACCTTTTTAGATTTTGCGACCGCTAGCATCGATCGTTCTCCTTGATGCCACCAGCGCGTGGCATTGCGCCGCGTACCGGGGAAAGTGTTTTTGCACTACAAAAAGGAACTGATTTCAGCAATCCCGTCCATCGCCCGGCGGGGAGGGTCATTTGTCGTCTATATCACCGTTCGCATCATTGCTGCCTGCGGAGCGGTCGGTGCACCTCCTTGGGGTTTAGCGGCCCTTGAGCTAAAAAGTGTCTCTGTATCCGGGCTGGCCAGGCCAGACCCGATCGGGTCAATCTGGATCAGATATTGCCACCCTTGCGCAATAAAAGTCTGGCTTCGGCCTGCCGGATGCGTTCATCCTGTTCATCTTTCTTCTTCTTGGCACCTTCGAGTTTGGCGCTCAAATCTTCGAAGTCCGCCGGTTTCAGCAGGTAGTCGAAGGCCCCCAGCTTCATTCCCTTAACGGCCGTTTCGGTGGTGCCGTGTCCCGTCAGCAGGATGACCTCCACCAGCGGGAACATGCCTTTGATTTCCCTGAGGGTTTGAATGCCGTCCATGCCCGGCATCTTGATGTCCAGAATGACCACGTCCACCGCCGTGCGGGCCAGTTTCTCAAGGCACTCCTGCCCGCTGTAGGCCACCGTCACCTGTTCTCCTGATTCGGTGAGGCGCATGGAGAGCATTTCGACGAAATCTTTTTCATCATCAACCAGCAATATTCTGGTCGGAATTTTAACCATGTTCGTTTTCTCCTTTGCACGATTTTCAGTCTTGATTGATCTGTCTGGCGCCCACGAGGCGCGCTAAGTCGACTTCAGCGGGTTTCGGTTGGGGAGAATGATTTTCATGCTGGTTCCCACACCGACCCGACTCTGGACTTCTATTTTGCCGCCCAGTTTTTCCACGATCTGGCGGGTGACGAAAAGGCCGAGACCGGTACCTTCACCCGGCGGTTTGTCACTGAAGAACGGTTCGAATATTTTCTCCATGTTCTCCCTGGGGATGCCTTTGCCGGTGTCGCTGACGATCAGGGTTGAGGTTTCCGGGTCCGCCTCGATGCGCACTTCGATTTTGCCATCTTTACCAGTGGCATGGATGGCATTGGTCAACAGATTGATCAGAATCTGCCGGACCTGGTTGGGGTCGATCCAGATCGGACCGGGATTTCCGCCTTGGGACTGGATTATCCGGATTTCCTTGTTGGCCGCTTCCTTATGCACCAATTGAAGGGTTTCCGTGGCCAACTCATACAAATCCACTTCGGCGAAAACCGGTTCCTGCTTGCGGACGCTGCCCAGCAGCTGGTGGGTAATGACCCGGGCGCGTTTGACCGCGTTGCTGATCTTTTGAATGGCCTTTTCAAAGTCCTGCCGGCGTGGCATGGCGGCCAACTCTTCCTTCTTCAGCAGCAGGCTGAGAAATCCAGCGGCTTCATTGATGATTGCCAGAGGGTTGTTGATTTCATGGGCCACCCCGGCCGCCAGGGTCCCCATGGAAGCGAGACGTTCGGTGGCGATCATCTGCTGCTCGATTCTGGCCTTGTAAGCCGCCTCCTGGCGGCGCTCCTCATCTCTGGTCTTTTTTTGGTAGGCGTGTTTGATCTTTTCCAGCAGATGCTCGAATTCGATGGGTTTGCTCAGGTAGTCGAAGGCGCCGGACTTGATGCCTTCGACCCCATCCTGGGTGGTGGAGTGACCGGTGAGAAAGATGACTTCGGTTTGGGGCCATTGGGCCTTGATCCATTTGAGGGCTTCAATGCCGTCCAAACCGGGCATTTTCACATCCAGTACGACCACATCCACCGGTTCAGCCTTCAAGAGGGCGAGGCCCGTTTCGCCGCTGTCCGCCTGGCGCACCCGCAGGCCTCTTCTTTCCAGCCGTTTGAACAGGGTCTGGCGAAAATGGTCTTCATCATCGATGAGAAGCAGGCGGATATGATTGAGGTATTCCACTGCCATCTGTTGACTCCTGCTTAGAATAGAAGCATTTTTTTGACAGCGCTATACCAGGCCCAGAATTTTCCACCACACCGCCGCCACCGCGATCAGCATGATGAGCAGCACCGGCGTGGCCACCAGGCCGACCTTGGTAATGTCCGAGGCCTTGAACTGGCGGAAACTGTAAGCAATGGCATTGGGCGGGCAGCCGATGACCAGCAGCATGGCAAAGGAGGTGGCGGTGCCGAGGCACAAGGCCAGCACACGCGGATCGACTCCCTCCAGCTGCGCCATGGGAATGACGATGGGCAGAATCAATGCAGCCGCGGCCACATTGGCCATGGCGTTGGTCACCAGGGCGCCGAAGACGGCCACACCGGCGAACAGCAAAAGCCAGCCGCCGCCCTTGATCAGTGGGAAGAACAGATGGGCGAAGTAGTCTGCCGCACCCGAGTATCCCATTGCCAGCCCCAGGGAGATGCCACCGCCGAAGATGAACAGGGCCGTGCCCCACTCCAGGTTCTCATGCACGTCGTCCCACTTCAAAATGCCAGCCAGCACCAATGCGGCCACGGCCAGCATGCCGGTCACCGAATAGTCCAGGCCATGCATCCCTTTGGTCAACCAGAGCACGAAGGCCGCACCGATGATGATCAAAGTGATTTTTTCCTTGGCCGACCAGGGGGGCAGGGCTTCATCATATTTGGGCAGTTCCAGAGTCTTGTCCGGCCGAAATACCAGATAGCAGACCATGACCGAGGCGGGAACGGTCACCAGGGCCATGGGCATGGCATACTTGATCCAGTCGAAGAAATTGATTTCGATGCCGGTGAACTCCTTCAGGAATGCCGCAGATACCATGCAGCGGCCGCCACCGATCAGGGTGCCCATACCGCCGCATGAACAGGCGAAGGCCAGGGAAATCAACATGAACTTGGCCGTGTTGGAATGGGGCTGAATGCCAGCGGCACGCATGAGCGGCAACATGGTGACGATGCCGATGGAGACAGCGGCGGCATCGTGCATAAAGGACGAGGAGAGTCCCAGGCCGATACTGATTAAAAAGGTAAAGCGGACTACGTTGGTGCCCGCCTTTTTGACGATGAAGTGCCCCAATCGTTTGGTCAGTCCGGCCTTTTCCAGTGAAATGGCGAAGATGAGGCAGCACATGATGAAGACCACCACCGGATGCATATAGGGTGCCCATGCCGTTTTGACATCCACGATCTGCATGACCACCAGGGAGACGCCGATGAGGATGGCGGTGATTTCGAGAGGGATGGGCTCCACCAGGAAGAGAAAAATCAACACGACCAACACCGCCAGGAATCGCATGGCTTTGGGGGTAAGGCCGTTCACCGTTTCAAATTGGATATCGCCGTTCTGACCTTCGGCGATCTTTGTTTTGAGATATTTTTCGTAGGAGCCGATATCGCTCGATTTCTGAACCTCGACGATGTAGTTTTCGGCAGCCGTGTCGGGAGGTGTCACGCGGTTGAAGTGTTCGCGAATGGTTTCGTAAAATCCATAACTGCTGTCGCCGGAAATCCTGAATTGGGTGCCTTCCGGCCTGGGCAGCATCAAAATTAGAGCGCCCAGGATAAAAGCGAAAAGAATTTGAACATGTTTGGATTTGAGCAGGAATGACATCTAATTCTCCTTGGAGCCCACGAGCAATAAACCTATCACTACCTGGGATGGATTTTTTTATTTGATGTTCGTTTCAACACATCCGATGGCCCGTTTGTATGGCTGTCGGCGCTTGTAAGCCCCGTCATCGGATGCAGTGGTCAGCCTCCTTGGTGTTGTTGGTGCGCTTCCCGAATCTTTGCGATCAACTCGTGCAGTTCGCAGGGCTTGGTGAGATAATCAAAAGCCCCCTCTTTAATTCCGTCTTTGGCGGCTTGTTCCGAGCCATGGCCGGTGAGCATGATCACATTGAGGTCGGGTATCATTTTTTTCAATATTTTTAATACTTCGATGCCGTCCATGTCTTCGAGCTTGAGATCCAGGACAACGACATCAAAATCCTGTTCCCGCAATTTCCGGATTGCTTCCGTACCACTGTATGCTTTGCTGGCCGCAATTTTACGTTTCGAAAGCCGATTCGCTAAAACATTGACATAGCAAATCTCATCGTCGACCAACAACACGTTGATGGGAGCGCTCTTGTCGTCAAGTTTTACCGTCATCGTTTGTCCTTATGCATCTTCTCTTTACAGGCCGAATTGCCCCTCTCAGTGGCCGCTACACTCTCTGTTTGAAAATTCGAATACATCCTGACCGCCCGAGTTCATCTCCAACTCAGAGCTATCGGCTATGGTTTACGCAGGGTAATTGCCTTGATTCTCGCTTCCATAATTTTTTCTTCATGCTGACGCTTTTTTGCAGCAGCCTGTTGTACCTTTTCGACAAGTTCATCGGCGTTGCACGGTTTCATGAGATAGTCAAAGGCGCCCATTTTCATTCCCTCGATACCAGTTTCAACCGTAGCGTGACCGGTGAGCATGATGACTTCGACCAATGGGTGTTTGCTTTTAATTTTATTTAGGGCCTCCATCCCATCCATGACCGGCATTTTAATGTCCAGGATGACCACTTCGATGGTGCTGTCTTCGGCCAGCTTGTCCAATGCCTCCTGTCCGTTATAAGCTGGTACGATATCCACTTCACGTTTGTTCAGGCGTTTGATCATGGTGTCCACGAACGGTTTCTCATCGTCGACTAGCATCACTTTGGCGATTGTCATGTGTTATCTCCTCTAATTGCCCACGTTAATTATCAGGGACGTCCAGTTAATCCTTGCATTGTCCTGCTAAGCGCTTTGTTTCTGTTGTTGGCCTTTTTCGGTTGAGCTTCCGTTGATCGGCATCCGAATGGTAAAAACGGTTCCTTTGTTCACCTCGCTTTTTGCATCGATCTGGCCCCCCATCTTGTTAATGATGCCGTAGCAGATCGACAATCCCAATCCCGTTCCTTTTCCTACCGGCTTTGTCGTGAAAAATGGATCGAAAATTCGTCCGAGATTTGCCTGGGCGATGCCCGGCCCGCTGTCTGCCAGCTCGACGACGATGAAATTGTCTTCCATCCCTGATCGGATGTTGATTTCTCCGCCGGTTTTTTCCATGGCATCCAATGCGTTGTTGACAATATTCAGCAGTACTTGCTGCAATTCGGTTTCACTGGCTTGGATGTGAGGCAGGTTTTGCTGAAAATGTTTGTTGATTTTGATGCTGCTATATTTAGCTCGCTGTTCGGAAAGGTAGACCACCTCGTCCAAGGCCTCGTTGATTGAAACAGCGTTCACGCGAGAATCGGTCTTGCGTGCAAAACTGAGAAGTTTGTGGGTGATATCCTTGCAGCGCTTACCCTGGGTGTGGATCTGGCGCAGGGCTCTTTCGATTTCGCTCAGGTTATCGCTGTTCGCCATCGCAGGCCTCTCTTCCTCAATCAGGTCCTGAATCCAGCCGGCTTCTTCCACCATGATGGCGACGGGGTTGTTGATCTCATGGGCGATTCCGGCGGCCAGTTCGCCGATAGAGGCCAGTTTGCCGGTTTCGATCACCTGCTGGGACATCATTTCGCGTTCTTTGTCCGCCAGCGTCTTCTCCCTGTCCGCCTGGGAAATGCGTTTAATCAGGCCTCGGCTGAGCAGCAGGCTTGTGCCGACGATGCCCAGACCGCCGACCAGCATGATGATGATGGCGATTTGCTGAGTTCGATAAAGGTCTGAGTAAGCATCCGTCAGATCCTGTTGAAGTATCATCCACCAGTCGCCTTGCTTGAGGTGGACTGTCGCGTAAATGAGCTTTTTTCCGTTTTGGTTCTTTTTGATGATCACCATGGGGGATGAACTCATGCCATTTGTGGTGATCAACGTGAGAAGATCTTTGGGATTTTCCGTTGTTGCACTGGGCCTGGTTTGGAACTCGCCTGATTTGTTCAATATGAAGGCAAAGCCGGTTTTGCCGATACGAAGATTTTCTACCAGATCGTTGAAGGATCGAAAATCGATGGTCGCTCTTAAGATCCAGGGCTCTCCTCTATAATATTGTCTGGACGAGATAATAAAGTGCGGTTCGGCTCTCAGTCCGGAAAACACGTCGCTGGTGAAATGCGAGGCATTGATTGCCTTTTTGAACCATTCCGCTTTGGAATAGTCTGCATTCAGGAGTGCGTGTGGGCCGGCATAGGAGACTTGGATACCCTCATGATTGATCAAGCCCAGATCCACAAACACACGATTGTATGCTTGTTGAAGCTCCGTGAGCTTTTGTTTTATAAAATAAGGATTGTTGAAGGAATCATAGCTGTAGTGATCGGCGATGGCGCGGATGTTGGCCAGTTTTTCCTGAAGGAAAAAATTGATGTTTTTCTTGTGATGCCAGGCTACCAGTTCCAAATGGTCGTGCACTTTTTGCTTGTATGATGTCCTGAAGTTGTCGAAGATAAAAATGCCGACGATGATCATGGGGGTTACCGATGCGGCGAGAATGGTAAAAATTATGTTGCGAAAAAAGGTGCGATAATATCGCTGTTGAAGATTTTCGTGGTTTTCCATTCTGACACATCCTTTGATAGCTATGAGTTGGATCCAGTATGGTCATTAATGCACCTGGCGTGCCATTTTCCGGTAGACGGTCGCGATTTTATTTCTGCATGAGAATTCAATTAAATCTGGTGGATATGGATGATTTTAGGTGGGAGGAGCGATATGAAGATGAAAGCCGAAAGGGTGTTGATTGGGGTGTTTTTCCCCGGGTGGGGCGATATTCTCCGCTGCCTTGCGAAGAGCTATGGTCGGATCTTTTTGAGTTTTTCTCGGAGGGTTTTACGGTCGATACCCAAAATTTCGGCGGCCTGGGTTTTGTTGCCACCGACTACTGCCAGTACTTTCAAAATGTGTTCCGCTTCGACTTCTGCGAGCGACCGGCTGCCCGATTGGGCGGTATCGATGTTTAACCGCATGCTGTCGGGAAAATCGCCGGAATCGATGAGGTCACCGTCCACGATGACCAAAAGACGCTGCAATAGATTTTCCAGTTCTCGGATGTTGCCCGGCCAACTGTGATTGATCAGGGCATCGAGGGCTCTATCGGTAAAGGTCGGCGGCTTTCGGCCAATATCTTGGCAGAATTGGGTTACGAAATAATTGACTAAAGCCGGGACGTCCTCTTTTCGATCTCTTAGCGGCGGGATTGAAATGTCGATAATATTCAGCCGATAGTAAAGATCTTCCCTGAAAAGTCCTTTTTGGACCAGTGTTGGCAAGTCTTTGTGTGTGGCGGCAATGATGCGGGTATCGACCTTCTGAACCGTGCTGGAACCAACCATAAAAATCTCTTTGCTCTGTATGGCCCTCAACAGCTTGCCTTGCAGATTGAGGCTGGCATCGCCGATTTCATCCAGAAATATCGTACCGTTCTCCGCTATCTGGAAAAAGCCCGCCCTGGAGGTGTTGGCCCCCGTGAAGGCGCCTTTCACATGACCGAACAACTCGCTCTCGAGCAGGCTGTCGGGTATGGCCGTGCAGTTGACCGGTACAAAGGGTGCCGCTGAACGAGGACCGCCGTAGTGAATGGCCCGTGCCACCAGTTCCTTTCCCGTGCCACTTTCTCCGGAGATCATTACGTTGACGTTCATGGCCGCTGCCTTGTCAATGAGCTTGAATACGTGCTGCATACCGGGCGAGGTGCCGATGATGTCATGAAACATCGACGGTTGAGCCTCAGTCTGGACGTTGCGCCGCCGTGCGAGTTTTTCGAGGGCTTCTTCTACGGCCGTGAGCAGTTCCTGGTCCGTGAACGGTTTGGCCAGATAGGTTTCGGCCCCTTTTTTTACAGCTTCCACGGCGCCGTCGATGGTAGCATATCCGGTCACCATGATGACCGCCGTGTCCTGGTGGTTCTCATGGACATACTGGATCAGGTCCATGCCGCTGTGTTTGGGCATCTTGTAATCGGTGATGACCAGGTCGAACGGGGTCCGGCTCAGAGCGCTCACCGCCTCCACGACGCTATGACAGGTTCTGGTGTCATAGCCGGCGGATTTCAAGATGCGCTGGATGACTTCCAGGGTGCTGGGGCTGTCATCGACCGCTAGCAATCTGACCGCTTTGGGGTTCATTTGGGTTGCGACTCCGTTTCCACTGCACATGGGGCCGGCTTTGTCAGGGGAAAGACGATCTGAAAGGTCGAACCAGCCCCCTCTTTGCTGCGCACCGTCACTTGGCCGCCGTGTTCTTGAACGATCCCGTAGACTACCGACAAACCCAATCCCGTCCCCTGGTCCACATCCTTGGTGGTAAAGAAAGGCAGGAAAATTTTGTCCATGATCTCTGTATTGATGCCCGATCCTGTGTCCCGAACAAGCAGATAGACCTTGTCGCCATCCCTGCCGGTCGCAATGGTCAGTCGTCCGCCTTCGTTCATGGCGTGGATCGCGTTGATGACCAGGTTGACGAGCACTTGGTTGAGCTGGGCAGGGTCCCCAACGATGGGCGGCAGTCCAGGATCGAGTTCGAGATCCACTTCGATGTTGCTCTTGGCGCAGCGGAATCGAATAAAATCGAGCCATTCATCGACGATTGCATTGAGGTCCGCTTCGGTTTTGTGGGGACGGCTTTGCCGGCTGAAGAGGAGGATCCTTTTGATCACCTCACGGGCATATAGAGCGGATTTAACGATTCGGACCAGGTCCTGATAGGTCTCTTCGGGCAGGTCGGGACGTCGGGATGCGAGCTGGGCAAATCCGAGGATGTCGGCCAGGGGGTTGTTGAGCTCGTGGGCGATGCCGGCGGCCAATTGCCCGATGGTGACCAGACGATCAGCATGCTTGAGTTGCTCCTGAAGTTCTCGTTTCTCCAGCTTGAAGGCAAGCTGTCTGGCGACATTCTTGAGAAGACGTCGCTCCTTATTGTTGAAGTCAACCTTCTGGGGATCGGCAGGCTGATACCGAAGCCGGTAGCCGATCTCTACTTGGCCCCGCTCCTCTCCCAGGACGACGACCTTTTCGGAGATGCGCTCGTCGGCTTGGTCGAAGCCCGGGGTTTTGTACGAAACATTGTTGAGTCGAATATGCACTGTAGCTCTTTCAGGACAATGCAGGGCCGGAATCATCAATTGGGCAATGGCGGTCAGCTTGTCGTCAAAAGTACCGCCCATTTCGACGATGATCTGTGATATGCCGTAGAGGCAGGTCATCTCTTTATTATCTTCGACCAAGCGATGATGTTCCGCAGCCATTCGTTCTTCATTGGCCATGCGCCGTGTTATTACGCGACCGATGCCGAGTAGAAAACTGCTGGGATCTGCAGATGTTCCGACCCTTTTAAATTGCCATTCCAAGCGGATTGGCTCGCCGACGGCATCGGCGATCCAGTTGAGATGTCGGCCGCGGCCGTCGATCAGAAGCACATCATGGAAAAAATCGCGCCATTCAAGTTGGCCATCGAGGGGTTCGAAAAGATCGTGCCAAAAAGCGCCTTGGGGATTGAGATGGGCGAGGTGGCCGCCCTCTTCCGTCATGCAGCAAAACGTTTGGATACGGCCGTCCATTGAAAGACGCACCAGGATGCCCTGGATAGTTTCCAGAATAAGCCGGTTCTCAGATGTCAGTGTGCCGAATGGCATTTTTTTTCAGTTCCATGACGATTGCAGATCGCCACCAATGGTCTCTATTCCATGACTGTCTTAGCCTTGAATTCTTCCTTGTGAATGCCGTGGTGGCTCATCAGCTTATGCAGCTGGCGCGTGGTGATGCCCGCCTCTGCGGCCGATGCGTTGATTTTGCCCCGGTTGCGGCCCAGCAGGTCCTTGATGTAGCGCCGTTCGAAATCGTCTAGGGCCATGCGGCGGGCTTCGGAAAGGGGCATGTTGGTGTGTACCGGCATGACGGCCGCCTCGCAGAGTTGTTCGAACAACTCCTGAGGAAATCCGGTGGGTGTCAACACCGTGGCATCTTCCAGAATATAGGCCCGCTCCATCAGGTTTTCCAGCTCGCGCACATTGCCGGGCCATTGATATTTGGACAGGTTTTGCAATACATGGGGATGCACCGATTGGATCGACTTCTGGAACTCGCGGTTCAGGCGGGTCAAAAAGAAATGAATCAACTGTGGCAGGTCCTCGATCCGATCCCGCAAGGGAGGGATGTGGATAGGAAAGACATTGAGCCGGTAGTACAAATCCTTGCGAAAAGAGCCCTCTTCACTGGCCGCTTTCAAATCGGTATTGGTGGCGGCGATCACCCGGGCATTGGTGCAGATCGTCTCTTCTCCGCCCACACGGCTGAAGGTGCCGTCCTGCAGGACCTGTAAGAGTTTGATCTGGGCCTGGGGGGTCAACGTACCGATTTCATCGAGGAAGATGGTCCCGCCGTTGGCGATTTCGAACTTGCCGAGCTTTTTGCGCAGGGCGCCGGTAAAGGCCCCTTTTTCATGGCCGAAGAGCTCGCTTTCCAACAGCGTGTCGGGTATGGCGCCGCAGTGCACGCTGATGAACTGCGCCTTTTGCCGATTGCTGTGCTGGTGGATGAGTTTGGCCAGCACGCTCTTGCCGGTCCCGGTTTCGCCGGTCAGGATGACCGTGGTCTTGGTGGCGGCGACGGATCGGATTTTTTTAAATACCTCGACCATGGCCGGACTTTTGGTCTGGATCACCTCCAGGGCATCGGCTTTCCAGAATTTATCCCTCAGGTAATCGAGTTCCGATTGGCGTATGGCGGTCTTTTTGATGGTATCGACCACCAGACGGACCTCATCCGTGGAGACTGGATAGGTGATGTAGTCGCTGGCGCCCTGCTTGACCAACCCGACGGCCTTGCGGATATGTTCGGGTGCGGCCATGATGACGATTTCAATTGAAGGCGACTGTTTTTGCAGCGGATTCAAGGTTTCGCTGAAATCCCCGCCGTGCATGTGGTCGGCCATGATGTCCAGGTCGACGAAGAGCCAGTCGTAACGCGCCCGGGACAGCATGGGCGCGGCCTGGGCAAAATCGCGGATGCCGTCGATCTTGACGTCGGTATCAAATGCCCGGCGGATCTTTTCGATGTCGTCTTCAATGCTTGAAATGACCAGTAACGCTTGCATGCGATGCCTCTGAATCGAGTGCGGATACAAATCCCATTTTGGAGCCTATTCATATGCGAGGTGGGCGTTGCAATCAACGATTTATTGCCTTGGGGCGGCAACGGAATTTAAAATTTCAAACCATAGAGGACCGTTTATCAAGTTGCGGCTTTTCGTCAACGTTTCGACTCTGAAACCGGCGGGGATGCGACCCGCTCACAGCCATTTTTTCCTTCTGAAGTAAAGCAACATGGCCCCGACGATGGCGGCGATAATTCCCCAGACGCCCAAGTATCCCCAGCGCCAGCGCAGTTCGGGCATGTGGTCGAAATTCATGCCGTAAATACCTGCCACGAAGGTGATGGGGATAAAGATCGTGGCGATGATGGTCAACACCTTCATCACTTCGTTCATGCGGTTGCTGACGCTGGACATGTAGAGTTCCAGCAAACCGCCCAACATTTCCCGGTAGGTTTCGACGGTGTCCAGGATTTGGATCACGTGATCGTAAACATCGCTTAAAAACGGATGGGTGGCCGGTTGAACGAGGTCGAATTCTCCCTTGCTCAGCTGGGAGACCATCTCGCGCAACGGCCAGATCTGTTTGCGCATGAAGATTATTTCGCTCCTCAGGAAGTGAATCTCTCTCACTGTCTGCTGCTGGATCTCTTGGGAAACGATGCTTTCTTCCAGCGCTTCTATGCGTTCTCCCAGTCGTTCCAGAATCAAGTAGTAATGGTCGACGATGGCGTCGATCAGCGCGTAGGCCAGATAATCGCAGCCTGATTTGCGGATGCGCCCCTTCGCCTTTCGAATCCTCTGACGCACCGGTTCGAAGACATCCCCAGAGGCCTCTTGAAAAGAGATCAAGAAATCAGGGCCAAGTAAGAGACTGACCTGCTCGGCTTCGATTTTTAATCCCGCCGGATCGAATTGAAGCATTTTAAGGACCAGGTAGAGATAGTTTTCGAACTCTTCGATCTTCGGCCGATGCCCGGTATTGCCGATATCTTCCAGCGTCAGGGGGTGGATGTCGAATAGAACACCGAATTTTTCAAGCATCGTCGTGTCGTGGATGCCGATCAGGTTGATCCATTTTTTCGAGGGGCTTTGACGAAGGGATTTCAGCCGATCCACCTCCTGTATGTCCTGTTCGTCCAAGGATTCGGCGCTGTAAGCCATCACCGATATTCGCGGTCGATCTGTTTTTTGTTCGCCGACGAACAGCAGGGTCCCCGGAGAGCTGCCGACCTCTTTCCTGCGTCGTTTCGAATGCCGGGTCATGGGGATACCTCGGTTGCGATGTGTCGCTCCGCCATGCGAAGCCTTTTTAGATGTCAATGAATGATGCCGATGATAGCCCCAAACCGCTCTCTTGTAAAGCGACCGAGATGCAGGCCGGCACCCAGGCAGGGATCCGCGGTTGCATTTTCGGCACGGTATATTAAGTTGTAAGCAATGTCTTGAGGAAAGGAGACCCATCATCTGACATGGCCGACCCACAATGGATCGTTATCCACGCACCTGTCGCGCTGGAGCGCATTTTAGATCGATTGAAAAAGGAGTTGAGCGTCGATATCGACGCGAACACCGCTATCTGGGATCTTTTCGAGAGGCGGCTGACCCATCATTGGGAACGCCTGTTCGTTTTGCTTCACCAGCTCTATGGATGGCAGTACGACTTTTTCTATCACCTCGAGCAGATCGTGCGGACCGCCGCCAAGAGCTGGTTGGCGCGGCCGGACGATCTCAAGTCCCTGGATGGCTACCGGGAATGGCAGGCGGACTGGTTCCAATCCGAGGCCACGGTGGGCGGCGTGCTCTACGTGGACCTGTTCAGCGACAAGCTGGCCAAGCTGCACGAGCATATCGTCTATTTCAAGCAGCTGGGGCTGACCTATCTGCACCTCATGCCCCTGTTTGCCGTGCCTCACGGCGACAATGACGGCGGCTATGCGGTCAGCGACTACCGGGCCATCAATCCGGACATCGGCAACATGGTGGAATTGAACCAGTTGGCCGGAGCCCTGCGCAACGAGGGCATCGACCTGGTACTCGATTTCGTGTTCAACCACACCTCCGACGAGCATCACTGGGCCCAACGCGCCCAGGCGGGGGACCGCCACTACCAGGCTTTCTATCATCTGTTTGACGACCGCGGCCTGCCCGACCAGTACCAGCGCCACCTGCGCGATATTTTCCCCACCGTGCGGCGCGGCAGCTTCACCTGGCATGACGGTATGGGGAAATGGGTCTGGACCACGTTCAACAGCTACCAGTGGGACCTGAACTATGCCAATCCCGAGGTGTTCCGCGCCATGGCCGAAGAGATGCTGTTTCTGGCCAATCAAGGCGTGACGGTGCTCCGGCTGGACGCGGTGGCCTTTATCTGGAAGCGCTTGGGTACCGACTGCGAGAACCAACCCGAGGCGCACCTGATCGTACAGGCCTTCAATACCCTGGCCCGTATCGCCGCACCCTGCCTGCTCTTCAAATCCGAGGCCATCGTGCACCCGGACCACGTGATCTCCTACGTGCGGCCGGACGAGTGTCAGCTCTCCTACAATCCCACCTTGATGGCACTGCTGTGGGAATCGTTGGCCACTCGGGAGGTCAATCTGCTCGCGCACGCCATGCGTCACCGCAGCCGTCTTCCCGAGGGATGCGCCTGGGTCAATTACCTGCGCTGCCATGACGATATCGGATGGACCTTCGATGATGACGACGCCCGTCGGATGGGCATCGATCCGGTGGGACACCGCCGTTTTCTCAATGATTTTTATACCGGTCGCTTTCCAGGCTCGTTTGCCAAGGGGTTGCCGTTTCAATTCAATCCGGCCAACGGCGACCTGCGGGTATCGGGTACCCTGGCCAGTCTGGCAGGCCTGGAGCAGGCCCTGGAGCAGGAGGACCCCCAGTTGATCGAGTGGGCCGTGCGGCGCATCAATTTAATGCGCAGCATCATGCTCAGCGCCGGGGGGATTCCACTCATCTACCTGGGCGACGAGTGGGGCATGCTCAACGATTACACCTTTCTCTCCGATCCGGCCAAAGCCGCCGACAGCCGTTGGGTGCATCGATCGAAACGCAAATGGGAGGCCCGTGACGATTTGACCGATGCCGATACGTTGCAATGGCGGTTTTTCAACGAAATGGTGCGGCTGATCGGGATTCGCAAACAGCTGCCAGCCTTCAGTAACGGCGGCATGACGGTGGTCGACTCGGGCAACCCGCACCTGTTTGCGTACTTGCGCCAAGGCGGCGGTCGGAGGGTTCTGGTGGTCAATAATTTTTCCGAACATCCTCAGGTCATGCCCTGGGACTATGCCAGCGGGCACGTGGGCGGAAATGGCGGCGTGGACCTGGTCACCTCCGAACGGTTTCCGGCCGGAAAGGATATTGCCCTCGACGGGTACCGGTTTGCCTGGCTCCACATCGGAGAGGCATAGATGACGACGCGGTCTGAAACCAACCTCACCCGTTCTAATTGAATGTGATTCAACCTGAAGGGCGCACTTTCCAAGCGTTGACAGCTATGTAATGCGCCCGGAACTTGTATATTTCCGTGATCCCGGCGTTCACCGGCATGACGCCTCTGCGACTTTTTACGGTTTTATCAAGCGTTGTTTGATTAAAAAATTCGAATGGCAACGGTTGTGGCAGGCCCGGGTGGGGCAGGTGGCCAGGGCCACGTGAGCCTGCGGCCATAGAGCCAGTTAAATGCAGACGGCGGACAAGCGGCCCAGACTGTTTGAGCGCAGCGAGTTTCTGGGCCGCCCGCCGTGCATGTCACTGGCTCTTGACCGCTTGGCGTGTAGCATCGGCCACCTGTTTCACCCGGGCCGGATTTAATGGATGGGATTTAGTTAAAATTGATGAAATGATCTTAGGCAAATTGATCAATGGTAGCGGCGGGCCCCTTTGTAGCGTGGCTTGAAATAACCGTTGGACAGGCTGGCCGTGCGGATGTGTTTGCCCCGGCCGGGTGCATGGATGAAACGGCCGTCGCCTGTGTAGATCCCCACATGCGAGATCCTGTGGCTTTTCCCGGTGGCGAAGAAGACCAGGTCGCCCGGTTCAAGGGCATGGCCGGACACCGACATGCCGGCATGGTACTGACTGTAGGCATTGCGCGGCAGTTCCAATCCGTTGAGGCGGTAAACCGTCATGGTCAGGCCGCTGCAGTCGAATCCGTCCCTGACCGAGGCGCCACCCCAGCGGTAGGGCACGCCTAGGAAACGACGGGCCGTCTCGACGATGCTCTCCTGCAGGTTGCGTCGCACATCGGCCTGATGGGCGCCGGGCACCGGGTGGATGATATAGAACGCTTCGATCAATCCCCGGGACTGAAGGGTCAGCGCGCGCGCCAGGGCCGCTTCCCGGGTCTCGAAGCGTTCGAAGCGGACCTTGTATAGGCCGTCGGTGTCGATGAAATAGTAGGCGTCGAGGCCGGCTGCTTCGAGTCGTTCGGCATAGAGCGCCGCGCGATCACTGGTGGAAAAAGCCCCGGCTTGAATCGTGAATTGAATGGTCGGCAGCCGGGGCGCCTCCGGCTCGACGATGGGCGCCGGGGCCGGAGGCGGCGGCGCGGGCGCACGGGCCGGCATCGGCTGTTGCGGCGATGCACAGCTGAGCATCATCAGGGCGGCGCATATGAGGCCGAAGAGCACGGAAGCGGTGCGGTGGATCCAGGCGGTTTTTTTTATCCCCATGCCGGCTATATTACTGGCTGCAGCGCTGGAATTCAACCCTGCTGAGGCGTCTTCATAAACTCGACATCCTCCTCGGGCGGCAATTTGACCAGCAGCACGCTGGCCGGTGAACTGTCCAGAACCTGCATGGCCTGGCTGCCCCGCATGCGCCGATAGACGTCGTGGCGCAGGCTGGCCCCCATCATGACAACGGCATCCGTTCCGGCCGTTGCGATGATCTCTTCTGCGGGCCGGTCGCTTTCCTTTACGATGATTCCGCATTCTCGATGAGATTGGCTCAGCCATTGGCCGGCTTGCGACAGACAAGCCTGGGCGGTTTGGCGCGTCTTTTGGTCATCGACGCTTTTTTGAATCCATATCAGATTCACCGGCGGACCGATGGCGGGCAGCAGGCGCCGCAACAGGGAAAACTGCGAGCGGGCGGACAGAGACCCATCCGCGCATACCAGATACGGACTGTCCGGTCCGCCGCCGCGAACCACCAGCAGAGAGGTTTGCAGATCGAGGGCCAGTTTCCGGATGGCATTGCCGCTCATCCAGCGCCCCAGGCGGTTGCGCCGCGGCGGCGCCACGACGAGCAGATCGTATCCATGCTCGTCCACCTCGTGGTTTAGGGTTTCCACCAGGTGGCCGAAGGATTCATAAAACGCGACCCGCCGTCCGTCGGCCGCATTGCATACGAATCGGTAACCGCGGGGAAAATCCTGAATCGTGATGGCCTTGGGCATCGGAAGGATCGCCCGGCCGGCCAGGAAATCCAGGGCCGTGATCAGGATCTGAAGCCCGTGGGGCAGACCTTTACGGTCGGCCAGGGAAAACGCGATGCCTACCGGCGGCGGCTCTTCGGCGGCGTGGGTGCCGCTGCGCACGGTGATCACAGCCAGTTCGGCGGCCAGTCGTCGCGACAATTCGGCGGCGAAGTGCAGCGCCTTCTCGGCGATCGGTTGTCCGTTAGTATATACCAGTATTTTCAGCATGATAAATATGTCCCGAATTATGAAGAAGGCGCTCCCGGATGGCTTTCTTCCCTTTGATCAATGGCCGGTTGTCCAGATTCGGCCAGGCCGGCTTGGCTGTCCCGGGGGTGGATGTCCGGCCCGAAAATTTCCCAATGGCCGCGTTTGAGTGCCGGGCACTCCTCGAAGACGATCTCCGGGCATGTGGCGCAGATGGCCGGAAAAAACGATTCCCGCATGGCCTGGCGGATGGCGGCACGGGTGGTGGCGTGCACTTTTCCGGCGCCGATCTCGTTCAGAAAACCGGAGTTTTTTAACACGAGGAACACGCCGTGGTTCACGCCGGAGAAATAGATGCCGCCGCCGCGCCGCCGCACCTCGTCGAGCAGGATTTCCAGGACGTGGACCCCGCTGGCATCCATGGTGTTGACCTTGTGCATGCGGATCAGCAAATTCGCCGTCTGGGGCCGGCTGCGCAACCGCCGCTGCAGATCGTCCAGCACAAATGCGGCGGAGCCAAAGAACAGCGAACCCTCGATGGCGACGATCTCCATCTGGCAGCACGTTTCGCCGTAGGACGACGCCCGCATTTTGCCGGTGGCCGGATCCGGCACGACCGACTGGATTCGCGGATGGGAAGTGGCGGCTAGGTGCAGGCCGATGGAGAGCAACACGCCCACATAGATGGCGAACTCGATATTGAGCAGGAGGGTCGAGGCAAAGGTGATGACCAGCACCGCCGCATCGCCGCGCGTGGTTTTCAGGGTCCGGACGATGTCCCTGACGCGGATCATGTCATAGGCGACCACCACCAGGACGCCGGCCAGGGCCGATATGGGCAGCTTGGCGGCCAGGGGGGCGGCGATCAACACGGTCAGGGCTACCGCGATGCCCGAGATGATGCCGCTCAGGGGGGTCCTGGCGCCGGCCCTGAAATTGACCGCTGACCGGGTGAACGACCCACTGCCGGCGTAGCCGCTGAAAAGGGCCGCGGAGACATTGGCCAGGCCCTGGCCGATAAACTCCTGGTTGACATTGATGCGCTGGCGGGTCTGGTCGGCAATGGATTTGGCGATCGAGACCGCTTCGACCAATCCGAGAATGGCGATGGCCAGGGCCCCGGGAGCCAGTTTGCCGGCTTGGGCGAGCAGATGCATGTCCGGCAGGCCGGGCAGGGGAATATCCCCGGATACCGCCCCCACGACCGCAACACCCTGCCGATCCAGGTCGAAGATCGCCACAAGGCTGCCCACAGCTACCATGGCCAGGAGCGTCCCGGGCCAGTTGGGTCGGAATTTTTTGAATCCTAAAATGATCACGATGGTGAGCGTGCCCAGGCCCAGACTGATGATTTCGATCTCATGCAGATTGGTGATAATGTTAAATAGATGTTCAAAAAAAACCGATGTTTTTTCGATTTTCAATCCGAGCAGGGCCGGTAATTGCTTGAACGCGATGAGAGCGGCCGCCCCGGTGGTGAACCCGATCAGCACGGCATGGGAGACGAAATTGAGCAGCGTGCCCAGGCGGGCCACACCCATGATGAGTTGAAGGGCGCCCACCATAAGGGCCAGAAACAGGGCCATCTCGATGTAACCGGCGCTGTTGGGCTCGGCCAGGGATGACAGGGTGCTGAACACCACGAGGGAGACGGCCGTGGTGGGTCCGGTGATCAAATGGGACGAGCTTCCCCACAGACAGCCGATAATCGTAGGCACGATGGAGGCATAGAGTCCGAACGATACGGGCAGCCCGGCGATCAGGGCATAGGCCATGGATTGGGGGACGGCCACCACGGCCACGGTCAGTCCGGCGAAGAGATCGGGCTTGAAAAAGGGGCGTCGATAGCCACGCAACCAGGAAAGAAACGGCACAATGGCCTGGGGGTGAAAATGCATGTGGCCTATCCCGGGTTTGGGTCGCCGAAAGACGCGGCAGCGATCGAATGCATGGCAGGTTCAGCAACCGATTGACAGAGTCGCTCCCGTGCCAGTATAAGCGATTGACGCTTTAAGCGGAGCATCCATGAAATACGTCCGAAAATTGTTCTGGTTGGCCTATCGAGCCGTCCGCAAAATCTCTTTTCTCATTCGAGAGCGCTTCGATTTGATCGAAGTTAAAATCCTTTCCATCGGCCTGTTGATGATACTGATCCTGGGGCTGTATCTGCTCTATCTGCTCTTTGCGGATGTCAAACACTATGGGGTTCTCTCTTCCACGGCCATCATTCACCTCATGGGCGGTCGGGGATTGGGTATCGCCACCTGTCTTTCGGCCGGCTTGTCGGTTCCTCTCACCATCGTCTACAATTTTTATCTGGAGGTCGTCATCGTCCTGGTGGCCTATGGCATCGTCGTTTTGATCATGCGCAATGTCATCGAGCCCAAGCTGCTCAAGAGCACCGTGCGCCAGGCGGAGTTCACCGCCCAGGGCCAGAAGACCAGGATCAAGAGATATGGTGCCGTCGGTCTCTTTCTCTTCGTCATGTTTCCCTTTTTCATGACCGGCCCGGTCATTGGTTCGATCATCGGGTACCTGCTGAACTACAAGGCGATCAACAACTTTTTGATCGTCTTCAGCGGCACCTTGACTTCCATTGTGATCTACTCCCTGATCGGAAACGGCGTGCTCGATTATGTCAATCGTTATGTGGATGTCGAACAGGTCGAGACGTGGGCGGTCATCATCATCGGCCTCCTGATTCTGATTTTCGCCATATATCACATCGGTACGGTGAAGCGCTTCCTTGACCAGGATGACGATTGATCGTTTGTTTCCCTGACAATACCTCCCGAATTGTGCAAATCACGGCCTAAACGCCCCAGAGTTCATGACTGGTGCACCAGGCGCATGCCCGGATGGGGCACCGGGAAATAGGGGATCGCGGTGCCGTCCAGGCTGCCGATGAAGGCCGTCCTGCGGTCCTGGCCGCCGAAACAGATGTTGGCCGGGCGCCGGAGGATGCGCTTTTCCGGGTCTTCCAGGACCATCTCGAGCTCGCCGTCGGGCGTCAGGTAGCCGACGGCATTCCATTGGGGAAAGGTGATCCACAAATTGCCGGCCTCGTCGAAGGCGATGCCGTCGGGCAGACCGAGCTGGTTCAGCGGGCTGGGTCCGAAGATCTCGGCCGGACCGCACGACCCATCCGGTTCGATAGCATAGCGAACGATGTTGCGCCGCATGGTCTGGGCCACGTAGAGGTAGCGTTCGTCCCGGTCCAGGGTCAGGCCGTTGGCGAAGTAGAGGCCGTCGGCCACGATGCGCGGCTCGCGGCCCGCCTCCACGACCACGACGCAACCGTCGGGCAACGGCTGCCAGAGGGCTGATTCGATGTCTTCCTTCTCCGTGGAGTTGGAGACCCACAGACGGCCCCTGCTGTCCACATAAGGGAAGTTTGGCGCCCGCATGCGGCGGCCCTCGGCCTGGGTCAACAGCACCTCGTGAGAGCCGTCCCTTGAAAGCGCCTGTACTTCGCCGTTGCCGATGTTGGCCACGATGCAGCGCTCTTGCGGGTCGATGCAGATGCCGTTGGGCACCCCGCCCAGATCACCGAAAAAATCCACGCGGCCGTCGGGTTGAACGTGGGCGATCTGCCCGCGGGCATCGGCGGTGTAGAGGGAGCCGTCGTTCAGGGCCATGACCCCTTCGGGCCGCAGAATGCCGTTGCCGATGGTTTTGACTTCCGAGATGTTCATATCGCTCATCACATGGTATGGTTTTAGAATCTAACGAGCAAGAAGCGGATGGCTTTGAGCGACAGAGTAATGCGTGGCCTTCAAATCGTCAAGTAATACCCTGTTATCAAACAATAAGAAAGACTCGAAGCCGCGGGTCGAAATCATCGATGCGCTATTCATTATACCCGGCGTGTGTGGAACAGGCGGCTGATGCCACACGCCAAGCGGTCAAGAGCCAGTAAAATCCACGGCGGGCGGCCCGGAAACTCGCTGCGTTCAAAAGTGTGGGCCGCTTGTCCGCCGTTTGCATTCAACTGGCTCTATGACCGCAGGCTCACGTGGCCCTGGCCGCCTGCCCCACCCACGCCTGCCATGTCCGTTGCGATGCGAATTTTTTTATCAAAAATCTTTTGGAAGGTGCGCCCTTCAAGGTGAATCAGATTCAATTAGAATTGCTGGCGGCTGGGCGAAAACATCGAACAGAGGTTCAAGCGTTTGAGGAGGCGGAACATGAAGGCAATTATACTGAACGGCTTCGGCGGGCCCGAGGTCATGGGTATCGGCGAACTGCCCATCCCGGAACCGGGCAGCGGACAAGTGCGCGTGCGGGTCATGGCCACATCGGTCAACCGGGCCGATACGGTCCAGCGCAAGGGGAACTATCCACCGCCGCCCGGCGAATCGGACGTGCTCGGCCTGGAGGTGGCCGGGGTGGTCGATGCCTTGGGCGACGGCGTGACCGACTGGCAACCGGGCGATCGGGTCATGGGGCTGGTGGCCGGCGGCGGTTATGCCGAATATGCTCTGGCCTATGCCGGGCACCTGATGGCCATTCCGGAGACGATCACCTTCGAGGAGGCTGCGGCGATTCCAGAGGTCTACATCACTGCCTTTCTGAACCTTTTTCTCATCGGTGGTCTCGGCGAGGGAGAGACGGTTCTGCTGCACGGCGGCGGCGGGGGCGTCAATACGGCCGGCATCCAGCTTTGCCGTGCGTTGCTCGACCGATGCCGGATCATCGTCACGGCCTCCTCCGGCAAGGTGGATCGGGTGCGTGAGCTGGGGGCGGATCGGGTCATCGACTACCGGCAGCAGGATTTCGCCGGCGAGGTGCGCCGCTTCACAGAGAGCGCCGGCGCGGACGTGATCCTGGACCACATCGGCGCGGCCTACCTGGCCCAGAACCAGGCCGCCCTGGCTATCGGCGGCCGCCTGGTGGTGATCGGGCTCATGGGCGGCGCCTCCGGCACCCTAAACCTGGGGCTGATGATGGTCAAGCGGCAGCGGATCATCGGATCGGTCCTGCGTGCCCTGCCGGTGGCGCAAAAGGCGGACATCACCGCAACATTCGTGCAGCAGGTGCTGCCCCACATCCAGAGCCGCCGCATCGCGCCCCTCATCCACGCGGTAAGGCCTTTGGCCGAGGCCGGCCGAGCCCACGCGGAGATGGAGGCCTCGGGCCATTTCGGCAAGCTGGTGCTGCAGGTCGCCGCTCAGTAGTGCCCATCCACGAATGGCCAATTTGCCCGATATCGGCGTTGCGCGAAAATTTAATCCTCGGAATATAAACCATATGGCTGCGGTTAAATTTTTCATGCGCCTTGATCTGGACCAAATTATTCTATTCGTGGATGGGCACTCAGTAGGCCGTTGTCGGGGTGGGATTATCGCCGCTGCAGGAACTGCCGTTGGAACTGGTAGATGGATTGGGTCAGTTTTCTCTTTTCACTGGCCGCCAGGTCCATGAATTCAAAGGCGTATTTGTATTTTCTATGTTGGCGGTCGTGGTCGATGCGGCGGACCTCGGCCTGCTTGATGATGATGATCAGCTCTTCCCAGTCCTTGCCGGCCGGTACGAAAATGCCGAGGTTGTCGACGGCCTCGCCAATTTCCAAGATCATGCCGTCCGTGTGCTTGGCATTGTGCTTGAGCAGGGTGCCGTATGCACCGCCCAGGCTGATGTTGATCAGGCTGAAAACGGCCTGAACTCTGCCCGATTTGAGAAACATCTTGGTTCCCAGGGGCGTCTCCATGCGGAAGTTTTTTCGGCGTTGGATGCGCTCCACGTAGGGGGGGAGGGGAACGGTGATTTCCCGGCGGCCGATCTGGCCGCCGGTGGTGATAAAAAGATACTCCAGGTGGTCCGGCCCGTTGAAGTTGAATTTCAATTTCAGCGGGCCGTTTGGTTTCACAGATGATTTGAAATCGTTGGGCAGGTCGATGTCCAGGACATCGCCTTCGGGTGATTTTTTCAGGGCAGTGACGCAGGTGAGGCGGTCCAGGTCCGTGCCCACCATATGCATGGATATGATGACCCGTTTTTCGATCAGGTGCTGAAACAGCTCAACCAGCCTGTCTCCTTCGATTTTGCCCACATCGCTCATATGCCGTCGAACCCGTTCCTGGAAAGCAGAGGATTTTTTTTATTATCGGCAGGTGGACTATTTTCTTTAGTGGGCCGCGGAAAATGGCCGCGCCCGGCGCATTGCGATGAAGCGGCTCTCGAAGTTTGGCGCACAGGTCACTGTACCTGCGCTTTACATCACCCGGCCGTGGTGGTCGAAGTCCAGGGCCAGCATGGCCTTTTCCGATTCGGTGAGGAAATCGACGGATATGATCTCCACGGGATCGGGTTCCGGGTGCGTGGGTACGATGGTCAGGCTGACCCAGGTGGCCGGATCCTGGCCGAAGGTGAAGACGCACAGCCTGCGGCACTTGACCGTTTCGTACTGGGGCGACCGGATCCACTGCATGACGAACTTGGTAAAACCCTGGTGGTTCGCGTGGTACCATTCCGCGGCGCTGCTGATCGGCACCGGCAGGGTGCAGATTAAATAGAAGGTCTCTTTCTCGATGATCGCGTCGCAATATTGCCGGCCGTCGGACTGGGTTTTCTTCAGGTTTGCGTGGGCCTTGCAGGCGATGGCATCGATGGTATCGTAAGGAAAATAGCTGGTGGCAAACTGCTTGTACTTGGGCCCCATGGAGTACAGCTGCAACAGGTGGTTCTGCATGCAGCTGATCAAACCCTGGGCGCTGTCCTGATCGTTGAGGTCGATAATGACGGTCGAGCCCGACTCCGGGCCTTCCAGTGCGGTCATCGAAACCATCACGGTCTCTCCGAAGGGCATCTGTTCGGGTATCGTGAACTTGAAGTGAAAGGTGGCAAAAGAGATGCGATCGCCGCTCTTCAGCCGCATGGGCGTGTTGGCGCGCAACACCTGGTCGTTGACCCGCGTACCGTTGGTGCTGCGCTGGTCCTCGATATAGAAGGCGAGGCCTCTGTACTCGATGGTCGCATGAAAGCTCGAGACCGTGGCTTTAGCGATGGTGATATCGTTGCGTGGATCCCTGCCGATGGTGGTGTGCGCCTTGGTGATGGCGATCCGACCCGCTTCTTTCCCGGTGACGCGATCCACATCGTCGAGATAGGCTTCGGGTTGCTTGCGCGGGTCGGTCGTTGGGCGAACCGGTTTCCGCTTGGAGCGGTATTGTTTCACGAAGAGAAAGACGATTCCGGCGGCCACCACCGTGGTGAGCAGCGCCAACACCAGGTTGAATAGGCTGATAATCGATTTGGCGTCGCCGTTGGCTTCCGCAGCGGCGGACAGGGGTTGGGCAACCGGCTGCACCTGGGGTTCGGGCAGGGTGGCCAGTGGTTGGGGCGCCTTGGGCGGCAGTGTGTCGGCGGTCGGGGGCTGAAAGCGGGTCAGGATGTCGTCGAGGACGATCAGAATCTCGGACGCATCATAGGTGCGGTAATACTCCCCCTCCGTTCGTGAAGCCAGGGCTTGGATGAGGACGAAATCGGCCTCCTCGGTAAAGGCGATCCCGAAAATGCGAACCCCCAGAGCCCGGCTTTCGGCCGTGAAATCCTGGCGCAGCCACTGATTCAATTCCTGGTCCTTGTGCGGATCGCCGGTGTCCGTGATGCCGTCGGTGATAAAAATGATCCCCTTCCGGGCATCCGGGCGTCCCTTGACCTTCAATTCGTACAAGGCACGTTCGAAACCGGCGGCGCTGTTGGTCCACTGTCCTTTATAGTCGATTTTTTCGAGGCTTCTGAGAAAGCGTTGTTCCGCCGAATCGTCGTCCAGCGGCGTGAGCGACTCGAGCAGACGTGCCGATCGATCGAACGACACCATGCCCACCTGGGCTTCTTTCGGCAGGCGACGTAAAAAGGTGCTGACCACCCGGGGCGTGTTGAAATCGGGGTCGTTTTTTCGCATGCTGCCCGAGTTGTCGATGACGAACATCAGATCGATGCCGGTGCCGACATCGGCAGAAACCTCAGCAATCCAGGCGAGACCCGCGCTGGAACAGAGCAGGGCGATGCCGATGGAAAGACGGGCAATGCGCCTCATCGTGAATCTCCGTAAATTGAATCCGATGTTCATGGGCTATCCTCGTGTGATGCAGGACCTCGTGTGATGTGCTGCCACGTGTGGCGTGTTGGTGGAACGGACGACCCACCATAGCGGTCGAATGACAAACTAAACCAATGCATTACCTGGGTCAAGCCTTCTGAGCGGATATCTGCGGATCGGGCGGCGTTTATTGTGGGTTGATTATCAATACAACATGTTGCGATGGCGTGGGGCCGGAGGGTCGGAGATCGGCCCCACCGGTTCGAACGACGTGTGATCCAAGCCGACGGCTTCGTTCATAAAGCTGAAAAATTTGCACATTCAAAAAACGGCGTTGACCTGCCGGTTTCAGGTCGGTAATATGGCGACTGTTTCTTCTTGTCGCCAGCCCGGCTGCCCTTAAGAAGACATCGACAATCACGTTGACCTGCCGGTAAGCAAGCGCCTTGGTCGCTGGATCGTTTGCCTGCGGGTTGAACCATGACCGATCAGACCAAGGCCATATTCTTTAAGATCGTATACCGGGGAGACTTATGAACAAGCTTGAATTGATCACGGCATTGGGAGAGCAGCAGAACCTGTCCAAAAGCGAAGCCAAAAAAAGTTGTCGATCTTTTTTTCAACGAGATTTGCGATGCCCTCGGCAAGGGAGAACGGGTGGAGATCCGGGGGTTGTGCACCTTCAAAGTCAAGACCTACGATGGCTATGACGGCCGCAATCCCAAATCCGGCGATCTGGTCAAGGTCAAGCCCAAAAGACTGCCTTTTTTCAAAGCCGGCTCCGATTTGAAGGCGCGTGTCGATCGGTAACCCCTACCGGTCGGGCCTTGCGGATCAACACCTCCCGGCACGATCTGCCGATACCTTCTATGGAATATATCCTGTCTCCGGCCGCCAGCGCCGGATCTTCAGCAACTCGGGAAACGCCTCGGGCTTGTAGATCGATTTGCCGGCCAGCAGGCGCAGGCACTCCTGTATGACCTCGGACATGGTGGGGTGGGGAAACATGGCGCCCAGCACCTCCATGGCATTTTTGTCCTGATCGATGAGTAGCGCGATGGACATGATCGTGCTCGACACCTGGGGTCCGGCCGCGCGCATCCCCAGGATTTTCTGATGATCGTCGTCGCTGACGATGATTTTGACGAATCCACTGGTAGCGCGCATGGCGATGGCCCTGGGCAGCAGGGCGTTGGCATAGGTGGCCACACGGTAAGGCATCTTTTTCCTGCGACACGCCTTTTCGTTCAGCCCCACCGCGGCGACCGCCGGATAGAAAAACATCACCGTGGACATGTTGGGAAAGGTCAGCGGCTGGGTCGGCAGGTCGAACATGTGCTTGACCGCATGCCGGCTCTCCATGATCGCCATATTGACCAGGGCCGGACGATGGGTGACGTCTCCGGCCGCATAAATATGGCCGGTCACACGGCCGTCCGGATCGGTGTCCAGGTAGCCGGCCCTGTCGGGCGTCACGCCCGCGGCCGCCAGGTTGAGCCGTTCGATGTTGGGGGTGCGGCCGATGGAGATGAGCACGGCGTCCACCTCCACCACCGTGGCGTGGCCGTCGTCGAAGTCGAGCACCACTTCGAGATGTTCGGGTTTGGCCAGGATGTCCCGCAGCCGGGTCGAATGAAAAATCTTGACGCCATGGCGTTCCAGGTTGGCGCTGACAAAGTCGCTGACATCTTCGTCCTCGTAGGGAATGACCCGCTCCTGGTGATCCACCAGAAAGACCCGGGTCTGGCCGAAATTGGAGAAAATGGTGGCGTATTCGCAGCCCGTGACGCCGGCGCCGACAATCATCAGGCGTTTGGGAAATTGCTTCAACTGCAGGATGCCGTCCGAATCGAAGATGCGCTGCTGATCCACCGTGATGTGGCCGAAATGCCTCGGTTTCGATCCGGTGCAGAGCAGAAAGTGGTCGGCGCTGACTTCCTGCTCTCCACCGGCAGCCAGGTCCACCGTTAATCTCGCCGGGCCACTGAAACGTCCCCAGCCGCGCAGATAGGTGATGCTGCCGGGCCCCGGCCAATGGCCGCGGGCAAACGTTTCGATCTGGGACAACAGTTGATACTGCTTCTCTTTGACCGCTTCGATGACGGTGTCGCGCACGGCCACGTAATCGACACTGAGACCCGCACAACGATACCCGCGATCGGTCTTGGAGGCCACGGCATAGTCCTTGGCCAGCTCCCACATGGTCTTGGAGGCCAGAGCGCCCCATTTGACCCCGGTGCCGCCGATCTCATCGCCTTCGATCAGACACACCTGGCGACCGGCATCGATGGCCCGCATGGCGCCGGCGAATCCCCCCGGTCCGGCCCCGATCACGCAAAGATCAAATTTGTCGAGCGGTTCGTTCATGGCAGCATGGTCCTTTTTTAATGTTTACGTACTCTAAACATCGCCATGGTGCGATTCAATCCCCAGGCCATGCCTGCGCTTCGCCCGGATATCCGGTAATGTCCCGGATCCTTTCATAGAGCGGCTTGAGTCGTTTGTACATCTGCCGATAGACCTCCCGGTAGAGGCGGTCGTAGCGGTCCTGGTGCACCGGATCGGGTTCGAACAGCCGTTCGATGTGCGTCATGGCCTGCACCGCCGAGGTGAAATCGGGATAACAGCCCAGGCCCACGGCCGCATCGATGGCCGCGCCCAGGCCGGCGGTTTCGTATAGATGGGGCCGGGCGGCGGGCAGGCCGAAGATGTCGGCCGTGAGCTGCAGGGCCTGGTCGCTCTGGGAGCCGCCGCCGGAGACGCGCAAGGTGGTGATGCGGGTGTCGGTCCGCCGCTCGAGCCGCTCCTTGCCTTCGCGCAGCGCATAGGCCAATCCTTCGAGCATCGCACGGTACAGGTGGGCGCGGGTGTGCACGTCGCCGAAACCGATGACCGCCCCCTTGGCCTCGGGGCCGGGAAATCTGAGACCCGGGGTCCAGTAGGGCTGCAGCATCAAACCCATGGCGCCGGGCGGTACCTGTTCGAGCAGCCGTTCGAACAGGGCCTCGGCCGTGAGCCCCTGGCGCTGGGCCTCTATCTGCTCCAGGTGGCCGAACTGCTGCTTGAACCATTCGACCATCCAGTAGCCGCGATAGACTTCGACCTCCACGTTGTAATGACCCGGCACGGCCGCAGGGTAGGCGGGCAGGATGCGGATGGGCTCGACATAGCGGGCATGGGTCATATTGACGGTGGCCGTGGTGCCATAGCTCAGACAGCCGATATGGCTGGCCAGGGCACCGGATCCGATCACCTCGCAGGCCTTGTCTGCGGCCGCCGCAATGACCGGCAGTCCCGCCGGAAGGCCGGTCTCCCTGGCTGCCCGGGCGCTGATCTGGCCCAGGGGGTCGGCCGGCGCGATCAGCCTCGGCAGCATGGTCTCCACGACCGGCAGGCAGCGCCAGTGCCAGTCCCATTTGCGGGCCCAGCGCAGCCGCTTGTAGTCAAAGGGGATGTACCCTACCTGGCACCCCACCGAATCGACGAAGTCGCCGGTGAGCCGGTAGGTGAGGTAACCGGAGAGCAGCAGATATTTGTGGGTGCGCCGCCACATCTCCGCGTCGTGCAGGGCCAGCCAGTTGGCTTCGGCTTCGGAGCGGATATAGTCGATCGTTCCGCTCAGGCCGGCCAGGCGGAAGATCCAGCCCCAGGCGCCGCCCAAAGGGGGCAGGCCTCGCGCTTTGCGCTGATCGAGCCAGATGATGGCCGGACGCAGCGGGCGGCCCTCCCGGTCCACGTTGACCACCGTGGCGCGCTGGGTCGTCAGGGCCACGCCGATCAGCGCTTCCCTGGAGACTTTGCCGCTCTTCCAGAGGTTCTGGCACGCTTCGCACAGGGCGTTCCAGAAGCGTTCCGGAGACTGTTCGGCCCAACCGGGCTGGGGGGAGACATAGGGCTGGAACGTGACCTGGGATTTGGCAGCCATTCTGCCGTCGAGATCGAACGCCATGGCCTTGAGGCTTTGAGTGCCGTTGTCGATGGCCAGAATCAGATCTTGCTGGGGCATGGGGTGGGCACCTCGTTCAAATTCAGCGCAAGAGGAGACGGATGAAACGACGCTTCACTTGCCGGAAGCGTTTCGACAAGATGCTTTCCGGCGACTTCAGCCAGGGAAAGCCGTGGGTCTGGTGCCAGTACTCCTGGTAACGGAACGTTTCACCGTGCCAGCGGCGCCGCCCCCATCCAAGGGGCTCCCGGCAGAGCCGGCCGATGCGCGGCAGATAGTTTTTGCCGCCCTCGGGAAGCAGTAAACCGATGCGCACGCGACGCAGCAGCAGGTCGTCGAGGTGCTGCACCGACTCATGGGCCGCGCAATACGGCAGCTCGGCCCACAGGGTTTGGGTGCCGGGAATGGGGAGCAGATCTTCGGGCCGGGCGTCGGCAACGACGATGCGCGCGTCTCCGCCATAGCGGCCGCAGAGGCGTTGCCAGGCCTCCGGGCCGATGCCGATATTCTCTGCAACCAGATCCCGGCACACATCGAATCCGGACGGATCGACGGTCTCATCCTTGAGTTCGGGCAAAAAGGGCTGGGCGGCCTTGAGCGCGTCCAGGGCCACCTTGCGGTAGGTGGTCAGCTTGCCGCCGGCTATGGTGATCAGGCCGCGGTCTTCCCACACATCGTGCTCCCGGGATTCTTCGGACGGCGCCCGGTTGCCGCCCCTGCTGATCACCGGCCGCAAGCCGGAAAAGGAAGCGATGCACTGATCCAAAGAGAGACCCAGCGAAGGGAAGAGGGTGCGGACCCCTTGGATCAGGTAGTCGGCCTCCTCCCTGGTGATGGCCGGTTCCAGATTCAGATCCCGGTCGTGATCCAGATCCGTGGTGCCCACCAGGACCACGCCTTCCCAGGGGATGACGAAAATGGCGCGCTGGTCTTCAGGGTGCACGAAAGAGACCGCCTGCCGCACCGGCAGGGCGTGATGGGGAAAGATGAGGTGGCTGCCGCGCAGGGGGCGCAGATGCTTTTTGGCCGACGGCTCGGGGTGCAACGCCTCGGCCCAGCAGCCGGTGGCGTTGATCACCGTTCGTGCGCCGATGGTGTGTGTCGCGCCGCCTTCGGTCTCCTGCACGACGGCCCCCGTGGCCATGCCCTGGCCATCACGGCGAATGGAGACGGCCGTGGTGTAGTTGGCGGCCAATCCGCCCACCCGTCGCCCCTCCGCGATCAGACGAAGCACCAGACGGGCGTCATCCACCTGGGCATCCCAGAATTCGTAACCCCCGGTCAGCGCCTGGCGATCGATGAAGGGCAACTGCGTCAGGAGCGTTTCGGCGTCCAGATAGCGGTGCTGGCGCTTCTGGGCCAGCAGGTCGTAAATCGACAGCCCCGCCTCCAAGGTCCAGCGGCCCGGTCCGTGATTCTTGTAGATGGGGACCAGAAAGGAAATGGGGGTGACGAGACCCGGCGCTTCGCCGAGCAGGCGTTCGCGCTCTTTGACCGCATCGCGGGTCAGGAGGAAGTGGCCCTCTTTCAGGTAGCGCAACCCGCCGTGAATCAGCTTGGACGATCGGCTGGAGGTGCCCCATGCAAAATCGTGCTGTTCGACCAGGACCACCCGAAGGCCGATGCGACAGGCCTCATGGAATATGCCGGCGCCGGTGACGCCGCCACCGATGATCAGCAGATCGCAACTGTCAGGCAAATGCGTCATGGGCGCTCCCGTCGGAATTGTGGCGTCTCCGTGCCTTGCTGCTCACTCGAGGCATGCATCCATCCGGGCGGGGATGAACCCCGCCCCTACGCTGCCCCTTCAAAACGACTGCATAGATTTACGACCCAATCTCATAGGGGCGGGCTTTACGCCCGCCCGCTGCAGAAGCTGAAGGCAATTGAATTGCCCTAAAACGAATGTTATCGAGTGTCCGTCCACAAATAGGCAGATTGGGTCGAGATCAAGGCGCACGAAAAATTTAACCGTAGGCATATAGTTGATATTCCGAGGATTAAATTCTTCGCGCAACGCCGATATCGGTCAAATTGGCCCTTTGTGGATGGACACTATCGAACAAAAAGGTCAATCGCGTGCGATTGTATTGCGCTTTTTCGTGCATGTTGGACACAAGGGGTTTATAGCATAAACGAATGCGGTTGCGCGATAGCGGCCGGAATAATTCCGAACGATGGCCGAAGACAGAGCGGATTCCGCTCTTTTCAAGCACCAAGGAGCGCCGAAATGCCCGAGACATCCATCGACCCCCGGTGGTTGACGCCACCGCCGCCCCAGGGCAGTTACCGTTCGATTTTCAAATGGGGCGCGCCCGGACGCAGCTATCATCCCAGAACGGGACTGGTTCGCCTGCTCTGCGAGCGAATGGGACTTTCCCCACAATCCTTTTCGACGCCCCGGAATACGGGCGAGGCCGCCGTCCGCAACGATCTGCCGGCGACAATGGATGTTGTCCACGTGTCGGCAATGACCGACATCGTCGGAAAAGAGAATGTGCAGTGCGATGATTACGCGCGGATCCGCTATGCCCATGGTCAGGCCGTGGAGGAGATTCTGGCCCTGCGCCATGGGCGGCCCGCAGCCGCCGCGGGCATGGTGGTGCACCCCCGCCACCGGGAGGACGTGCAGGCGATCGTGGCCTACTGTCACGCGCAGCATATTCCCTTGACCGTTTACGGCGGCGGTTCTTCCGTGACCCTCGGCGTCACCCCGGCCCGGGGCGGGGTGACAGTGGTCATGCAGACCCACATGCGGCGAATGCTGGCCTTTAACGAAGCCAATCGCACCGCCACCGCCGAGCCCGGTATGATGGGGCCTGCCTACGAGGCCCTGCTCAACGACGCACCGGCCCGATTCAGAGCCAGACATCGATACACCTGCGGCCACTTTCCCCAATCCTTCGAATTCTCCACGGTAGGCGGGTGGGTGGCCACCCTGGGGGCCGGTCAGCAATCCAGCTATTATGGCGACATCTACGACCTGGTCCTCGGCCAGGAGGTGGTCACGCCCATCGGCACCTTCTCGACCGCCGACTATCCGGCAACGGCCACGGGCCCCAAGGTCAACGACATCTTTAAAGGCAGCGAAGGGGCTTTCGGCGTGCTGACGGCCGCCACCTTGAAGATCTTCCGCTTCATGCCCGAAAACCGCCGGCGCTTTGCCTATTTGCTTCCAGGGTGGCCGCAGGCAATCGCTGCGGCCAGGGAAATTTCCCAGGGAGAGTTCGGCATGCCCTCGGTGCTGCGCATCTCCGATCCCGAAGAGACCGAAGCGGCCCTGCAGCTTTACGGACTAGGCGGCCGGGTCGGGGAGTACGCGGAGCGGTTATTGCGTTTGAAGGGGCTACTGCCGATGAAGCGCTGTCTGCTCATCGGTCAAAGCGACGGCGAGCGGCATTTCGCCCGCAACATCGCACGGCAGAGCGGCCGCATCTGTCGGCGCCTGGGCGCATTGTGGCTCAGCGGTTATCCTGTCGACCGCTGGTCCCACGGCCGCTTTCTCGACCCATACATGCGCGACGATCTGCATGACATGGGGGTTCTCATCGATACCCTGGAAACGGCCGTCACCTGGGATCGCCTCATGCACGTGCACGCGGGTGTGCGCGAATGGATCAAGGCAAGGCCGCAGACACTCTGCATGTGTCATGCGTCTCATTTCTACCCCCAGGGCACCAATCTCTATTTCATCTTCATGACCCCAATGACCGGCGTCGATGACTTCCGCAGGTTTCAGGCCGACATCATCACCCAGATCGTGACATGCGGGGGATCGCTCAGCCACCACCACGGGGTGGGCAAACTCATGGGACCGTGGATGGATGGTCACCTGGGCCGTGCACAAGTGGACGTGTTGCGCGCCCTGAAACGTCACTTCGACCCGCGCCACATCATGAATCCGGGCGGCACCCTGGGGCTGGATCTGCCTTAACTCATGAGATGGATTAGGAAAAAGTCATTGTCGGACGGCGCCGTAAGAAGCTCAAGATCAAGGCGCGCGAAATCCCGTGTCCTGAGGCGTACTGGTCGTACGCCGCAAGGACCACGGGATGAGCGCAACGCAGATATTGGGCTTCTTACGGCGCCGTCAAATTTTAAACTGATCCACCATGTGCTTGAGCTGCTCGGCCAGTTGCGACAGTTCCCTGGCGCTCATGTCGACCTGGGAACTGCTGGTGGATATGTCGTTCATGGTGCCGCTCACCCCGGCGATGTCCCGGGAAATTTCAACAGAGACCGAAGAACTCTGGTTCACATTCTCGTTCACTTCCTGGATCCCCTGGGACGCCTGGGCCACGTTGGCGGCGATCTCGCGGGTGGTGGCCGACTGCTGCTCCACGGCCGACGCGATATTGGCGACCACTTCGTTGACGTTGGCAATCACCCCGGTGATCTCGCTGATTTGACCGATCGTCAGTTGGGTCGTGCCCTGGATGCTTTCGACCTTCTCTTTGATGTCCTGGGTCGCCGCTGCCGTCTGTTTGGCCAGCTCCTTGATTTCATTGGCGACCACGGCAAAACCCTTGCCTGCTTCGCCGGCGCGGGCCGCCTCGATAGTGGCATTCAAAGCCAGCAGGTTCACCTGCTCGGAAATCTCCGTGATGGTTTCGACCACTTGGCCGATGGCGCCGGCGGCCACGCCCAACTGGTCCATGTTTTTCGATGCGCCGGAAGCTTTCTGCGCCGCTTCATCGGAAACCGTCTTGGCTTTTTCGGCGTTTTGGGCAATTTCAGCGATGGTCGAGGACATCTCCTCCGAGGCACTGGCCACCAGGTTGGTGTTGGTGGCTGACTGTTCCATGGCGGCTGCCACATTGTTCATGTTGGTGCTCATCTCCTCGGCGGCGGCCGAAACCGTATTGGATTTCTCTGACGCACCCTGGATGCCCTGGCTCATTTGCTCGGATATGGCCGACAGCTCCGTTGAGGAGGAGGAGAGCGTCTCCACCCCATGGGCGATATCTCTGACGATCTTCTGGAGTTTTTCGATAAAGACATTGAACCATCGGGCCAGGTCGCCGATTTCGTCCCTGCTGTTGACCTGCAGCCGCACGGTCAGGTCGCCTTCTCCCTGGGCGATATCCTTGAGGGCCAGGGCGACTTTGCGCACATGCCCCACCACCCTGCGGACCAGCAGGATCATCAACAAGGCCGAACATCCCAGCACCAGGACAACCGCGAGTGCCAGCTGTCGGCCCTGTCTGGATATGGCCGCTCCAATCTGCTCCTTTTTGGCGGCCAGAGCCGCATCCACATCCTCGATATAAATACCGGTCCCGATGACCCAACCCCAAGGCTGGTAGAGTTTTACATAAGACAGCTTGGGGATGGGTTCCTTAAGTCCCGGTTTCGGCCAGAGATAGTCGACGGTGCCTTCCCCCTGACGTTTGCAGACGTCGACGAACTCGACGAACAGACGTTTGCCCTGGGGATCTTTGAAATCGTCGAGAGGTTTTCCCTCCAGGGCCGGCTTGAACGGATGCATGACCATCACCGGGGTCATGTCGTTGATCCAGAGATAGTCGTCGGAATTGTAGCGCAGGGACCTGATCAGCGTTTTGGCCCGCTCCTTGCGCTCGGCCTCGGGGATGGCGGGATCCTTGGCCACGGTAACGATGGCGTGGTGGGCCAGCTCCACAAGGTTTTTCAGTTTGACGGTTTTCTCGGCCATCATCGTGGCACGCAGGGATTCGGCTTCGCCATGACCCGCCTGTTTCAGTGCGCCCAACGAGATCCAGAGGGAGGCGAGACCCAGTAACAGCAGGCTGGCAAGGGACGGCAGTGTGATTTTCTTGAGCAGTGACATGGTTGTACCCCCTGTTTTGAATATGATTTGGTCACCATGTGGATCTAATTCGTGCCTATCCATAAAGGTTCGATTGTCCGGTATCGGCGCCGAGCTGCAAACTGAATCATTTTTATTTTATTATCGGGCGTTATTTCCAAAACTTTAATAATTAATAGGTGTAAATTCAGTCTCCACCCCGGATACGAATAATCCAGTGGATTTTTTTTCTTGACAAACGTAGGCATGAACGGCGATGACTATGACTGTCCGGTCAGTCAATCATCATCGGAGACGTCCATGCCAAAAGAAACTTTCTTCAAAATCGCCGAGCACAAACGCGAACGGCTTTTGCGTGAGGCGGCCCGCCTGTTCGCCGAGCGGGGCTACAACCAGGCCGATGTGGCCCAGTTGGCCAGCCGCGCGGGGGTCGCCAAGGGGTCGATCTACAACTATTTCGAGAGCAAGGAGGATCTCTATCTCTATGTGTGCCGGGACGGCATGCAGCGCTCCCGCGAGGCGATTTACGGCGATATGGATCCCGAATGGGACATTTACCGCCAGATCGAACATATTTTCAGGCAAGGGGCTCGGTTTATCCAGGGCCATCCGGAATACCTGATCCTGTACGCCAACATCTCTTCGGCCGGCATGAAGCGCTTCTCCGAACAGATGTCCCTGGAGGTTGAAAAGTATACGGCCGATCACCTCAAACGCCTGATCAGAAGGGACATGCAGCGGGGGCTGGTGCGCGATGACGTGGATGTCAATTTCGCGGCCTTCATGGTCAACAGCCTCTATATCATCTTCATCACATCGCTCGTCTCCAGCCATTTCAAGATCCGTCTGCAGGAATACCTGGAGATCGACGGCGATTTCAGCGAGGCTACATTGGAACCCCTGATTCAGGGCACCACGGACATGATCAACAATCTGTTGAAACCGGTGTAGATGAAACAGTAGAAAAGTATGAAAGTAGGAAAGTTAAGGCCGATAAAACCTATAAATAGACAGAATTCATTCACTTTAAACTTTTTCCTCTACACTTTAAACTACCCTACGACGTAGGACCCAAGGAGCTTGCCCATGTCTACTCCCACCGGCGGCCAGATCATCGCTAAAATGTTGAAATCCGAAGGCGTCGAAAAGTTCTTCGGCATCGTCGACGGCACCTATCTGCAGCTTTGCGCCCACTGCGTCGAAGAGGGGATCCAGATGATCACGCCCCGGCACGAAGCGGTAGCCGCCCACATGGCCGGCGCCTACGCGCGGCTGTCCGGCAAGCTGGGGGTCTGCATCGCCAGCAACGGCCCCGGTGTGGCCAACATGCTGGCTGGTGTGGCCGTGGAGAACGTGGAGGGCAACCGCGTGTTGTTGATCACCAGTTCCCGCCGCACCGGCATCGCCTACCCGGACAGGGGCGGGGCTTACCAGTGCTTCGACCAGGTGGGCGTGATCAAGAACATGGCCAAGTGGTCGGCCACCTGTGCCTATGCCGAGCGCATCCCCGAACTCTTGCGGGCGGCCCTGCGCAAGTGCTACCAGGGGCGTCCGGGCGTGGTACACCTGGATGTGCCCGAAAATCTGATCAACGGGCCGTGTCCCGCCGCCCCCATCCTGGCGCCCGAGCGATATCGCCGCACCGCACCCATCGCACCGCTGGCCGAACAGGTCGAGCAGGCGGCCGAGCGGCTGATCGCGGCCCGATTGCCCATGATCCATGCCGGCAGCGGTATCATCCATGCCCGGGCCTTCGAGGCCCTGCGCCGTGCGGCGGAACAATTGAACGCGCCGGTGACCACCTCCTGGGCCGGTCGCGGGGTGCTGGACGAGCGCCATCCATTGGCCTGGCCCATGGTCTACATCGAGGCCAACAACGCTCTGCGCAACGCCGCCGACATCTGCCTATGTCTGGGGTCGGACATGGGTGAAACCGATTGGTGGGGCAAGGCGCCCTACTGGGCCAAAACCGCGGACCAGCAGTTCATCCAGGTCGATATCGACGAAGAGCGGTTGGCGCGCAACCGGGCAAACGATCTGGCCGTCGTCGGGGATGTCGGGCTTTTTCTGGAGATGCTCGCCGCGGCACTCGACCGGCGCTCTTCGGATATGGACCTGGCAGCGCGAAAAGCCAGAGTTGCCGAGCTGGCGGCGCTGAAAGACGAAGAACGCAAAAAGCTCGACGAGATGCTGGCCCTGCCGGGCGAACCCATGATCTCCTGCCAGGTGCCCAGGATTTGCCGAGAGGCGTTCGAAGATGATGCCGTGGTGGTTTTCGATGGCGGCAATACGGCCGTCTGGGGCAATTTCTACACCGAGCTGCGCAGCCCGAACAGTCAGTTGGGCACCCACCACATGGGCCACCTGGGCGCCGGTGTAGGCCAGGCGTTGGGTGCGGCCGCGGCCCGTCCGAACCAGCCGGTCTACTGTCTGATCGGCGACGGCGCCATGGGGTTCAACATGCAGGAGGTGGAGACCGCCGTGCGCCATGGCTTCAAGGTGATCTTTCTCGTCTTCGTGGACAAGGCCTGGGGCATGGTGAAGATCAACCAGATGTTTGCCCTGGATGCGGTCAAGGAGATGTTCAAGACCGCCCTGGGACCTGACAAGAAGGGTACGATCAACACCGATCTCGGCGAGATCGCCTGGGACGAGCTGGCCCGAGCCATGGGAGCCTTCGGCGCCCGTGCCGCCAGTGCCGACGAGTTGCGGGACGCTCTGGACCAGGCCCGGGCGGCCGGCACCTGCGCGGTGATTCACTGCCTGGTGAATGCCGACGCTCACATGATGGCGCCCGGACTGCTTCACTTCAAGGCCATGCATCAGGAACCGGCAGGAGAATAGAGAGTTGATCATGACCCGTCATATCAAGGGAGGATGATGAATGGATGCAGCCATGGTGGACCAGATCAGCCTCAATTTCAGCAAGAGCGGTTTGTTGGGCCTCAACGCCGTCATTGGCCTGATGATGTACGGCATGGCCCTGGACATGAAACTCGAGGACTTCAAACGGGTGGTGCGTTCACCCAAGGGACCGGCCATCGGGCTGGGCGCCCAGTTCGTCCTGTTGCCCGCCTTCACCTTCCTGTTGACCCTGGTGCTGCCGGTCACCCCCTCCATGGCTCTGGGCATGATGATGGTGGCGGCCTGCCCGGGCGGCAACCTCTCCAACCTGATGACCTACCTGGCCGGCGGCAACGCGGCCCTTTCTGTGAGCATGACCGCGGTCTCCACTGCCGCGGCCGTGGTGATGACGCCCCTCAATCTGTCGATCTGGGGCAGCCTCAACCCGGCCACCGAGGCCATCCTGCGCAAGGTGTCTCTCGATCCCATGGATGTCTTCCAGACCATCGTCCTGATTCTCGGCATTCCCCTGGTGCTGGGCATCGGCACCTAGCGGTTCTATCCGCACCTGGCCGATCGCATCCGAAAACCATTCAAAACGGTGTCGGTGGTGATTTTCTGCCTCTTTGTCGCGGCGGCATTAGGCGCCAACTGGCAGAACTTTTTGCGCGCCATCGGCCTGGTGGCCGTGGGGGTCTTCCTGCACAATGCCCTGGCACTGACCCTGGGATACACGTCGGCCCGGCTCTTCGGTCTGCCCGAGCGTGACCGCCGCGCCGTGGCCATCGAAGTGGGTATTCAGAATTCGGCCCTGGCCCTGGTGTTGATCTTCCAGTTTTTCGCCGGTCTGGGCGGCATGGCCATCATCGCCGGATGGTGGGGCATCTGGCACATCATCTCCGGTTTGACCATGGCCTTTTTCTGGTCGCGCCGGCCGTTGGCGGTCGTGCAGGAGGAAGCGATCCGATGAACGCCCAGACGACCCCCTACCGTTCGGTCCTGATCACCGGCGCGGGCGGCTACATCGGCCGCCAGTTGGTGGCGGCCCTGGCCACCGACCGCCGCGATCTGAGCACCATCGTGGCCAGCGACCTGCAGGCGCCGCCGTCGGAAAAACGTCGGTCCGGCATCGACTACCTGGCCGCGGACATCTGTTCGTCAGAGTTGGCCGCCGCCTTCAAGAAGTACAAGATCGACGTGGTGGTCCACCTGGCCGCCTTGGTGACGCCGGGCCGCAAGTCCAACCGCGAACTGGAGTACAAGGTGGACGTGGTGGGCACCGAAAACGTGCTCAAGGCGTGCGTGGCCGCCGGCGTGAAGAAGATCATCTACACCTCCAGCGGGGCGGCCTACGGCTACCATGCCGACAATCCGGCCTGGCTGGAAGAACATCACCCGGTGCGCGGCAACGATGAGTTCGCCTATGCCTGTCACAAAAGATTGGTGGAAGAGATGCTGGCCCGCTACCGTGAAAGCCATCCCGAACTGGTGCAGCTTATTTTTCGTCCTGGTTTCATCCTGGGGGCCACCACGCGCAACCAGATCACCAATCTCTTCGAGCAAAAACGGATCGTCGGCCTCAAAGGCGCGGACAGCCCTTTTGTCATCATCTGGGACCAGGACGTGGTCGGGGCCATCCTGAAAGGCATCTTCGATGGCGGCAGCGGCATCTACAACCTGGCCGGCGACGGTATCCTGACCCTGTCCGAGATGGCCCGCCTGATCGGCAAACCTTACATTGCCCTGCCCGTGGGGCTGGTCAAGGCGGCCCTGTGGGCGGGCAAACGGCTGGGGCTGACCCAGTACGGCCCCGAGCAGGTGGGTTTCTTGCGCTACCGGCCGGTGCTGGCCAACCGGCGCCTGAAGGAGGTGTTCGGCTACACGCCCCGCAAAACCACACGGCAGGTGTTCGACCACTACCTTGAGAGCAGAGGCCATGCGGATCCGTAGAAATTTTACCGACAAGTGCGTGGTGGTCACCGGCGCGGCCGGCGGCATGGGATTGGCCTTCGCCCGGCGCTTTGGACAGGCCGGGGCGCGGGTGGCCATGCTGGATGTTCAGGCAGCAGCCGTGGAAGCGGCCGCCGGGCAGCTGGCCTTGGAAGGCATCGATGTCCTGCCCCTGGCCTGCGACGTTTCCGATCCCGGCAGCGTGGTGGCGGCCATGGATCGTGTCCTGGACCGCTTCGGCGGCGTGGACGTGCTGATCAACAATGCCGGCATCAGCGCCCGGGCCGCATTCGAGCAGACCCGACTGGCCGTTTTCCACCGGGTGATGGGCATCAATTTCTTCGGCGCCCTCTATGCCACCAAGGCGGCCCTGGGAAGCCTCAAGCGCCGCAAGGGGCTGATCGTCACCATCAGCTCCCTGGCCGGTTTTTCACCCCTGCTGGGCCGCACGGCCTATGCGGCCAGCAAGCATGCCCTGCACGGCCTGTTCGATTCCCTGCGCAGCGAGCTGCGGGGCACCGGCGTTGGCGTGCTGGTCGTGTGCCCCGGCTTCACGGCCACCAACATCGGCACATCGGCCCTGGACGGCGATGGATCGATCACCCGCCATCCCCAATCCACGGTGGGCCGGCCGGCCCGTCCCGACGAGGTGGCCGAACAGGTCTTCCAGGCCGCCCGGAAGAACAAACGGCGGCTGGTGCTGACCCCGGTCGGCCGGTTGACCCGGCTGGTCAACACGCTGTCGCCGCGGCTGTACGAATTCTTGATGGCACGCTCGGTACGGTCGGAGCTGGAAAGGTAGCGGACCTCAAAAAATGGAATCGAAAGGATTCCTTCACTTTAGACTTTTCATTTTACACTTCAAACTTCCCGCATAGCGGGGTTCAGGAGAATCATCATGCCGAAAATGACCCCTTCAGAAGCATTGGTCGAGACGCTGGTGGCCGAACAGGTCGACACGGTCTTCGGGATCGTGGGCAGCGCTTACATGGACGCCCTGGATCTTTTCCCGGCCGCCGGGATCCGCTTCGTGCCCGTGGCCCACGAGCAGGCCGCCTGCCACGCCGCCGACGGCCTGGCGCGCGTCACCGGCCGGCCCCAAGCCTGCATCGCCCAGAACGGACCGGGGGCCGCCAACTTCGTCTCCGCCATGACGGCGGCATATTGGGCCCATTCGCCGGTGGTGGCCATCACTCCGGAGACCGGCACCATGGGCATCGGCACCGGCGGATTCCAGGAGCTGGACCAGATGCCCATGTTCGAACGCCAGACGGTCTACCAGGTGCGCGTCAATCGCCCCGAGCGCATGGCCGAACTCTCCCGCAGGGCCTTCTACATGGCCAAGAATTTCAACGGCCCTACCCAGCTCAACATTCCCCGTGATTACTTCTACGGCGAGTGCCAGGACGAGATCTACCCCACACCATTGATCCTGCGCGGTCCCGGCGATCCGGCCGGCCTGGCAAAGGCCGCCGAACTGCTGGCCGCGGCCAGGTTTCCCGTGATTCTCTCCGGCGGCGGTGTTTCCCAGGCCGATGCCCTCGAAGAGGTCACGGCCCTGGCCGAGTATCTCACCGCGCCGGTGGTCAACTCCTATCTGCACAACGACAGTTTCCCGGCCGCGCATCCGTTGGCAGTGGGTCCCATCGGCTACTGCGGTTCCAAGGCGGCCATGCGCACCATTGCCAAGGCCGACGTGGTGCTGGCCCTGGGCAGCCGCCTGGGCCCCTTCGGTACCCTGCCCCAGTACGACATGGCCTACTGGCCCGAGAAGGCCCGCATCATCCAGGTGGACGTGAATGTGGCCGTGCTCGGATTGAGCAAGCGAGTGGACGTGGCCTCGTGCGGCGACGTCAAGGCCTTTAGTGTCGAATTGTTGAATCGGCTGAAATCCGTCGCTCCCGACCGACCGCAGGATGCCGCCCGCCTGGCGGAGATCGCCGAAGAGAACCGGATCTGGAACGCCGAGTTGGCCCAATGGTCCTCATCCACCAACGCCTTGATGCACCCCCGGCGTTTCCTGGCCGAGCTGGCCGCCGCAATTCCGTCCGGTTCGATCGTGGCCACCGACATCGGCAACAACTCTTCCATGTGCAACGCCTACCTGAAATTCACCGGCGTGCGCCAGCACATCTCGGCCCTGAGCTGGGGCAACTGCGGCTTTGCCTATGGTGCGGCCATGGGCGCCAAGATGGGGGCGCCGGACAAACCGGTCTTTGCCTTCCAGGGCGACGGCGCCTATGGCATCAGCGGCATTCAGGAGGTGATGACCGCTGTGCGGGAGAAGATCCCCGTCATCGCCATCGTGGCCAACAACCTGGAGTGGGGCGCCGAGAAGAAGAACCAGATCGACTACTACGGCAGCCGCTTCGTGGGCGCCAATCTGCGCGAGAACCCGGATTACGCCCAACTGGCCGAAGACATGGGGGCCAAGGGGTTCCGGGTCACCGACTACCGCGAGGTGGTCGACGTGGTCCGGGAGGCCGTCGCCTCTGGCCGGCCCTGCGTGATCAATGCCATGATCCAGGGCGGTGCGGAGGTGCTGGCCGAGCCGTTCCGGCGGGATGCGCTCAAGATGCCGGTGCGGTATCTGGACAAGTACAAGCACCTCAACGCCTGAGCGACGCCATGAATGTTCTCGTCTTCAACGCAGGCAGCTCGTCACTCAAATTCAAGCTGATCCGCATGCCCGGCGAGCGGGAGCTGTTGCGCGGCATCGTCGAGCGGGTCGGTGAGGTCCGGGGCCGGGCCCGGGTCTTTTGCGCCGGGCCCGCCGGAGCCCTCCAGGAGCACACGCAGGCCTGTTCCGGCCACGCCGAAGCCGTGATCCTGGCCCTGGCGGCCATCGACCGGGCCGGGGAGGTTTCCGGGGCAAAAGGGCTTTCCATCGACCTTTTGGGCCACCGCATCGTGCACGGCCGCGATATCTTCGCCGGGCCCGCCCGGATCGACGACCAGGCCATGGCGCAGCTGGCGTCGATCCAGGAGCTGGCCCCCCTGCATCTGCCGCCGGCCCTGGACGTGTTGCGCGCCTGCCGGGACCGCATGGCCGACCGGCCCCAGGTCGCCTGTTTCGACACCACGTTTTACTGCAGCATGCCGGCCAAATCCTATCTCTATGCCGTGCCGCGGGAGTGGTACAGCCGCTATGGCATCCGTCGCTTCGGTTTTCACGGCCTTTCCCACCACTATGTGACCCAGACGGCCGCCGATCTGCTCGAGATGCCCATCGGCGAGCTCAAACTGATCAGCGCCCACCTGGGCAACGGGGCCAGCATCACGGCCTTTTCCCGCGGACGGGCGCTGGACACCAGCATGGGATTCACTCCCCTGGAGGGTCTGATCATGGGAACCCGGGCCGGGTATCTCGACCCCGCTGTACTGCTCTACCTGCAGCGCCGCACGGATCTGGATCTGGCCCAACTGGTGGAACTGCTCAATAACGAAAGCGGGCTCAAGGCCATCGGCGGTTGCGGCCGCGATCTGCGTACCATCATGGCCGCCCGCGCAGAGGGCAACCCGGACGCGGCCCTGGCCGTGGAGATGTACGTGCACACCCTGCGCAAATATATCGGCGCCTATCACTTCGCCCTCTCCGGGGCCCAGGCCCTGGTCTTCACCGGGGGCATCGGGGAGAACGCCCGCGAGGTGCGCCAATTGGTCCTCGAAGGGTGGGAGGACCTGGGTCTGATCCTCGACCCCGACGCCAACCACCAAACCGTGGATGGCCGGTCCGGTTTCATTTCGGCCCCGAACAGCAAGGTCAAGGTCCTGGTCATCCCAACCGACGAAGAGCGCATGATCGCCCGCCAGGCTTATCAGCTGGTCGTCGAGCCGGAGGCGCAACGCTACGGGGCTCCCGCCGTTGGTTGACATGTCCGCCTGCTATCTTAAATTATTCGATATTCGAATCCGTTAAACTCATCTTCATCATGCAAGCGAGGTGTTGCCATGCCGCGTATCGTCAGATTCACGCAACTGGGAGGGCCCGAAGTCCTGCAGCTCGTCGATGAACCGTTGCAGGCGCCGGGACCGGGAGAAGTTCGCATCAGGGTCGAGGCCTTCGGTCTCAACCGCGCCGAAGCCGTGTTCCGGCAGGGCATGTATTTTCAGCGGCCCAAGACCCCATCCCGCATCGGCTACGAAGCCGCGGGTATCGTGGATGCGGTGGGGCCGGGGGTCAGCGGCCTGGCTGTCGGTGACCGGGTGAGTACGATTCCCGCCTTTTCCATGCGTGAATACGGCGTCTATGGGGAGAGCACCGTGGTGCCCGCCGCTGCCGTGACCACCTACCCGGAACGGCTCTCGGCCGTCGAAAGCGCGGCCAGTTGGATGCAGTATATGACCGCTTATGGCGCGCTGGTGGCGTTCGGCGGCCTCGAGAAAGAGGATGCGGTCCTGATCACCGCCGCCAGCAGCAGCGTGGGACTGGCCGCGATCCAGATCGTGAAGGCGGCCGGCGCCACGGCCATCGCCACCACCCGGGGCGCGGCCAAACGGCAGGCCCTTCGTGATGCGGGCGCCGATCATGTCATCGTCACCGACGAGGAAGATCTTTACAAGAGGTGCAAGGAGATCACCGGCGGCAAGGGCGCCCGGCTGATCTTCGATCCGGTCTCCGGGCCGCTGCTGGAAAAGCTTGCCAAGGCCGCGGCCCCCGGCGCCATCATCTTCGAATACGGTGCCCTGGCCATGGCACCGACACCGTTTCCGCTCTTCGATGCCATGCGCAAGGGGCTCACCGTGCGCGGCTACACCCTGTTCGAGATCACCGCGGACGCCGAAAAAATGGCCCGCGCCCGGCAATACGTCTACGACGGCCTGGCCAGCGGTCAATTCAAGCCGCGCATCGATCGGACGTTCACCTTGGACGAGGTAGTCGAGGCGCACCGCTACCTGGAGTCCAACCAGCAGATCGGCAAGATCGTGGTGACGGTGTAGGCCCGCTACGCGGGGCAGTTTTAAGTTTAAAGTTTAAAGTGAAGGTATTCTGTCGATTCTATACATCATGAAGGAATGCCTTCTTCTAATCCTTTGCGATGCGTTCGACGCTGAACACCACCGAGTTAGTGCTGTCCGGGCATTGGAACTCCTTTTTACGGTTGATCCAGTCGTCCGGGGCGGTATGTCGGGCATAGGCGGACAAATAGGGCGCCATCGCGCTGAGGGCATGCAGGCAAATGCCCTTGGGGGTATCGGCCTCGACGATGAAGGCTTCCTTCACGTAAAAAGTATCTCCCACCTTGTAGCCGGCCGAACAGAATCCCTTGACCGATGTGACCGTGCATTTGACGGTGTGCATTTTTCGCCTCCTCATGCAGAAGAAATAACCTACGTGGTTATGCCGAACGCACAGCGGGGGAAACTGCAGGTCGGACACTGCCGGCAGAGGCTTCCGTGTCCCAGAAAAGCCAGCTGGGCCTTGCCGATGCGCTCCCCGGCCAGAATGCGCGGTAGAACCAGATCCAGGGCGGTCGCCGGATGGTGCAGGCCGCATGCCGGCACGCCGATAATGGGAACGGCGCCGACATAAGCCACCAGCAACATGGCGCCGGGCAGCACGGCGGTGCCGTAATGCATGTCATCGGCGCCGGCCAGACGGATGCCGTGGCGGGTGACATCGTCCGGGTCCACGCTCATGCCGCCGGTGAGCAGTAAAAGATCGCAGCCGGCCTGCAGGTGTTCCCCGATTTTTTCGGCGATGCGCTCGGCATCGTCGGGCAGAAAGGCCAAGGCTTGGACCCTTGCGCCCAAGTCGGCGAGCTTGCCTCTCAAAATGGGTTCGAACCCGTCCCGGATGCGGCCGTGATAGACCTCGTCACCGGTGATGATCAACCCGACCCGCGCCGGCCGCAATGGAAGGACTTCCACGATGGCACCGTGGCTGCGCGCAATGGCCGTGGCCCTTTCGACAGGTTCGCGTTTCACGACCAGCGGAATGGCCCGGGTGGCGGCCACCAGTTCTCCTTTGCGGATGCGGGTGTGGGTGTGCACGGTGGCGCACATCACCTCGTCGATCATGTTCAACGCGCCCAGGGCGGCCGTATCGACACGGACCAGGCCGTCGTTTTCGGCAAACATCTCGATTTTGCCTTCCCTGGGATCGTCCCGCCACACCACGCCCGGACCGGCGATGGCCGCGGCCAGCAGGGCGGCGGCTTCGTTCTCATGGAGTTCGTCGGCTTCCAGATCCACGACATAGAGATGGTTTTTGCCCAGCCGCTGCAGGTGGCAGATATCTTCTTCACAGACCCGATGCCCCTTGCGAAAGGCCGGGCCTTTGAACTCGCCCGGCCGCACTTCGGTGATGTCATGGGCCAGGTTGGTGCCAATGGATTGTTCCAGCGGGACCTTTTTCAGCATGGTGTGGACCTTTTTATCGTTCCCGTCGCGTTTGTATCTCGTTCGGAGAACGCCTAAGCGTCATCGTCAGGCGATCGGTGCATCTCCGGCCAACCGGTTGCCTGGGGGTTTTGGAAGTATGCACCCAGGGCGCACGGTTTGCAAAGTGGTTCGCCATCCCGGATGATTTCCTTGCCATCGCGCACCACCTGTCCACAGCGCGCGCAGGTGGCTTTGCTGCGCGTGGGGCCGGGAAGATCATAGGGGCTGATCGGCACATGCACCTTCTGGACCCTGAACAGCACGCATTCGGGCATCTTGCGGTAGGCTTCGATCTGCTGGCGGATCTTGTTGGTTTCCCCGGGCGCATAGAGCGGCGCCAGGTCGCGGGCCTCTTCGGTAGAGATGACCCGAAAGGCCCTGGGCCCATCGAGGTTGATGAAGGTGGCCGCCATGATGCCGTAATCCATGAATTTGAGAGAGCGGCGGCCCAGTTTCACCCCGGTGACAAAGGCCACGGCGTCGGCCGTGCACCGGTCCATTTCCACATAGACGATCAGCTTCTTGATCTGATCGCGGCACCGGGGATCATCCAACCCGATGAGCCGGCAGCCCAGCAGGGCCATGCGCACCCCCACCACCTGGCCGGGGCACAGATGGCCGTGGGCTTCCGCAGATGCTGCCAGGAGTCGATTAAAGTCGTGCACTGGTTTTGATGGCCTCCTTCAGGGCCTTGCCATCCCTGGGCGGCGCGGGAATGTCGGCCCGACTGTGCATACTGATGGCTTCCGACGGGCATCCGGTGGCACAGACGGCGCATCCGAAACAGCGGTCCAGGTCCACCACCGGAACATCGTCGGGTCCCATTTGGAGCGCCTCGGCCGGGCAGCGCCCGATACACGTTTCGCAGGCCACGCAGCGATCCGCGTCGAAGCGCGGTTCAAAACCGCTGCTGAAGGCCAGTCCCGGCTTGGGTTTGGCCAGGGCGTGGGTCACGGCCACACAGTGCCAGCGGTCGCAGTTGCAGATGAACTCCACGTCGTCGGCTTTGTTGATGCTCATATGAATGAGGCCGGCCGCCTCGGCGCGATCGAGTACCTCGCGCGCCTCCGCTTTGGTGATCTTGCGTCCGTTAAGCCGTTCGACGGCGAACTGGGCGCCCATGCCGAACTGCATACAGACATCGTTGGGCATGCCGTGGGTGTCTTCGCCTCTCAGGGCCGCGGCGTGGCGGCAATAACAGGTGGTCACGGCGATCTGATCGTGTTTGTCGATGAAGGATTGCACCTGATCGTAGGTATGGACCTGATTGTTCGCCGCTATGGTGCGGTCGACGGTAATGACCCGGTTGGTGGGAAATTTTGGCTTGCCGATATCCGACTTTTCATCGTGGGCTTTCTTATAGGCATAGATAAGCCTGGCGATCTTTTTGTCCCGCTCGGTTGACCGGCCCGGCATGAACTGAAACTCGAAGATGCCGGGCATGAAGCGGGCGCTCTGATAAAAAGTGGTGTCGCCCATGCGCAGCGAAACGCAAAGCCCCTTGTCGGCCATGGCCTCCAGAATCGGCTCGATCTCTTCCACCGGCCGGCCCATCTGCTTGGCCAGGTCCGGGGCTGTGAAAGGTCCCCTTGGCATGGCGTTGTTGACCTCGGCCTCGGCCGGGGTGAACAGTTCCTGAGCCATGGCGTAGAATTCGGGGATGTCCATTCCCGCAAACTCCCCACCCCTTTTTTTCATCACATTCATCAGTTCGGTGTAGACGGGTTCGGTCATGCTGTCGGCTCCTTTGGCCCCCTCCATGGGGGCTGTTTAAAGTGGAAAGTTCAACGTATGAAAGTGAAGGAATTCTGTCTATATAATTTTCATGCCGCTTCTACCCGGCAGGGCACGAAGCGGTGCAGCGGCGTGCCCAGCGGATCGCGGTGCGTGTTTTTCGTCAGGCGGTTGACGTTGATGCCGTAGGTTTCGTCCCCATAGAGCAGGCCGAAGCCATGGGGAATCAGCACCGTTCCCGGCCGGACCTGATCGCTGATCTCCAGTTCGCCCACCGAGCTGCCGGCGGCGGTGGTCACCCGCACCTGCTGGCCGTCGCTTAATTCCATCCGGGCGGCATCGTCCGCATGGACCGCCACGGTGCAGGCGCGTTTGCCTCTGTTCCACTCAGGGTTGCGCATCAGGGTATTGGCGTTGAACCGGGTGTGGCGGCCGGCGTTGAGGATCAGGGGGAACTCTGGTGGCAGTTCAAGATCTTCGGCCTCGCTTTCAGCATTCAGCGCCTGGGCCTGGTCGGCCAGTTCGGGGATCACGACCTCTATCTTTCCCGATGGGGTCTTGAGGTCCGCCATATTCTGCGCCGGGTCGACCCGGCCCACCCACATGCCCTGGGGGTTGTCCAGCAACGCCTGGAAGATGCGATCTCCCTGCTCCGGGGTTTTCTCGAAGCCGGCACGGGCGGCGTTCTCCCGCAACGCCTTGGGTGCCGTCATCAGTATCCCCCACAGTGCGGCCTTGGCCGCGCTGTCCCACTGTTCACCCAGTGTTTTGGCCAAAACAAATGGCATGGCCGCAAGTGCCCGGGGCTCTTTGGCCGCCCAGGCCATCAATCGGGCGCCGAAGGCCATGCGGTCCCCGCTGGCCGCGGCTCGCACCTCGGGAGGAATATCGGGAATCAGGTCCAGCCGGTCGGCCAGGCGGGTGAAGATCTGGGAGGCCTCCAAACACCTCTCGGGTGGTTGGACGATGGGCCGCCGGAGCTGGAAGTAGACCTCCGGAAAGGTGAGCGGGAAGAAGGTGCCGTCCCACGATTCGTAAAAGGTTCGGCAGGGCAGCACGTAATGGGCCAGACGGGCGGTTTCGCTCATGACGATGTCGTTGACCACCAGCAAGTCGAGTTGGGCAAAGGCGCGTTCGTAGGCCGTGGTGTCCGGATAGGCGCGCAGCGGGTTGCAGGAGCTGACATAGACCGCCCGCAGCCGTTCGGGGTGGTCGCTGAGAATCTCCTCGGGCATGACCGCGGGCGGGAAGGAACCGGCCGCTACCGGCGGCATGTCGGTGGCCATGGTGCGCCAATTTTTGGGGTCGCGGTCGTCGGCGTGACGGCCCAGGGGCATCACCATGCCGGGGATCACGTTGCCGCCTCGCTTGGCGAAGCCGCCGCAAATGGCGGCCAGGATATTGATCATATAAGAGTTGAGGGTACTGCGCCGCCCCATATAGATGCCCAGGTCCGGATGCATGGCCCAGCGCCGGGTGGTCATCAGGCGGCAGAGGCGGTGAACCGCCTCGAAGTCCAGTTCGCACACCGCCACAGCGGCCCGGGCGTCAAACCGTTCGAACCAGGGGCGGACTGTCTCCCATCCAGCCACGTGATCGCGAATGTAGGTCTGGTTTTCCCAGCCCTCCTGGACGATGATGGCGATCATGGCTTTGGCCAACAGTGCATCGGTGCCCGGGCGCACGGCCAGGTGAATATCGGCGATGGCCGCCGTCTCGCTGCGGCGCGGGTCGATGACCACCAGCAGGCGGTCGGGGTCCTTGCTGAACCCCTTGAGCACCAGGGGCGCCCGGGGAATCTGGTGGCTCTGCATGCCGTTCCAGCCCCAGGCCACCATCATTTCGGATTCGTGCTCATCGGGAATGGGCGTGAGGTACTGCTTGCCGATCATGCGCCCGTTGACCCAGAAGATACCACTGAACTCCTGGCCGGCCGACGTGTAGAGATACTGGGAACCCAAAGCCCGCAGAATGGACACGCCGAAAGCGCCTTCCAAATGGCCGCCCTGTGAGCCGAAACCCATGAATGCCAGACAGCGCGGGCCGTGGCGGTCCACCAGGGCTTGCAGCCGCTCGGCGATTTCATCGATGGCCTGATCCCAGGAGATCGGTTGGAAATCCTTGCCGTGGCGTTTGAGCGGTTCGGTCAACCGGTCGGCCGGGTATTGATGGTAGATCACGTTCAATCCCTTGCGACAGGCATAGCCCTGGCTGCGGGGATTCTCCTTGTCCGGGCGTACCTGGACCATGCGGCCGTTTTCCACGCGAATTTCCAGCCCGCAATTCTGGGCGCACAGGACGCATCCGGTTTTATGCCATTGGGACATGGGGCCTCCTTTAGCCGGCTTCGCCGGAATTGAAGTTTAAAGTGTCAAGTATAAAGTTTTAAGTGAAGGTATCCTGTCTCTTTAAAAGCTATAAGCAAAAGGATGTCGCCCCGCTGTAGTCGTTCTCATACTCGTACTCGATCTCGTACTCGAAAGTGTAGGGGCGGGCTTTATGCCCGCCCGTGAACGCACCGCGATGCCTGGACGACTATGGTTTCAACCCAGCATCCCTGTCAGGCGTTGGCGGATGATCGCCTCTGCCTCGGACATGATCCGATCGATGAGTTCCTTGCAACTGGGGATGTCGTGGATCAGCCCGGCCACCATGCCGCACGACCAGACGCCCGCATCGGTCTTGCCCTCTTTCATGATCTTGGGATAGACGCCGGCCACCTCTTCGATGATGTCCTCGAATTTGATGTTCTTTCCGAGGGAGGCCTCTTTTTCCAGGAGCCGTTCCACGGCCGGGTTGACCAGCACCCGCTCGGTGTTGCGCAGCGGCCGCATGACCAGGCGCGTGTCGAGTTCGCTGGCGGCCACGATGGCGCGCTTCACGTTTTCGTGCACCGGCGCCTCTCGGGTGGCGATGAAGCGGGTCCCCATGTTGATGCCATCCGCGCCCAGGGCCAGGGAGGCGACCAGGCTGCGTGCGTCGGCCATGCCGCCGGAAGCGACGAAGGGGATCTTCAACTCCTCGGCCGCCCGGGGCAGCAGGATCATGTTGGGAATGTCGTCTTCGCCGGGGTGGCCGCCGCACTCGAACCCGTCCACCGAAACGGCGTCGCATCCGATCGCCTCGGCTTTCAGGGAGTGGCGCACAGAGGTGCATTTGTGGATCACCTTGACGCCCGCAGCCTTGAGCCGCGGCAGGTGCTCCTGGGGATTGCGGCCGGCGGTTTCGACGATCTTGACCCCCCCTTCGATGATGGCGCTGATATAGGCCGGATAGTCGGGCGCGTGAACGGTGGGAAGGAAGGTCAGGTTGACGCCGAACGGCTTGTCGGTCATCTCGCGGCAGCGCGCGATCTCTTTGGCCAGGTCCGTCGCGGTCTTCTGGGTCAACGCGGTGATGATGCCCAATCCGCCGGCATTGGAGACGGCCGCGGCCAGTTCCGCAAACCCGACAAAGTGCATGCCGCCCTGAATGATCGGATGTTGGATGCCGAAAAGCTCGGTGATGCGTGTTTTCATAGATGCCCCCCTTTGAACGTTCGGTAAAATAAGCGTGAGCCCCAAGATTTGATAAAATCGTAAAAAGTCGCAGAGGCGTCATCCCGGCGAACGCCGGCATCCAGAACATATTGAAAATACTGGATCCCGGCGTTCGCCGGGATGACGGGAAAAGCAAATTCCGAACTTTTTACGGCGCCGTCCCGCGACGAAATCTCTACGAGTCTGTCAAGACGGTATGGAGTCGTAAAAAGCCGGTGCCGTCAAGAATTTCTTGATTTACCAAATACCATGTGCCAGAAAAAGGCAAGTGGCATAAATGACAAAAAACGTTCCAATAGGGACATGATGGCCGAGGGCCCGACGGGCCTTGCAGGCAGAGGCGTTCATGAAAACAATGACGTTCGTGGCCATCGATGGGTGCCTGTTTTCGAGTATCAACAACCTGATCGATGCCTTCAGCATTGCCAACCTGTGGCACCGTGCCCTGGACGTCACTGCTACGTCCCCCCTGTTCGCAACCCAGATCGTGAGTGTGGACGGCGGCTGCGTGCGGGCCAGCGGCAACATCCATATCCAGCCCGACCGGGCCATGGCCGACAGCGGCGCCATGGACATGATTTTTCTGCCGGCTTTTTGCGAAATGGGCCATCTCGCGGCCCCGGGGATCGACGCCGTCATCGACTGGCTGTTGGACCGCCACCGGCAGGGCACACCTATCGCAACCACCTGCACCGGCACCTTTCTCCTGGCCGAAACCGGTCTGCTGCACGGCCGCGCGGCCACGACCAACTGGCAGTTCGCCCGCATGTTCCAGCGCCGCTATCCGGATGTAGATCTCAAAACCGACCGGATCATGACCGAGGACGACGGACTGATTTGCGCCGGCGCCTCCACGGCCATTTTCAACCTCGCCCTGTACCTCATCGAGCGGTTCGGCGGCAAGGCGCTCGCCACCGTGTGCGCCAAGGCCTTTCTGGTCGACCCCAACCGGGAGAGCCAGGCGCCCTACGTGATCTTCAGGTCACGAAAAGATCACGGCGACGAAAAGGTGCTCGCCGCACAACAATGGATGGAAGCCAATTACGCCCAAAATATCTCCATCGATGCCATGGCCCAACAGGTGGGCATCAGTCCGCGCCACTTCAAACGGCGGTTCAGAAAAGCCACCGGCGCCACCCCTCTGGTCTACCTGCAGAACGTGCGCCTCGAAGCGGCCAAGGAGAAGCTGGAAACCACCCAGGAGAGCGTCAATGAAATCACCTATCGCATCGGATATGAAGACAGCAGCACCTTCAGAAGACTGTTTAAGCGGGAGATGGGATTGTCGCCCAGGGCGTATCGAGATAAATTCTGCCGGATACCGGCCTAAAGAGGGAAAGAAATGGACACCATGACCAGGGTTCTGATCGCCTTCGATCTGCCCGCGCCCCACGTGGCGCGGCTCAAGAAAGACTTTCCGGAATTGACATTCGTCCAGGCCACCGAACAGAAGGAGACGTTCGACTATCTCCCGCAGACCCGGATTCTGCTCACCTTCTTCCGCTGCAGCCGAAAAATGCTCGATGCCGCCCCTGAGCTGAAATGGATCCAGGCCATCAGCGCGGGCGTAGATTACATGGACCTGGCGGAGATCCGGCGCCGTGGGCTCCTGCTCACCAACGGCCGCGGCATCAGCACGATCAACATGGCCGAATTCGCCATCGGCGCCATGATCGCCCTGGCCAGGGGGTTCCATGTCATGGTCCGCAACCAGCTGCAGAAGCGATGGGACCGCAGCTTGCCGGCCGGAGAGATCCACGGCGCCACCCTGGGGATCATCGGCCTCGGCGCCATCGGCGCCGAGCTGGCCCGCAAGGCCGCGGCAATGGGCATGCGCGTCATCGGCGTGCGTCGGACTGCGGCGCCCATGGCGGACGTGGACGAGGTCTACGGACAGGAAGAGATGGGGCGGGTGTTCGAACGGAGCGACTACATCGTCAATCTGCTGCCCTGGACGCCGGATACGGAGAAGTTGATCGATCGCCGTTCGTTCGATCTCATGAAACCCACGGCCTGCTTTATCAACATGGGACGCGGACAGACCGTCAACGAAACCGATCTGATTGCCGCCCTGCAGCAGAAGAAGATCCGCGCCATGATGAGCGATGTCTACGAGACCGAACCCCTCCCGGACGACAGTCCGCTCTGGGCGTTGGACAACGTGATCATCTCGCCCCATGTGTGCGGCATGACGCCCCATTACATGGATCGCGCCATGGAGATCATCGATCACAATCTCAAGGCTTACGTCAGGGGGCAGGGGGAGATGATGAATGTGGTGGATTTGACTTACGGGTATTAGGCAGAAAAGGATAAGAAGATGGATTTGATGCTGGAAGGGAAGATCGCGATCGTGACCGGCGCGGGCAATGGCATTGGGCGGGGTATCGCCCTGCAGTTGGCAGAGGAGGGTGCCGTCATCGTGGCGGCGGACGTCAACCCGCAGGCTGCCGGAGAGGTGGCCGCCGAAATCGAGGAGGGCGGCGGCGAGGCTCTGGCCATTGCGGTGGACGCCACCGACGAAGCCCAGGTGGCCGGGATGATCGAAAAGTGCCTGGAAGTCTTCGGCCGCATCGACATTCTCGTCAATAACGTGGGCGGTGGCTCGGGCGGACCGGAGCCGGTGGTCAAGCTCTCCGCCTCCGACTGGGACCGCACCATCGATATCACCCTGCGCAGCGCTTTTCTATGCTCGCGCGCCGCGTCCCGGGAGATGATCAAGACCCGGCAGGGGCGCATCATCAGTATTTCTTCGATCTCGGGAAAGATGGGCGAATCCCTCATCGGTCCTTACTGCGCCGGCAAATTCGGGGTCATCGGACTGATGCAGGTGCTGGCCAAGGAACTTGCCCGTTACAATATCACCGTCAACTGCGTCTGTCCCGGCTATGTCTGGACGCCGGGCTGGGAAGGGCTCGCCGAGGCCATGCGCGAAAATTTCGTGCTGATGGCCGACAAGACGCCGGAGCAGATCTTCGATGCGCGGGTCAAGTCCATGGTGCCTCTGGGCCGTCCCCAAACCGCCGAGGATATCGCCGCCCTGGTGGCGTTTTTGGCTTCTGAAAAGGCGAAAAACATCACCGGGCAGGCCATCAACGTGGATGGGGGGGCGGTGATGCATTAGCTCCCGCTGTGCGGAGGAGTTTCAAAGATGAAGTTTAAAGTGTAAAGTTTGAAGTGTAAAGTAAAGGTTGCGTGTCGATTTTAGGTGGCGGACCTACAGCCGGCCGATGGCAAATGCGAAGAGGAATTGGGCGGCGTAGTAGAGCGGCAGTCCCACCAGTCGGTTGACGAATGCCGAGACGACGAACTGGTCGCGGGCCACCATGATGTCCGAGAGATAGAACAGGATCGCGCCGGTTAACATCATGCATCTTGGGTTTTGGGGCCATTGGGCATGGGCGTAAACGGCCAGTGCCCCGCCAACCATGACCGATATCACCACAATGTAGCCGATCACCGGACCGGTCATGCTTCCCAGGTGGGGTTGCAGCCACCTGAAGACCAACACCCCGGCGACCAGCAGCACCACCCATCCCGCCACCATCCATGAATTGAATACGCCATGGGCGTAAAATCCCGCCGCGTAACAGACATGCCCGAGCAGAAATGCCACCAGCCCGGCCAGGAACAGCTTACGGGACGAAAAAATAAGGCACACGTCCCCGATCCAGCTGAAGATCAATCCGGCCAGCACCCAATGGGCCAGGGAGGGGTGCGGCCAGGCCTGAAGAGATGCTGCGAGGATGAAAAGCGCCGATATCAAAGGCTTGGAGCCGAGTTTCCAGGTCGTACTGTCGTACTTTTCGGCCCAGAGGAGCAGGGCGAGCAGAAGCGTGGCGGCAAAAAGAACGGCGGGTGTCATGGATCATCTCCTTTGGGGCTCAACGGTCGGGTTCGAAATTCAACGGGTCGATGATGCGTCCATTAAACCGCAATCCGTACAGAAGATGCAACAGGATAATTCACTGAGCAGAAAGCCAGGCCATTGCGATAGACGAGGCTGTAGGGGTGGGCTTTATGCCCGCCCGCGACTGCGCCCACCTTAGTAGCGGCAAGATTTAAAAAAAGTGTAAATGAACAAAATTTATTGCTTGACACCTCTTCAGATTGTTGCTTAGATTTGTCCATCAAAAGATGGAATCAAATGCTGGGCATACCCACAATGTGTCCGCCGCAACCTTGATGGATTTTTAAAAGTCATGGAAAGGCTGTTCGATCATGCCCACCGCTCTTGAGAAGGCGCGCCAGGCGCCCGATTCGATGAAAGCCCGGATCCTCTCGGCCGCACGCAAGCTGTTCGGCGAATATGGTTTTCACGGGGTGACCACGCGCATGATCGCCAAGGAGGTGGGCATCGACATCTCCACCCTCCACTACCATTGGGGTGAAAAACAGGAGTTGTACGAAGCGGTGCTGACCGATCTGAGCGACGAGATCCGCGCCAAGCTGGTGGAGATCGAGGCGCTGGTGCACGGCAAGCCCCTGGCCGTGCGCCTCCAAGTGGCCATCGACGTCATGTGCGATCACCTCTTCGGCAACCCCGAATCGGCCAACCTGATGCTCTTCAGCTATTTTTCCAAAAACCGGCTCACCTCGGACATCGATGTCCGCCTGACGCGCCATCTGGCCAACATCGCCGTGGCCATGGGGTTGGCCGTGGACAAGTCCCAGGTGCCGCCCCAGGCCAACGCCAGAGTGCTGGCGGTGTGGAATTCGGTGATCAATTTTGCGGCCGGCGAAAGTTTCTTCCGGCCCCTGCTGCGGGTCGATCCGCAGACCTATGTCCAAGTGGTCAAGGAGACCTTGAAGTTCATTCTCATCCCCGCGTTTACCCAAAAGGGTTAAAGAAGCAGGAAAGTATGAAAGTCTGAAAGTAGGAAGGTAAAGGTAGTCTGAACAACCCCGTTAAGAAACGACGGTTCGCAAAGGAGAATTTTCATGGCACTCAATCTCGATGCGGTCGGAGAGAAGCTCGGTCCCCTGACCAAAAGCTACACCTGGAAAGACGTGGTGCTCTACGCCCTGGGGGTGGGCGCCGGTCCGGACGATCTGCACTACTGCTATGAAAAGGGGCTCAAAGTGATCCCCAGCTTTTCCATCGCCACCATCTTCGACATCCTGGCCCAGATCGGCCTCAAGGCCAATGTCAACCTGGCCGGCGTGCTGCACGGCGAGCAGGAGCTGATTTTCCACAACCCCATTCCCATCGAAGGCGAGATGACTACCGAGGGGCGCATCACCCACATCTACGACAAGGGGGAGGGCAAGGGCGCCCTGGTCATCGGCGAAAGTGATACGTACCACGCCAACGGCAAGAAGCTCTTCACCAGCGTCTGCACGGTGTTCGGCCGCCTCGACGGCGGGTTCGGCGGCGATAACGCCCCCAGGCGGGAGCTCGAATTTCCCGTTCGGGAACCCGATGCCGTGGTGGAGGCCCATCCGGCCGACAGTCAACCCTTGCTCTACCGCCTCTCCGGCGACCTGTTCCACCTGCACGTGGACCCCGAGTTTGCCAGGATGGCCGGCTTCGAAAAGCCGATCATGCACGGCCTGTGCACGCACGGCTATGCCTGCCGGGCGCTGTGCGACACCCTGATTCCCGGCGAACCGGAAAAGGCGCGCCGCATGGCCTGCCGTTTCAGCAAGCCGCTTTACCCCGGCGTGTCCATCAAGACCCTGATCTGGAAGGAAGAAGAGGGCCGCGCCCTGTGGCGCGTGGTCAATGCCCGGACCGGCGATACGGTCATCGATCACGGCGTCTTCGAATACGGCGATCTTCCCGCCCACCGCATCCGCTTCGACGGCCACGTGGCCATCGTCACCGGCGCGGGCGCGGGTCTGGGCCGGGCCTATGCCCTGGAGCTGGCCCGGCGGGGCGCCAAGGTGGTGGTCAACGACCTGGGCGGAGCCCGGGACGGATCCGGTGCGGGCAGCAGTACGCCGGCCGACCAGGTGGTGGCGGAGATCCGCGCGTTGGGGGGCGAGGCCGTGGCCAGTTATGACTCGGTGGCCACCCCCGAGGGCGGCGAGCGGATCGTCCAGACCGCCCTGGATGCCTTCGGCAAGCTGGACATCCTGATCAACAACGCCGGCATCCTGCGCGACAAGAGCTTCGCCAAGATGGAACCGGAGAACTGGCACGCGGTGCTCGACGTGCACCTCAACGGCGCCTACCACGTGAGCCGGCCGGCTTTTGCAGCCATGCGGGAAAACCGTTACGGCCGCATCCTGATGACCACATCGGCCGCCGGCCTGTACGGCAACTTCGGCCAGACCAACTACTCGGCCGCCAAGATGGGGCTGGTGGGCCTGATGAACGCCATGAAGCTCGAAGGCGAGAAGTACAACATCAAGGTCAACACCATCGCCCCCCTGGCCGCTTCGCGGCTCACCGAAGACATTCTGCCGCCCGACCTCTTCGCCAAAATGAAACCCGAGTACGCCGTGCCCATGGCCCTGTTTCTCTGCAGCGAGCAATGCCCGGTGACCGGCAGCATCTACAATGCCGGCCTGGGCTTCTACAACCGGGCGGCCATCCTTACCGGACCGGGGGTGGTCCCGGTGAAAGAGGGACGCATCCCCACCATCGAATCGGTTCGCGACGCCATGGAGGCCCTGGCCTCGTTGGAAGCGGGCAAGGAATACGGCCAACTGGCCGAGCAGCTGGTGGATACGATGGAATGTTTGAAGAGTGAGGGTTGAAGGAGAGACACATCGAAATCGACCCGATTCCTTCACTTAACACTTTAAACTTAACACGTTACACTTCACTCCCAAGGAGCATCCCATGATCGGTATCACCTCCTACGGCGCCTATATTCCCAAACTGCGGCTCGAGCGCACGGCCATCTTCCAGGCCATGGGCTGGTTCGCCCCGGCCCTCATGATGGTGGCCGACGGCGAACGCGCCATGTGCAACTGGGACGAGGACTCGGTCACCATGGCCGTGGCCGCGGCCCGGGACTGTCTCACCGGCCTGGACAAGCGGCAGGTGCAGGGGCTTTTCCTGGCTTCCACCACTCTGCCGTTCGACGACCGCCAGAACGCAGGAATCGTGGCCACGGCCCTGAACCTGCCCGACGCCATACTGGCCTCGGATTTTACTGCCTCGTTGAAGGCCGGCACCACGGCCCTCCTCACGGCCCTGGAGACGGCACAGGGCGGGGCGCGCAACCCCATCCTGGTGGCCGCCGCCGACCGGCGCGAGACGCGGCCGGCCTCCTTTTACGAGATGTGGTGCGGCGACGGCGCCGCGGCCCTCATGGTGGGCGATCGCGATGTCATCGCCGAATTCAAGGGCAGCTATACGGTTTCCTATGACTTCGTGGAACATTACCGCGCGGCCGGCCGGCACTTCGACTACACCTGGGAGGAGCGTTGGGCCCGGGACGAAGGCTACGGCAAGATCATTCCCGAGGCGGTCGGCGGCCTGCTCCAAAAGCTGGGGCTCACCATGGCAGACGTGGACCACCTGGTCTTTCCCTGCGTCTTCCAGGCCGAGCATCGCAACATCGCCAAAAAGCTCGGCGCCGCGCCCGAGAAGGTGGCCGACAACATGCACGCCGTGTGCGGCGAGACCGGCACGGCCCACAGCCTGCTCATGCTGGTGCGCACCCTGGAGACGGCGCGCCCGGGCGAGCGCATCGTGGTGGCCGGCTTCGGCCAGGGGTGCAACGCCCTCTGCTTCGAGGTGACCGACGCCATCGCCGACCTGCCGCCGCGCATCGCGGTGAGCGGCCACCTGGCCCGCAAGAAGACGACCGGCAACTATACCCGGTGGCTCAAGTTCCGGAACCTGATTCAACCCGAAATGGGCATTCGCGCCGAGGCTCCCACCCAGACCGCCATGACCGCCCTGTGGCGCAAGCGCAAGATGCTCCTCGGCCTGGTGGGCGGCATCTGCCGCCAGTGCGGCACGCCCCAGTTCCCCCGGATGGACATCTGCGTGAATCCCGAGTGCGGGGCTCACCACACGCAGGACGACTATGAGTTCGCCGACCGGCCGGCGCGCATCAAGACCTTTACCGGCGACCTGCTGGCCGTCTCCGTGGATCCGCCCCACAAGTACGGCATGGTGCAGTTCGACGACGGCGGCCGCCTGATGGCCGACTTCACCGACTGCGACTTCGAGGAGCTGCAGGTGGGCCTGCCCGTGCAGATGGTTTTCCGCAAGCGCACCGAGGACGAGCAGCGCGGCTTCGTCAACTACTTCTGGAAGGCGACCCCGGCGCCGGGCGCGGCCGAAGAGATGAAGCGCATCTCGTTAGCCGGCCGGGTGGCCGTCGTCACCGGCGCGGGCGCGGGCCTGGGGCGCGCCTATGCATTGGAACTGGCCCGGCGGGGCGCCAAGGTGGTGGTCAACGACCTGGGCGGGGCCCGGGACGGATCGGGAGCAGGCAGCAGCACGCCGGCCGACCAGGTCGTCGAAGCGATCCGTACCGCCGGCGGCGAGGCGGTGGCCAACTATGACAACGTGGCCACGCCCGAAGGCGGAGAGCGGATCGTGCGCGCCGCCTTGGAGGCCTTCGGCCGTCTGGATATCCTGATCAACAACGCCGGCATCCTGCGCGACAAGAGCCTGATCAAGATGGAACCCGAAAACTGGCGTGCCGTGCTGGACGTGCACCTGCACGGCGCTTACCACGTCACCCGGCCGGCCATGGCCGCCATGCGCGACGGCGGCTTCGGCCGCATCCTGCTGACCACCTCGGCCGCGGGACTCTACGGCAACTTCGGCCAGACCAACTACGCTGCCGCCAAGATGGCCCTAGTGGGCCTGATGAACAGCCTCAAACTCGAAGGACAGAAGTACAACATCAAAGTCAACACCATCGCGCCCCTGGCCGCATCGCGATTGACCGAGGATGTCATGCCGCCGGAGCTCTTCGAGCGGGCCCAACCCGAGTACGTGGTACCCATGGCCCTCTACCTGTGCAGCGAGGCGTGCGACTGCAGCGGTGCCATTTTCAATGCCGGCATGGGTTACTTCAGCCGCGCGGCCGTGATGACCGGGCCGCCGGTGCAGCTCGGCGGCGACGACACGGTGCCCACCGTGGAGGACATCGCCGACCATTGGGAGCGCATCAACGACCTGCGCGGTGCCAAGGAGCTGGTCGACCTCAATGCCGCCACCGTGGACCTGATGACCCCGGTCCAGAAACCCTCTCCGGCCGCGGCAGGTTCCGAGGCCAAACCCGCCGCGGCGGCAGGCGGCGTCGACGTGCAGGCCATCTTCGACGGCCTGGCCGGGACCTTCAAGGCCGAGGCCGCCAAAGGCGTGGACGTGGTCTTCCAGTTCCTCATCTCCGGCAGCGGCGGGGGCGAGTGGTCGTGCACCATCCGCGACCAGACCTGCAGCGTGGCGCGCGGCCGTCACGACAAGCCCACCTGCACGCTCAAGATGGCCGCCGGGGATTTCGGCGCCATGATCGGCGGCCGCCTGCCGCCCATGCAGGCCTTCACCTCGGGCAAGCTCAAGATCGAGGGCGACGTGATGAAGTCCCAGCTGATCGAGAAGCTCTTTAAAATCGGATAGAGGAGGATTCGCCATGGCAACCGGCATCAAAGATAAAGTGGCCATCATCGGCATGGGCTGTACACGTTTCGGCGAGCGCTGGGACGTTGGCGCCGAGGAGCTGATGGTCGAGGCCTTCGAAGAGGCGCTGGCCGACGCCGGCATCGAAAAACGGCAGATCGAGGCCGCCTGGTTGGGCACCTGCCTGGAAGAGATCAACGTGGGCAAGACCGGCATGCCCCTGTCCACCACCCTGAGGCTGCCCATGATTCCGGTGACCCGCGTGGAGAACTACTGCGCCACGGGCACCGAGGCGTTCCGCGGAGCCTGCTACGCCGTGGCCTCGGGGGCCTACGACATCGCCCTGGCCCTGGGGGTGGAAAAGCTCAAGGACACCGGTTACGGCGGACTGCCCAACCCCGGTTCCGGGGCCGGCACCCTGCAGTGGCAGTGGTGGCCCAACCTCACGGCCCCGGGATCCTTCGCCCAACTGGCCAGCGCCTACCGGGCCAAGTACCGCGTGGGTGACCAGGACCTGAAGCGCGCCATCGGGCACGTCTCGGTCAAGAGCCATGCCAACGGCGCCCTCAACCCCAAGGCCCACCTGCGCAAGCGTGTCAGCCTCGAACAGGTGCTCAACGCCCCGATCATCGCCCATCCCCTGGGCCTGTTCGACTGCTGCGGCGTGAGCGACGGCGCGGCCTGCGCCATCGTCACCACGCCGGAGATCGCCCGGCAGATGGGCAAGCGGGACGCGGTGCGCGTCAAGGCCCTTCAGGTGGCTTTGAGCAGCGGCGAGGAGATGGCCTTCAACAACTGGGACGGCGACCACTTCGTCACCACCTCGCACTGCAGCACCAGGGCGTACCAGGAGGCCGGCATCGACGATCCCAAGACCCAGATCAGCATGATGGAGGTGCACGACTGCTTCTCCGTCACCGAACTGGTCACCATGGAGGATTTGCACATCTCCGAACGCGGCCAGGCCTGGCGCGACGTGCTTGACGGCTTCTACGACATCGACGGCAAGGTGCCCTGCCAGGTGGACGGCGGGCTCAAGTGCTTCGGCCACCCCATCGGCGCATCGGGCCTGCGCATGCTCTACGAGATGTACCTTCAGCTCCACGGCCGGGCCGGCGAGCGCCAGCTCCCTGACCCGCGCTATGGTTTGACCCACAACCTGGGCGGTTTCCCATTCCAGAACATCTGCAGTATCGCCATCATCGGCAAATAGGGGAACCGGGCGCCTCGTTTCGACGGGCGCCCGAAGGAGTAGTTGCAATGACCGACCTCGATCGCTCCCAGCAGGAGATCCTGAAGGCGGCCCGTGATTTCGCCAAGGGCGAGTTCGACCGCGACCAGGCCCTGGAACTTGAGCGCGACGGCATTTTTCCCGCAAAGATATGGGCCAAGGCCGGCGAGCTGGGCTTTATAGGGCTGCATCTGCCGGAAACGTATGGCGGCGGCGGGCTTGGATTTTTCGAGGCGGCCCTCGTGACCGAGGCCTTCTGCCGCCAGGAGTCTACCACGGGCTGTGCGTTGCTGCTGGCCGGTTTCGGTGCCGAATGCCTGTGGCGCTCGGGCGGCGAGGCGCTCAAGGCCAGATATCTGCCGGCCGTGGCCCAGGCCCGCCTGCGCACCGCCGCCGCTTTCAGCGAGCCGGGCGTCGGCTCCGGCTTCTCTTCCCTGCAGACAACGGCCCGCAGGGAAGGTGACGCCTGGATCATAAACGGCCTCAAGGCCCACGTGCTCAATGCCGCCCATGCCGACCTGTTCATCGTCCTGTGCCGCACCGACGACGACCAGCGCAGCATGATCGCGGTGGAGCGCAACAGCGCCGGCCTCACGCTCGAGGACCAGGGGCGCCGCTTGGGCGCCAACATGACCGGCAGCGCCCAGGTGCGCTTCTCCGACGTGCGCGCGCCGGTCGACCATATCGTGGGGCGGAGCGGCCAAGGCGCGGCCCTCCTGACCCACTTCAACGACGACGCGGCCGTGCTGCTCTCCGCCGCGGCCACTGGCATCGCCGCTGGCGCCCTGGATCGCGCCCAGGCCTACGTCAAGGAGCGTGCGGCCTTCGGGCGCAAGATCGGCGCCTTCGAGATCATCCGTCACAACATCGCCGACATGGCGGCCCAGGTGGAGAGCGCCCGGGCCATCGTCCGGCAGGCCGCCCGGCGACACGACGCGGGCAAATCCGGCACCCTGGCCGCAGTGGCCAAGCTCGTCGCGGACCGCGCCGCGGTGGCGGTGGCCGACCAAGCCGTCCAGCTCTACGGCGGCTACGGGTACATGCGGGAGTCCGAGGTCGAGCGCTTCTACCGGGATGCCAAAGCCCTGCAGCTGATGTTGGGGGGGCCGGGGGCGATGAAGAACAAAATCGCGGAAGCGACGATTGGGCGAAAGACAGGAAAAGAAGAAAGCAAAAAAGTATGAAAGTGGAAAGTGTGAAAGTTTAGGAATGCTATCGATAGGACTTGTTTCCTACCTTCACTTTAAACTTAACACTTCAAACTTTACACTTTTAATCCAAATTCGCCGCCTTCAGGCGGTCCAAGACGGTCAAATGGACATTCTAAAATTCACCGACGCCCACCACGATTTTCGCCGCCGGCTGCGCGCCTTCTGCGAAACCGAGATCATCCCCTGCGTGGACCAGTGGGAGGCCGATCACGACGTGCCCAGGGAGATGTGGCGTAAAATGGGGCGCGCCGGCTTCCTCTGCCCGGGCGTATCCCCGGAATATGGCGGGTTGGGCGGCGACTTCATCTACTCGCTCATCGTGACCGAGGAGATGTCGCGTACGGCCCAGACAGGCCTGGCCGCGCCCCTGCACAGCGACGTGGTGGTGCCCTACATCGAGTCGTTCGGATCCGAGGCGCTCAAGCGCAAGTATTTGCCCGGCTGCGTGTCCGGCGACATCGTCACGGCCGTGGCCATGAGCGAACCGGCCGCAGGCAGCGATCTGGCGGCCATGGAGACCACGGGCGTCGAGCGGGACGGCTGGGTGGCGATCAACGGCGCCAAGACCTTCATCTCCAACGGCATCCACTGCGACCTGGTGATCGTGGCCGCCGTGGACCCGGCCATCGAGAACCGGCACCAGGCCGTCTCGCTCTACGTGGTCGAGGACGGCATACCCGGCTTCAAACGCGGCAACCGCCTGGAGAAGATGGGCTGGCACAGCCAGGACACGGCCGAGCTCTTCTTCACCGACTGCCGCATCCCCGTGGAAAACCGTCTCGGCCAGGCCGGCAGCGGGTTTTTCCTGCTCATGGACAAGCTCCAGCAGGAGCGTCTGACCTGTGCCATGGGTGCGGTGGCGGCCGCCGAACGCATCGTCGAATACACCATCGACCACTGCAAACGAACCCTGGAGGACGGCAAACCCCTGGCGCGCTCCCAGGCCGCGCAGTTCGCCCTGGTGGAGATGAGCACCGAGGCGCGCATCGGGCGTACGTTCCTGGACAAGCTGATCGCCGACCACATGGAAAAAAAGAACATCGTGGTCGAGGTCTCCATGGCCAAGTACTGGACCACGGACATGGCCCATCGCCTGGCCGCCCGCTCCCTGGAGCTGATCGGCGAAGATGCGGCGCTGGAAGCCTGCCCCATGGTGCGCGCCTTCCGAGACACCCGGGTGATGTCGATCTTTGCCGGCACCAACGAAATCATGAAGGGCATCGCCGCCAAATTCATGGGGCTATGACGGATATGACGGAAACGAACACCACAAACGCTCAGGGCGCCCTGTCCGGAATCACGGTCCTGGACCTCTCCCGGCTGCTGCCCGGCCCCTACTGCTCCATGATCCTGGCCGATCACGGCGCCCGGGTGATCGCCATCGAGGATAAGAAGCAATATGCGGCCGACGGGCTTTTTCTGCCCACGGTGCAGCGCAACAAGGCGCACATGAGCCTGGACCTGAAGAGCGATGCCGGCCGGGAGATTTTTTTTCGCATGGTTCGAGAGACGGACGTGATGATCGAAGGCTTCCGTCCCGGTGTCGTGCGGCGCCTGGGCGTGGATTACGACAGCGTGCGCGCGGTCAAGCCCGACATCGTCTACTGTTCGATCACCGGATACGGCCAGAGCGGTCCGGCCCGTGACCGGGTGGGCCACGACGTCAACTACCTCGGCGACGCGGGCGTGCTGGATCTCATCGGCCGTCCCGGCGAGCCGCCCGTGATCCCCGGCGTCCAGATGGCCGACATCGCCGGCGGCGGCCTCAACGCGGCCATCGGCATTCTGCTGGCTCTATTTGCCCGCCAACGCTCCGGCCAGGGCCAGTACATCGACATCTCCATGGCCGACGGCATGCTCGCCTTCCTGCCCGTGGCCCAGTACTGGCAGGCCCTGACCGGCCAGGCGCCGTTGCGGGGCGACAACATGCTGTCCCATCGCTATGCCTGCTACAACACATACGAAACCGCGGACGGGCGATACATGGCCGTGGGCGCCCTGGAAAACCGCTTCTGGCGCGGGCTGTGCGCGGCCCTGGATCTAACGCAGTACGCCGACCTGCAGTACGACGAGCGGCGGCGGGAAGAGATCATCGCGGCCTTCCGGGTCAAATTTTCGCAAAAGTCCATGGCCGCCTGGGACGACGCATTGGGGCGGCTGGAGTTGTGCGTGAGCGGGGTGCGCACCATGGACGAGGCCCTGGCATCGCCCCTGTTTCGGCAACGGGAGATGGTGGTGGCGGTGCCCCGGCCCGACGGCACGACCGAAACCACCCTGGGCGTGCCGGTCAAGCTCAGCGTCACGCCGGGATCGATCCGCAGCCCGGCCGTCTCGTTCGGAGAGAGCACCCGCCGGGTGCTCGCGGAATTCGGCTACACCCAGGACCAGATCGAAACCTTCACCCGGCAGGGGGTCATCTGACCGGGTTAACGACATTGGAATTCAAGGAGCAACCATCATGGCACAGCTTATCGCGGACAAACGGGATGTCGATTTTGTCCTTTACGAGCAACTCGGGGCGGAGCATTTCGAAAAGACAGCCAAATTCAAGGGTCAGAACCGCAAGATGTTCGACCTGCTGCTCAAGGAGGCGCGCAATTTCGCCATCAAAGAGATCCTGCCGCTCAACGAGGAGGGCGATCGGATCGGCCTGAAATTCGAGAACAACCAGGTCCAGGTGCCGGAAAGCTTTCACCGGGTCTACAAACTCTTCCGGGAAGCGGAGTACATCTCCATGTCCGAAGACCCGGAGGTCGGGGGCCAGGGACTGCCCGTGCTGGTCGCCCAGGCCGCCCTGGAATACCTGCTGGGGGCCGACTTCGCGTTCTCGGCCTTCGGTTTCGCCACCCATGGCGCGGCCAAGATGATCGAAATCTTCGGCACCGAAAAGCAGAAGCAGCTGTACCTGCGCAACATGTATTCGGGCCGCTGGGCCGGTACCATGGTGCTTACCGAGGCCGAGGCCGGTTCGGACGTGGGCGCCCTGACCACATCTGCGGTGAAAAACGATGACGGCACCTATTCCATTACCGGCAACAAGATCTTCATCACCTGCGGGGAGCACAACGTCACCGAAAACATCATCCATCCGGTGCTGGCCCGCATCGAAGGCGCGCCGGCCGGCACCCGGGGCATCTCCCTGTTCATCGTGCCCAAGATCTGGGTGAACGACGACGGGACCCTCGGCGAACCCAACGATGTGGTCTGCACCGGCATCGAAGAGAAGCTGGGCCTGCACGCCAGCCCGACCTGCCAACTGGCCTTCGGCGGCAAGGGCAAGTGCCGCGGCGTCCTGCTCGGCGAGGAGAACAAAGGCATGCGGGTCATGTTCCACATGATGAACGAGGCCCGCCTGGGCGTCGGCGCCCTGGGCCTGTGCAACGCCTCCTGCGCCTATCTATATGCCCTCAACTACGCCCGGGAGCGGGTCCAGGGACGCGACCTGGCCGATATGCTCCAGAAGGAGGCGCCGTCCGTGCCCATCATCCGCCATCCGGACGTGCGCCGCATGCTCATGGGCATGAAGGCCTACACCGAGGGGCTGCGCAGCTTTGTCTACTATGTGGCCGAGTTGTTCGACAAGCAGGCGTGTGCGGCCACCGAGGAAGAGAAGGAGAATTACGAGGATATCATCAGCCTGCTCACGCCGGTCATCAAGGCCTACTGCACGGACCGGGGCTTCGAGTGCACGGTGCAGGCGGTGCAGGTCTACGGCGGCTATGGCTATACCCGCGACTATCCGGTCGAGCGGCTGATGCGCGACGCCAAGATCAACTCCATCTACGAAGGCACCAACGGCATTCAGGCCATGGACCTGCTCGGCCGCAAACTGGGCATGAAAAAAGGCGCGGTCTTCATGGCCCTGTTGGGTGAAATCGGCAGCATCATCAACCGGGCCAAGGAGACGCCCGGCCTGACCGAACTGGCCGGCAAGCTGGAAACCGCCGTCAACCGGCTGGCCGAAACCGCCATGCAGATCGGCAAGACCGCCATGTCCGCCGATTTCAAGGTGGCCTTCTCTTTTGCTTCGCCGTTTCTCGATGCCATGGGCGATGTGATCATGGGCTGGATGCTGCTCTGGCGCGCCGCCGTGGCCCAGCCGGCCCTCGACAAGCTGGTCGGCAACACTTCTGAAGCGGAGCGCAGGGAATTCATCGAGAAGAACAAGAACGCCGCCTTCTACGCCGGCCAGATCCAATCGGCCCGCTACTTCATCGAGGCCGTGCTGCCGGTCACCCTCGGCCGCATGGACGCCATCCGCGCCGGCAGCAAGGCGATCGTGGAGATCCCGGAGGCGGGCTTCGGCGGGTAGTGCCGTTCGTGCCACTCGGCGGGTCCTCGAGTTCCGAATGTGATGCCCGCCCAGTATGTCCGGAATTCGATCTCACTGCCGCCCCTGTGTTGTCATGCCCGTCACCCCGGCGAAAGCCGGGGTCCAGAATGCCCGATCGATTTTGGATGCCGGTCTGGATGCCGGCGTTCGCCGGGATGACGGTTGCGCGACAATTTACAGGTCAGGCAATGGAAAATTGCATGTTCGTTCGAAAGAAACGAGGTGGATCATGCGGATTCGCAGGGCGACCATCCAGGACGAGGATCAACTGCTTTCCCTGCTGGAGCAGTTTCCGGTGGAGGGCAATGATTACGACTGGCGGACCGGTGCGCAAACCTTTCGCCGCATCGTCGACAACCCGGCCATTGGCTCTGTTTTCGTGGCCGACGAGGAGGGGACACTCCTGGGGGTGGTCACGCTCTCCTATCCGATCGCCATCCGCTGCGCCGGACCTTACGCCTGTATCGAAGAGTTCATCGTGGACCAGAGAGGGCGCGGCAAGGGCATCGGCGGAAAACTCATCCAGGCCGCCATCGAAGAGGCGCGCTCAAAAGGGTGCTACGAACTGCAGGTGAACCGACCCAGCCAATCAGGCTATCCGGTCTACATTCGTTATGGGTGGAAAGACCTGGGAGCGCACCTCAACCTGGTGTTCGGCAAACGGAGTTGAATGCCGCCTATCAGCGATATCGGCCAAAGCGTCAATGGGCTTTGCCATCTGTGGATAGACGCTAATTCATACGCATGCCGCCGCAGACATTGATGGCCTGGCAGGTGATGTTGGCCGCCAGATCGGAACAGAGGAAAAGCGCTGTGTAGCCGATATCCTCGCCGCTCTGAAACCGTCGCAGGGGAATGGACTTTCGAATGTTTTCCTGCAACAGCTCTTCGGGCTTGCCGGAATACCTGGCCATCTGCTGGACCAGGCCGCCGCCCTGCTTTTCGCCCAACTGGGTGACAACGATGCCCGGGCAGATGCCGTTGACGTTGATATTGTGGCGAGCGGCCGCCAGTCCGATGCTCTGGGTCAGCCCCATGAGCCCGAATTTCGACGACGAGTAGTGCGAGTAGAAGTCGCTGCCCATTCTCGAGGAGGCCGATAGGATATTCACGATTTTGCCTTCCCGGCGGGGAATCATCTGGGTGAGGACCGCCTGGCAGCAGTTGTGCACGCTGATGAGGTTCACCTCCAGTATTTGGCGGAACTCGTCGTCGGTGGTTTCCATGTACGGCTTGCTGATCATGATGCCGGCACAGTTGATCAGGTGATCGATTTTTCCGTCGGTTTTGACGATCCGCTCCACCAGCGCGTCGATCTGCGCCTTCCGGGTGACATCCAGTTCGACCGCCTCCGCGAGAAGGCCCTCTTTCTGCAGCTGATCCGCCTTGGCCTGTGCGACTTCGCGTTCGAGATCGGCCGTATACACCTTGGCGCCCGCCTGGGCGAACACATTGGCGATGCCGCCGCCGATGCCGCCGCCGGCGCCGGTGATCAGCGTCACCTTGCCCGTCATGTCCAGTGTGATCACTTCAACCTCCTCCTTTATTATCCATAGAGCGAATCTAAAGCACGATTAAGCCGAGGCTTTCACCTCAAATCTCCCAGGCGGCCTGGGCGCCTTCGGTGGTGGCTTCGATGATTCGCCGCGGGTGCTTGGCGTCGCCGACCACGACATGACGGACGCCTTTGCGCTCCAGGATCTGCTTGAGTTCCTGACGGGGCGTCACCCCAACGGCCACGATCACCTGGCCCACGGGCGCCAGCCGCTTTTCGACCCCGGCAGTGGAGACGATGACCGCCCCCTCCTCGATCCGCTCCACCCGGGTATCGAACATCAAGCGGGCGCCGGCTGCGGCCAGACGCCGGTGCAGCATGGTGCCATGGGCGGAAATCGGGCGCACCGGCGGCTTGGCCAGCATTTCCACGAGGGTCACATGGCGGATGCCCTGCTGACAGAGAAAATCGGCCGTTTCCATGCCCACCAGACCGCCGCCGATGACCACCGCATCTTCCCTGGGCGGCACCTCGCCGTTGAGGATCTGCCAGGCGTCGCAGACCACCGACATGGTCGTCCCCGGTGCCGGGCATTCGGCCTTGTCGGCGCCGATCGCCAGGATCACGACTTCCGGATCGTTCTGGTCGATCATCGCCTCGGTCACTTCCGTGCCGGTGTGCAAATCCACACCCCTCTTGACGGCGCGCGCCGCCAGGGTGCGGATCCACTTGCCGTAGGCGGCCTTGTGGGGCGCCTTTTCCGCGTACCGGATCTGCCCCCCGATCTGCTCTTCCTTTTCGAAGAGGGTCACCTTGTGTCCCAGACGGGCGGCTTCGTCGGCGGCGGTCAGGCCGGCCGGTCCGGCGCCGATCACCCAGACGTTGCGGGGCGTTTGCGCGGGTTGGGTCGGATAGATCAGTTCCTGCCCGGTTTCGACGTTGATGGCGCAGCGCACCGGCTGGCCTTCGAGCGCCTCGCGTTCGATGCACCCCTGGTTGCAGGCCAGACATTCGAAGGTCTCTTCAGACCGGCCTTCGCGGGCGTTGATCAAAAAGTCGGGATCGGCCAGGTGCTGGCGGCCAACGGCCACGAAGTCGGCATCGCCCCGGGCGATCACCTCGTCCATGACATAGGGATCGGTGTAGCGGCCCACGGTAATGACCGGCACGCTGGCCACCGCCTTGATCTTGCGGGCCAGGTCGGTCTTGAATCCCGGCGCGTACTCGATGGGCGCGCTGGGATTGGGCGTATCGGTGTAGATTTTCGCATTGCCGTGGGTGCCGAACGAGACATGGATCAGATCGGCGCCGGCCGTCACCAGGTCCGGAACGATGGTCAGCATGTCGTCGATGGTGTACCCTCCCTGGATGCCCTCTTCGCCTGAGATGCGGATGGAGATGGGGAAATCGTCGCCCACCTGCCGCCGCACCTCCGCCAGGCATTCGAGCATGAAGCGGGCCCGGCCGCGGAAGTCCCCGCCGTATTCATCGGTGCGCTGGTTGGAAAATGCGGAGAGAAACTGCATGAGCAGATACCCGTGGGCCCCGTGCAGCTCCACCGCGTCGAAACCCGCCGCCTTGGCCCGGCGGGCGCCCTCGCCAAAGGCGCGGATGGTCTGCTGGATCTCCTCCGGTGTCATTTCGCGCGGCGGGGCGATAAAACCAAACAGAAAACTCCCCACCGCCGAAGGGGCCACCGCCGTCCTCTTGCGCGTCTGGTAGAGGCTCTCGCGGCCGCAGTGGTGCAGCTGCATGGCAATTTTACTTCCGGCCGCATGGACAATGTCCGCCATTTTCCGCAACCCTGGAATGAACTTGTCGTCCCAGATCCCCAGGCAGGCGGGGGCCACCGCGCCGGCCGGGTCGATCTCGGTGATCTCGGTGATGTAAAGCCCTGCCCCGCTGCGGGCGCGGCGCCGCAAATAGGCCAGATTGGCCTCGCTCACCGTGCCGTCCTCGTTTCCCAGCCCGGTCCCCATGGGGGGCATCACGACCCGATTGGCGATCTCCAATGATTTGATCCGGATCGGCGTCAACAGATGTTCGAGTGTTTTCATATGGTTTTCTCCCGCCCCATGAGTTGTTCGGGGCTAAATTCGTTTGTAGACATTTACAACGTGCGTTGTTATACAACTACCCGGGGTGTGTCAATAACCTTGAGGGATTTACAGTGATTCCAGCTGAACATGATCCTTTTAACCCGGCGTGGGTGGGACAGGTGGCCGATGCCACACGCCAAGCGGTCAAGTGCCGGTAAAATGCACGGCGGGCGGCCCAGAAACTCGCTGCGCTCAAACAGTCTGGGCCGCTTATCCGCCGTTTGCATTCAACCGGCACTACGACCGCAGGCTCACGTGGCCCTGGCCACCTGCCCCACCCACGCCTACCATCTCCGTTGCCATGCGAATTCTTTTATCGAATAAACCAAGGAAGTGGCCCTAATGAGGACAAAGAAAGAAATCGACGGCGGACCAACCTCGGCCGAAAAAAGCAGCGTATTTCAAAAACGGCGCACCCAGATCATCAAGAAAGCTGCAAAGCTTTTCGCGAAAAAGGGGTATGCCCAGACCTCCATGCGGGAAATCTCCAAGGCCACCGGCATCGATTTGAGCAATTTGTACTATTTCATCGAAAGCAAGGAGGAGATTCTCTTCCGGGTCTTCGAGATGATTCACCGGCCGGAAAGCAGTGTCTTTGAAAACAAGGCCATCATGGCGCTGGAGGACCCGGCGGAACAACTCAGGGCCGTCATCCGCGAGATGATGCATTTTTCCTTCCGCTACAAAGATGAAGTGCTGCTGCTCTACAGGGAATCCAAGCAGCTGCCCAAAAAGCTGCTCAAGGAGATCCTGGCCAGGGAGAGCGGTTTCATCCGGCAAATCGAAGCCATATTACGAAAGGGGCTGGAAAAGAAGGCGTTCGCCATGGAAGATCCTGCCTTCACGGCCGGCATGATCGCCTACGAACTCTCCCTTTTTCCGTTGCGCAGCTGGAACTTGAAGCACTTTTCCAAAGAGGAACTCATTCAACGGGTGGAAAGCCACATCATGGGCGCCATTCTCGCCTGAGCGTTGTATGCAACCCGTTGGCCTCGAAGTGGTTTCAAAATCTTCAATTTCTAATCCATGGTGAACATAACCTTGATGGCGCCCGGATCTTGGAGTTGGGCGCGGAACGCCTCGGCGGCCTGATCCAGGGTGAAGCGATGGGTGATCAGGGGTCGGGCGCTGACCTTGCCACTCCTGAGCAGCTCGATGGAAGCCGGAAAGTTCCCGCCCAGACAGCCGATCAGGGAGAGGTTCTTGGAGATCGCCGGCAGCGGGTCCCATGTCAGGGGCTGTTCGTAAATGCCCACCAGCAGGATTTTGCCGCCGCCGCGGGCCATGGCCACCGCCTGGTCGAAGGTGTCCTGCTGGCCGGCGCATTCCACCACCGTATTGACGCCCATGTTGGCCGTGGCGTCCATCACAGCGGCCGTGGGGTCCTGGGATGCGGCATCGATCACCACGTCGGCCCCGCATTCGGTGGCCGCCCGCAGACGTGCCGCTCTCCGGCCGCTGGCCAGAATCCTGGTTACCCCGAAACTCTTCAGCACCTGGACGGCATACAGGCCGATCACCCCGAGCCCCAACACGGCGACGCTCTCATCCGGCTTGGGCTGGGCCCGGTTGACCGAGAAATAGGAGATCGACAGGGGTTCCACCGAAGCCGCCTCTTCATAGCTCAGCTCCTCGGGCAGCGGAAAAACCGTTCGTCCCAGCGCTGCAAAAGGGATGTGCACATACTCGGCCATGGCTCCGGGAAACTGGTAGCCCAGCAGGGCCATGTTCGAGCAGCGGTGGCCCTTGCCCTGGCTGCACCAGAAGCATTTGCCGCAAGGCCTGAACCCCACGGCGGTCACCCGCATGCCCGGCGCGATGCCCTTAACCTGGTCCCCCACCGACACCACCTCTCCGCTGAATTCGTGCCCGAAAATAGTCCCCTGCTCGTCGCGCTTGTATATATGCAGATCCGAGCCGCAGATCCCGCAGGCCTTGACCTTGATGATCACCCCATGGGGTTCGAGGACCGGGTCGGGTACGGTTTCGGTGCGGATATCTTTGATGCCTCGCATCACGGCGGCTTTCATGGCATGGGCCTCCCTGGGATCCTTTAATGTTCGATGCACCTGAAATAAGTAGAAAAAACGTCATGCCGGTCTCGATCCGGCATCCAGTACCTGTTGTAAATACGGGATCCCGGCTTTGGCCGGGATGACGGAAGAACGAATTCCCGACTTTTCAAGTGCCGTCGGTTTCGATTGCGACTTTTTACAACGTACGTTGTTATAGACGTGTACGAATCTTGTCAAGCAAGTTTTTCGAACACCACCGTCTCGACCCCTACTTGTCTATGCCCCGCTGCATTCCCCGCAGGTAGGATATCTCCCCGATGTGTTCGGCGGCATGTGCGATCATGAAAGAGAAAAGCGCCCCTACGGGCATCTCTCCAAAGTTCGGAAAGTTGACCTTTTCATCGAACGCCTCGATCGGCATGCTTCTCAGTTTTTCCTTGGTTCCGGCGCGTACTGCGTCGGCAAAGGCCAGTATCTTTGCCAGCTCCGGCACTGGAAAGGCATTCACCTGGTCGACACTGTAGTGCGATCCTTCCTCATCCTGGGACAGTCCGAGCTTTTCGTACCACTTTTCGGAGTTCCAAATTAAGGGCTTCTTCTGGAGCAGCCCCTGCATCAAAGAGTCTTCGGTGCGGGCCATATGAAACAGGATCAAACCGATGGCGTTGCACCCCGAGGCCGGCCGCCACGCCACCTCCGCCTGGGTGAGACCCTTGAGTACGCGTTCCAGCGCCATTTTCAGGCCGGACAGCTCGATACCGATATAGCGTTGCAGTTCCATTTTTTTTCTCCTTGAATCTAAGGCATCCCTGATGAAAAGGTCTGTGATTGTTGACGAGACGCTTCATTTTAGCGTGTATCCCAAGCGCCCTCAACCATTTTTCTGCGCGTCAAATAGATGGAAAAGAACTGCCGCACGGCCCAAATAACAGGTACATGCGTTCGGAAGCGGCTTGGCTGCCCAGGATCCCGCCGCTCCCTCCGCCGATGTCATCGGGCATCCAACGGGCTGACCACGCCTTTGCCCCCGCGGTTGAGCGCATGGGTATAGATCATGGTGGTGCTGACATCTTTATGTCCGAGCAGGTCCTGAACGGTGCGGATGTCGTAGCCGTTGGCCAACAGATCGGTGGCGAAGCTGTGGCGCAAGGTGTGGCAGGAAATCGGCTTGTCGATGCCGGCCATCTCCGCAGCCTGCTTGAGCGCCCTGCGAACGCCGGTCTCGTGTGCATGATGCCTGCGCAGGATGCCGGACCTGGGATCGACGGATCGCTTTCCGGCCGGGAATACATATTGCCAACCCCAGGACGTGTCTGCATTCCGATATTTTCGGGACAAGGCATGCGGCAGAAACACACGACCGTACCGGTCCCGAAGGTCCTTTTCATGCAAATGATGGACATGGCGCAGATGATTCTTCAACGGTTTGAAAATCTTCTGGGGAAGAACCGTGATGCGGTCCTTTGCGCCTTTCCCGTCGCAGACCATGATCCGGCTCATGGCAAAATCGACGTTTTTTACTCTCAGCCGAACACACTCCACCACTCGCAACCCGCAGCCATAAAGGATTTCGCCATCAGCTTGTGAACGCCTCGCATGGCGGATATCACCCGCCGGGTCTCATCCGGTGTCATGACCGTCGGCGTGCGAACCGGCTTCTTGGAACGAACGGACCTGATATCCTCAGGCATTTTGATTTCAAGCACCTGATCGTAGAGAAACAATAGCGCATTGAATGCCTGGTTCTGGGTAGAAAACGCCACGTTTCGATTGATTGCCAGGTGGGAGAGAAACGCTTCAATCTCCCTTTTTCCCATCTTTTTAGGGTGCTGTTTCCCATGGAATAGAATATATCGACGAATCCATTCCGTGTAGGATTTTTCCGTCCTGATGGAACAGCCTTTCAACCGAATGCGCTGTCGGACCTGATCGAGTAGTTTGACAGAAGGATTCATGTGCACTCCGAGTTTATTCTTGTTTTTCGCAATGTGTTGTATTAGCGCATAATTACGATGAGTGGCGCAGCATCCATTCCCATTATACATACAGGCGACCGGCGATTGCAGAATCTATCCAACTGAGCGAATGAACGCAGGATTATTGAGCGGGAGCGGTAAAGTCTATAATGTAAATGCTTTGTAAAGTACAATGCCTATACAAAATTACTGACAAATCCAACCTTTTTTATAGGATCCTGTGATCTATTTGTAAGTGACATAAAATCAAATCCTTGGATACGATATTGGCTGGGTTCCTGGTTCAGATATTTCATATTGGGGAAAACGAGATGGAAAGCTCGTTTTGTTCCTTTAAAAATACCACTTGGTATATTGATAACTATTTGTCTTAACAGAGAATAAACAGATTTTTCATACTATACAGGCTTAGGAATATCGTGCTCTTTGGCTCGTATATCGGATATTGGCTGGGAAAACGAGCTAAGTTGCTCGCTTTTCCATTTTCGATATGAATCGGTTTTTTGTGATAATTGCCTGTAAGTATTGTCATTCCATGGCAGAAATGGGGATTGGCCCCGATGGGATATCGAGCGTTTTTGCTCGCTATTGATGGTTATGTTTATGAGGTAATATGAAGAGCTACACTCTCTCAAGAGAAATACGGTAGCACGTTTGAAAGATTATAAATTATCTCCTTTTTTTATATCATCTTCTTTAATCCTGTACCCCTTATGGATGATTATATTTCAAAAAATGTTTAACTTTTATGAAAAAGCTGGAGGATTGTGGCAGCCAGTTATTCTCGGTGCGGTTAGTCTTGCAGTAAGCTTTTTCCTTGATAGGAAATTGACTATGCGCAGAAAATCTAAGACCTTTTAATTATTCGCTATTTTGATATTTGGCATTTCAATTCATACTGGCAATCAATCGAAAGTTTAGTTTCTGTCTTTCTATAGGCGCCTAACAAAACAAATGCAACGGACGTATTCTACGCCGCTGATTTGCATCGTTACAGAAACCGGTTACTTGATCTTATCGAAGAACCGCATTCACCTTAAACCGCTAATCTTATCTACAACACGGGCAAACGGATCAACCTTGGAACGGCTCCATTAAAACCCTGAGCTCTAAGCAGAAAGGAGAATTTTATGGACATCGTCAAAGGATTTCCCGCCACCAGTCAGGACAATTACCAGCTCAACGTAACGACCATCATCAAACATGCCGCCCGGAGCTTCGGGCGCCAGGAGATCGTCAGCCGCCGGCTGGACGGCAGTATGTTCAAGTACACTTACGCGGATGCCCACGAACGCATGAAACGGTTGGCCAACGGCTTGCGGTCCATCGGTGTCCAGGTGGGTGACCGGGTGGGGGTGCTGGCCTGGAACAGCCACGAAAACTATGAAATCTATTTTGGCCTGCCCGGTCTTGGCGCGGTCATGCTGCTGCTGAACCTGCGTTTGACACCGCAGGACCTGGCCTATGTGATCGATCACAGCGGCGCCAGCTTCATCATCGTGGACGAAACCCTGCTACCTATCGCACACGCTGTGGCCCCTTTGTGTAAAAGCCTCAAGGGGTTTGTGATTATCACTCTGCCCGGCAAAAAGCTGGCGGACGTGAAGACCAACCTGAAAAATGCTTATTCCTACGAAGACCTGATCGCCGAAGCCTCCGCGGATTTTGAATGGCCGCACATGGATGAAACGTCTGCTTATGCAGCCTGCTACACCACCGGCACCACCGGCAAGCCCAAAGGGATATATTATTCCCATCGGGATGTATATCTGCACTCCTGCGCCATCGGTAACAACGCTGAAATCAGCCTCGCTGACACCTACTGCCAGATCGTGCCCATGTTCCATGCCCTGGGATGGGGCCTCAGCCAGGCCGCCACCATGGTGGGCGCCCGTCTGGTGTTTCCGGGCATGTATACCTTAGACAGATTGGAAGGGCTGAGCAAGCTGATCGTGGATGAAAAGGTAACCGTCAGCGCCGGGGCCCCGGCCATTTTCATGCCCCTGCTGGAGTACATCCGCGGCCTGGACGAAAAGCTGGACCTGGGCGGTGCCCGTCTTCTTTCAGGAGCCAGTGAGCCGCCGGTAGCCATGATGAAAGGGTTCTGGGAGCTGACCGGTGCGGAAGTCATTCACGCTTACGGCGCCACTGAAACTACCCCGCTGGTGACCACCAACCGCCTCATGCCCTGGCTGGTGGGCGAGTTGACCAAGGACCAGCAGTGGGAGTTGAAAAAGAAGCAGGGCTTCACAGTGGTGGGGCTGGATCTAAAGGTCGTCAACGCCCTCGACGCAGAGATCGCCCACGACGGTAAAACACCCGGTGAAATTCTCATCCGGGGCCCCTGGATCACGGCGAAGTATCACGACGCCCCAGGCACGGAATCGCAGTTCACCAAAGACGGATACTGGCGCAGCGGCGATATGGGCACCATCGACGAACACGGCTATCTCAAGATCACCGACCGCGTTAAAGATGTCATTAAAAGCGGTGGCGAGTGGATCAGCTCGGTAGATATGGAAAACGAAATCATTTCTTTTCCCGCGGTGCTGGAAGCGGCTGTGGTGGGCATCCCCCACCCCAAATGGGAAGAAAGGCCACTGGCCCTGGTGGTCTTGCGCGAAGGCGAGAAGGAAGGGGTAACCGCAGATGATATCCGCAATCATCTGGCCAATACTTTTGCCAAATGGCAGTTGCCGGATGAGGTCGTATTCGTGAATGAAATTCCCAAAACAAGTGTGGGTAAATTGAACAAAAAGGAGATTCGCGCTCAATACAAGGAATTGTATTCAAAATAAATGGAGACAATTTGGCCAAAAAAACGAATCGAAATGTCTCTGGAACGTCAACGGCCAACGGCCGCTAAAAAGGTCAAATTTGCGAACCTCTTTCTGCACCTGACGGTGTTCCGCTGTCGCTACACACCGTCAGGTGAGAAATACGTTAGCAATTGCACTACAATATTAGGAGAATGCAAGAGAAGACTTAATTTCTAAAGGTAAACCCAGTGAAAATAATCAGTGCTGCAAATTTTCTTTCTGTATTGGTACTATTAATCTTTCCGATCACTGTCATAGGCGCCAGCTTCGACTGCAAGAAGAGCCGCATTTTTGTTGAACAAGCTATTTGTATCAATAAACGATAATCGAAGTTGGATGATAAATTAGACGAGGCATACAAGAACGCGATAGAAATTGCATTCGCCCCCGATGTACTCAAACAAGAACAACGTAATTGGCTGGATAATGAAAGAAACGTGTGACAGGATGTTGCGTGCCTCAAACGTGTCTATAAATAACGCATAGAGTATCTCGCTACATATGATGAGAAACAGCGTGTCAGTAGCGGCATAGAGCCCTGTGAATTCTCTGGACTGAAGCTTCCTGAGGAATATAGCATATTCGCTGCAGGAAGTTATTCAGGAAGAAAAATCAATTTTCAAATAGATCAAAGCGGTCATCAGGCTACTCAGATGGATGTTGTAGTGAATTATTCTTCCAAACCTGTAGTGCTCATGCTCGGTGCTTACGAACCTAAGATTTGGAATATCAAATGGACTCCAACTACCCATATTGTCGCTTTATTGGTGAGTGGATATCGCCGGCAGGCTGTCCTGGCCTTGATGCTTCTGTCCCGATGCTGAATTCTAGTTATGACAACAAAGGGTCATGTGGTTATTTCTACGTTGGAGGAAATAATCTTGAAAAACTAAATCCGATGTCTCGCCGTTTCTTTAGGCAAACCATGGATATGGTATATGTGGCAAAACAAGATGATATCCTTATAGGGAACTCGATACCAGAAAGTACACAATTAATAACTTCTACATTTACTACACCAGAATCATTTTATGACAGGACAGCACCATTGGCAGGCCCCGCAGGTATAGAGGATGCCGTTCGAAAAGGGTTATAACGCAAGGCAACTGATTCTGACATCGATGTTTGGCTTAATGCTTTAATCTCAAACGCGCCCCACCGAGATGTGCCGTCTATTGCGGGAGAAGGTCGCCCCAAGCCCAAACGTCCTAGTATTTATAATGCATATGTTGTACTTAAACCGTTTACATATCCGGCAGGGCTATATGGTGGCAACATGGCAACCTTCTTTATCCTCAAGGGAGTACCTCAGCCGAAAGGGAATCCCGGTCATTCAAAAATGTATGATTTCAACAAACTCAAATGCCAAGGCCCGATGTGCGATCATTGATTCGCTTCCTTAGTATGAATAACTGAGGGTATTGGGTATTCTTGGCTAACCCGCTAATCCACCAGAGGCTTACAGCCGCCGGTGATCGGCATGATAGGCTTCTAAAAAACTAAATTCTTGACTTTCGACGTCAATGTAATTACAATGTGGGCACATTATTTAATAAAGGAGAACGGTAATGAGAGCGCGCGTAATCAAAATTGGCAATTCCCAAGGATTGCGTATTCCAAAGCCCATTCTTGAGCAAACAGGGATAATGGATGATGTTGAAATCGAGGTTGAAAAAAATCAAATAATCATCCGACCCATTAAAAATGTTCGGGAGGGTTGGGATGCCGCTTTCAAAATTATGGGCGAAAAAGGTGATGATGAACCGATACTCGGCGAAAACATTTCACATTCATGGGATGATGAAGAATGGCAGTGGTAGTGAAACGTTTTGACGTTTACCTGGTAAATCTCGATCCAACTATTGGGTCAGAAATTCAAAAGACTCGACCTTGTTTGGTTATCTCTCCTGATGAAATGAATCGTAACATTCGCACCGTAATTATAGCTCCGATGACCTCTGCCCAGAAAGAATACCCCACCCGGGTTTCATGCACGTTTCGAAAGAAACAGGGACAAATTGTACTTGATCAGGTGCGAACAGTAGATAAGGCGCGTCTGATTCAAAAACTTGGTACGATAGACTCGAAATCGCAATTGGACGTTATTTCCGTACTCCAGAGACTATTTGCATTTTAATAATATAGGCTGGCACAACCTATCGCTGGTAGCGGACTCGTTTTCCTCACCGCACAGCCTGGCGTTGGGCACAAAAAGCAAAGAAGATGGAAAAATTAATAGAGCGTCTTCCGGATATCATCACTGCGGCAGCGAAAAGCTATCTCGGTACCTTCGCGTTGTTGTCTGTCGTTCTTTCCCTTCTCGCATATTTTTTCTTTGCCAAGGCCTCTGAGAAGGTAAAGGTCGGTATTTTTGTTTTGCTTTTTCTGGGCGTTTTTGGTTTTGGTGCGGCCATGTTTCGTGCGTCTACCGGTGCGTCGATATCGCCCCAGCCGGTCACCTCGACAGATACTCTCTCTAAGGAGGCGAGGATCCTTCTTAAAGAAGCCGCTTTGGACCCGAGCGGTCTGGTTTTGTTTGAACATTACGGAGCAGGCGTCGATCTTCATACGAATGGCAAAAGTCTATTGACGAGCAAAGAAGATCACCACGCTCTTGCGGCATGGGAATCTGCCTTACAGGAGTTGGTCAACCAGGGCCTGCTATCTGCGCAGGGCGATCGTGGGGAGGTATTCGAGATCACAAAAAAGGGGTACGACGCTTCTGAACGCATAAAATAGATGCCCAACAACACCATCAACTCGGCCAGTGAATAGCGGGGCGCCTTCGCTGCCTCACTTTTTACTGCCGGTTTTGGCGGCCGTCGGAAGCAGGACTGCATGGAACAGCTCGCTATCATAGCGTTGGCCTCCTGGCTCGCAGGGATCGCTGCCTTCATTGGTGGTGCCTTGGCAAAGGCCGAAGGCTCTGCGGAGACAGAGGGCAAACGCGAGCTGATACACGGGATTGTCGCCTTTGGCGGCGGTATGCTTTTGGCGGCTGTGGCCTTTGCGTTAGCGCCAGAAGGGCTTTCCACCCTTTCGCCAGTTGTTCTTGCCGCAACGTTTTGTGCTGGAGGGCTGTTGATCTGCGCGTTTGATGTTGTCATCAGTCGGCGCGGGGGCAACAAAGCTCAGTTCATGGCGATGTTGCTTGATTTCGTTCCCGAAGCCGTGGCTCTCGGTGCATTATTTCAGCATTCCCGCAAGACGGGACTGCTGCTCGCATTGTTCATCGGTGCACAGAACCTGCCCGAGGGATTCAACGCGTACCGCGAGAATATGCAGACGGAGGGGCGCTCTGCGAAGGTTTTCATGCTCGCGTTGCTCGCCGTAAGCCTGTTGGGGCCGATAGTCGCCTGTGCCGGATACCTCTTTCTTCGCGATCAACCGACCGTGACCGCATGCATCATGAGCGCTGCTGGTGGCGGAATTCTTTATTTGGTGTTTCAGGATATCGCGCCGCAATCGCGGATGAGGCGGCACTGGACACCGCCGCTCGGAGCCGTCATGGGGTTCATGGTCGGCATGATCGGAAAGCAGTTGTTTGGATGAGGGCAAAGACAGCTTCCAACAAGCCGGATGCACGCGACGGCCTACAGCCGCTCTTGATCCTCAGCATTCGGTTGATAGAATGTGATCTACTATGAAATGGTTGTATTATGATAAAAAATTGAAACCTTGAATAGTTCAACTGTCGAGAGAGTATGGGTTGCAATGTTCCTTAAGTTGTCACCAGAGGAGCGTATAGAAGCAAATGACAATGCAATAGCTGAGAATTTAAAAAGAAAGCTCCAATAGTCTCTTTTTTCAAAGCGGCAGCAGCGATGCCCTATTGGGTTGGCAACTCCCTAAAATTGTTGCCTGCCAGAAGGATCTTCAAACAGAATGGCACGTTTGAGTACGGCGTTTGTGGCACTTGCGGCACTGTGCTGGGGGGTATCGGGCGGGATCGGCGGTATTCTCGCGGCCCAGGGCTGGGACCCGCTGGTGGTGTCGCTCTACCGTGGCGCGATCGGACTGCTGTTCGTTCTCGTATGGCTGGCGTTGCGCCCAAAGGGCAGCGGATGGGCAAGTCCACGATTGTGGTTCTGGTCGGCGATCGCCGGGGTGGGCGTAGCGGGCAACTTCGCTTTTTATTTCGTCAGCATCGCCCAGGGCAGTGTCGCGGTTGCAGCGACCCTGATGTATTGCGCACCGGTGTTCGTCTATCTCGTCTCCTTTACGCTCAAGATAGAACGACCTACTGCGCTCAAGTGGGCCGCGATAGCGATGGTCCTGCTTGGCGTCGTGCTGCTTACAGGTATTTACGATATTGGAGCGGCCGATGTCACGCCGGTCGCCGCCGGCGCCGGACTGCTTTCCGGCCTGTTCTATGCGGTATTCATTTTCGGCTTCAAGTATGCGGCGCCGCACGGCAGCCCACAGGCGATTCTCGTGATAGCGTTCGCGGCACTCATCGCCATTCTCGTCTGGCTGGTCGATGCCGACCAGACCTTGGCAGTGCTGGGCACGCCGAGTTGGCCGCTGTTCGCCGTACTGGGGGTGTTCGGTGCGGGACTGTCGTTCATTTTCTACATTGTCGGCCTGAACCACACCGCGCCGGCCGTGGCCTCCATTGTGGCAATGGTCGAGCCGGTCACCGCGTCGCTCTTCGGTGTGGCGATTTTAAATCAAAGCCTGGTCGCGCTGCAGATCCTGGGCATGGGATTGATTCTGGTCACGGTCACTGCGCTGAGCGTTTATTCGAGCGCCCGTTGATGGAGACGAGGGGACGCTCTTCACATGTTTACATTCAACGTCATTAACTTAAGCGGATGTCGCGGGCGGGCGTAAAGCCCGCCCCTGCGAAATTTGGGCCGTAACACACAGTCAGTCGGCATAAAAAGGGGGCGTAGGGGCGGGGTTTAACCCCGCCCGTATGGCAACCTGAAGGCCTGAAGTTAACGACATTGTGTTTACATTCTAAGGAACATCGACAAGACGGCGATCGAGGCCACGATGCCTCGCGCATGCGCCGCGTGGAGGCGATGTCTCATCGGCCGGTGACGTCAGGCGAGCCCTCGACGGGAAGTCGCCCCTTTGACGGCCGGGGCGCGATATTCACATCAATGGGAAAGGAGAACAGACCATGCAGGTGCCCATGACGCCCAGTCGTATTCTGAAAAGAGCGGTAAAATTGTATGGTGAAAAGACGGCCGTGGTGGACGGCGATGTGCGATTCACATACGCCGAGGTGGACCGGCGCGTGCGGCGGGTGTATCACGCCGTGAACGGGGCGGGCATCACCGACGGCGGGCGCATCGCCGTGCTGGACTTCAACACCTACCGGTATCTCGAACTCTACTTCGGCATGGCCCTTACGGGAAGGGTCCTGTTGCCCCTCAACATCCGCCTGTCGCCGGCCGAATACACCTACATTCTCAACGACGCCGAGGCCGAGGCCATCATCTTCCACGCGGACTTCAAGCCGGTGCTGGAAAAGATCCGGACCGATCTGCGGTCCGTGAAACGATTTTATATCGCCGAAGGTGCGGCCGATGCGGACTGGATCACCGATACGTATGACAACTTCATCGCACAGGTGGCCGACGATCCGGTCTTTTCGGCTGTCGAGGACGAAAACGCGGTGTTGAACCTCTACTACACCAGCGGTACGACCGGAAAACCCAAGGGCGTGATGCTGACCCACCGCAACATCTACGCCAACGCCCTGACCACCATCATCTCCTTCCGGCTCGAGGACCGCACGGTGTGGCACCACATCGCGCCGCTGTTCCATCTGGCCGACGCCTTTTTCATCTGGTCGGTGACCTACCAGGGCGGCCGGCATGTCATGCAGCGTCAGTTCGTGCCCGATAAGGTGCTGGCGACCATGCAGGCCGAGGGGGTGACGGCCGCCATGATGGTGCCCACGATGATCAATTTTCTGCTCAACGTGCCGGACCTGGCACGCTACGACCTCTCCGCCCTGAAGTGGGTCATGGTGGGCGGGGCGCCCATGTCACCGGCCAACGCCCTGCGCATGATGAAAGAGCTGGGCTGCCGCTACATCTCCGGATACGGCCTCACGGAAACCTGCCCGCTGTTGACCGTGGGCAACATCAAAGACACCCTGCTGCATCTGCCCGAAGAAGAGCAGGTAACATATCTCACGCGTACGGGATTGGAAGTACCGGGCGTGGATCTGAAGGTGGTCGATGCCGACGGCAATGAGGTGCCCTGGGACGGGGTGAGCGTCGGAGAGATCGTGGTGCGCGGCGACAACGTGATGAAGGGCTACTGGAAGCTGCCCGGCGAAACGGAAAAGGCGATCCGCGGCGGCTATTTCTACACCGGGGACCTGGCCACGGTGGATGCCCAAGGATATGTGCTCATCGTGGACCGGGCCAAGGACATCATCATCAGCGGCGGGGAGAATATCTCCTCGGTGGAGGTCGAAAACGTCCTCTACATGCATCCGGCCGTGCTGGAGTGCGCGGTCATCGCCATGCCCGACGAGAAGTGGGGCGAGGTTCCCAAGGCGGTCGTGGCCCTGAAGCCGGACGCCGCGGCCTCGGAAGAGGAGTTGATCGCCTTTGCCCGCGAGCGGCTGGCGGGATTCAAGACGCCCAAGGCGATCGCCTTCGTGAAAGAGCTGCCCAAGACCGGCTCGGGCAAGATCCTCAAGACCGAGCTGCGGTCGCGGTTTCGGTAACGGCCGTATCGTGGTATGGTCGCGTTGTGTCCGGGGGTGCCCAACGGCGGCTGCCGTCGAAAATCACGACGTTTGAAATCCTTCAGGAGGATCTTCGCACCATGAGGTCGATGCGCCCTATCGGGTTGAGATGGCCCTGGCCGGCCATGGCCGCAGCGGGCCGATGGAAACGGTTGGCCCTGGTGCTGATGATCCTGGCGGTGTTCCGGCCCATGCCGGGCATGGCGGAAGCGCCGATCAAGATCGGCGTGAGCCTGGGACTGACCGGCCGGTTCGCACCCATGGCCGAAGCCCTCAGAAAAGGTTTCGCGCTGTGGGAACAGGATGTGAACCGTGCCGGGGGCATATCGGGACGGCCGGTGCGGCTGATCGTCGACGACGATCATGGGGATCCGGACCGGGCGGTTTTCATCTACAAGAGATTGGTCAACCAGGAGAAGGTCGATTTTCTCTTCGCCCCATACTCCAGCCTGATCACCCTGGCGGTCTTGCCCATCGCCGAGCAGCACGACATGCCCATGCTGATTGCCGGAGCGGCCGCCGACACCCTGTGGGAACAAGGCTTCCGCCATGCCGTGGGGGTCTACACGCCGGTCAGTAAATTCATGATCGGCTTTTTTGAGCTTCTCGTATTGAACGATCTGGCCCGCGTGGCCATCGTTCACGCCGACGATCCGTTTTCCGAGGACTTGGCTGAGAGTGCCGAAAAATGGTCGCGGCGCTTCGGGCTGACGGTGACAGGGGTCGAGGGTTTCAGCAAGGGGCGTCGTGACTTGTCCCTCCTGGCGCTCAAGGCCAAGGCCAAAAACCCGGACGCCCTGATCGTGTGCGGACACATGGGGGAGGCCGTCCATATGGTCGAAGCCCTCCAACGCATCGGGTGGCGGCCCCGGGCGCTTTACGCTTCGATCGGACCGGCGATCGACGATTTCTACGAGCGATGCGGACCGGCCGCCGAGCATGTCTTTGCCACCTCGCTGTGGGAACCCCGGGCCAACTATCCTGGCGCCAACGACTTCAACCGGCGGTTCATCGAGACCTACGGAGAGGTTCCGGGGTACCACGCCGGACTCGCCTACGCGGCCGGGCAGGTGCTCGCAAAGGCCGTGGTCGAGGCGGGCACGATCGACCGGCGCAAGGTGCGCGATGCGCTGTTCGGCATGGACACCATGACCATCATCGGCCGGTTCGGAGTCGACCGCAACGGCAAGCAGGTGAGGCAGCACACGTTTATCATTCAGTGGCAGAAGGGGCGCAAGGAGCTGGTCTGGCCCGATGCCATCAAGACGGCGGAGGCGATATTCCCATGAGCCGGGTGCCAGCTTCGATGCTCAACCGCCTTCCCCTGCGCATGATCGCGCCGGTGGTGTTGGTCATCGGCCTGGTGGGTGCGGGGCTCTACTTTCTGGTCCTGCGATCGGTGGCCAGCTTTGCCGATGAACAGATCGAAGAGGCGTTGCGCGGCATCTCCGAAGAAATCTACGGCATCTGCGACGAGAACTTCACCGAACTGGTCAAAAGCGGCAAGATGGACGATGCCAGGGCCGTGACGATTAAAAAGGCGTTTACCCTGGGCGCCATCGAAGAGTATGTCGTCCGCAATGACATCGGGTGCCGATTGATCGATGAGGCGCACGGGGAGTTGCTGCTCAACCGGTTCGAACCGGATATGCCGGATCTGTCCCATGCGATTGCCGAGTTCCACAAGATGTGGCGTTCGCCGGACGCCAGTTTTCAGGGGGAGGGCCGATTTTTTCATCATTTTGAATTCAAACCCTGGCGATGGCACATCGATCTGGTCAAGGACAAGGCGGCTTACTCCCCCCTCATCGAGCGGGTCAATACGGTCTACATCGTCACCGGCCTCCTGCTGGCCTGCGGGATCGTTCTGATCCTGCTGCTTCAGGAGCGGTTGCTCCGCCGGCCCCTGAGCCGGATTATCGACGCCATCCGGATGGGTAGGGCGCCGGACTACCAGGGGGTGCATGAATTCGAGTTTTTGAGCGATAACATCGCCACCATGATGCGTTCCCTGGAAGATCGAAATCGTTGGATCGAAAATTTTTATCACATCGCCATCGCGCACAGAGGCGAAGCATTTTTCAAGGAGGTGGCCGACGCCCTGGCCGATGCGCTGGCGCTCCATGTCCTGATTGTCAGTTGCGGCCGTCCGGAAGATCGGTTCCAGACGATCGCGTTTGCACAGCGGCCTGACGGTGATCAAGCATTGACCGATCCGACCGTGGGCCTGCCGCTTCGACCGATTTTGGAAGACAAGCAGCCGCTGATCATCGAAACCGGCGCGGCCGAGCGGTTTCCTTCGGCGACCGGCCTGGCCGCCACCGAGGCGCAGAGCTATATCGGCATGCCCATCCTCGATCGCGACGGCGCCGTCATCGGCATCATGAACGTGTTCGGTCGAACGCGCGCATTTGACGAGTGGAGCCTCAACCTCATCCGCACCGTGTGCCGCATGGTGGCCGTGGAATTGGTCTTTTCGGCGGAAGAGCGCGATCGCCTGCGGCTCGAAGTCCAGCTCCAAAAGGCCCGAAAGCTGGAGGCCATCGGCACCCTGGCCGGCGGGGTCGCCCACGATCTCAACAATATTCTGTCAGGGATTGTCAGCTATCCCGATCTGCTCCTGATGGACCTGCCTGACGGCAGCCCGTTGCGCAGGCCGCTGCTGACCATCAAACAATCCGGGGAACGCGCGGCTACGATCGTGCAGGATCTGCTGACCCTTGCCCGGCGGGGTATCGCCATTGCGGAGGTGGTCAATCTGAACCGGATCATCGAAGCGCAGTTGAACAGCCCTGAATTCGAAAAACTGGCATCCTTCCATCCCGAGGTGCGGGTCGAAACCCGCCTGGCCGCGGACCTGTTGAATATAAAGGGTTCGGCGATTCATCTGGCCAAGTCGATCATGAACCTGATCGCCAACGCGGCCGAAGCCATGCCGGACGGCGGCACCGTCACCATTTCCACGGACAATCGCTACCTCGATCGGCCTTTGCGCCGGTACGACCATGTGGAAACAGGGGATTACGTGATCGTGACGGTGACCGACACGGGCATCGGCATCCCCATCGAAGACCGGGAGCGGATATTCGAACCCTTCTACTCCAAAAAGGTCATGGGCCGGAGCGGATCGGGCCTGGGGATGGCCGTGGTCTGGGGAACGGTGAAAGACCATGACGGCTACATCGATCTGGAGAGCACCGAGGGGCGGGGCACGACCCTCACGCTTTTCTTCCCGGTCACCCACGACACCATCGGACCGGCGTCGACCGCTATCTCCACCGCAGACTACATGGGCCAAAACGAAACCATCCTCGTGGTGGACGACATGGAGACGCAGAGAGAGCTGGCGTCCAGCATTCTGAAGAAGTTGAACTATTCGGTCGCTGCGGTCTCCAGCGGAGAGGAGGCCCTGGCCTATCTGCGCGAACACCCCGTGGACCTGCTGCTGCTGGACATGGTCATGGAGCCCGGCATGGACGGCCTGGACACCTACCGGCGGGTCGTGGAACGTCATCCCCGCCAAAAGGCGATCATCGCCAGCGGCTATTCGGAAAACGAGCGGGTTCGATCGGCCCAGCGTTTGGGGGCCGGGGCCTATATCCGCAAGCCCTACACCATCGAGAAAATCGGTCTGGCCGTTCGGGCGGAATTGTCCAAGGTGTGATAGCAAGCGGAGTTTGCATTTCACGGCGTCGTCCAAGACCTGTTCGGGCAGGGTCCTAACGACCGAGCTGCGGTCGCGGTCTCGCAGGCAATCGTACTGTGGGATGCTCTTGAAGTGTATCGATACGCCCAGCGGAGGGGCTCATGAGGGCAGTCGAAATTCTGGAGGACCTGTTTTTCATCGAAAGGGGCTACCTCAACGCCAACCACTTTGTCTATCGGTGCGAATCTCCCATCCTGATCGACACCGGTTATATCGCCGATTTCGACTTCACCGTAAAGTCGATCCGGCGGGTGGGCGTGGATCCGGCTGACGTCTCTCTGATCGTGAACACCCACACCCACTGCGACCATATCGGCGGCAACCGCTTGATCCAGGAGCGCTCCGGGTGCGGCATCGCCCTCCATGAGATCGGCAAGCACTTCATCGACACTCGGGACGACTGGGCCACCTGGTGGCGCTACTACCGCCAGGCCGCGGACTTTTTCACGGCCACCCGGGCGTTGAACGACGGCGATACGGTCGCGCTGGGGCCCCACCGCTTCGAGGTGATCTACACGCCGGGCCACGCCTCGGACGGCATCGTCCTGTACAACCGCGAAGCAAAGCTGCTGATCTCCTCCGACACGCTGTGGGAGAACGACATGGCCGTCATGACCCTGCGCGTCGAGGGCAGTACGGCCCCCTTCCGCATGCTGGACTCCCTGGACCGGCTGGCGGGCCTGGATGTGCAATGGGTCTATCCCGGTCACGGGCCGCCGTTCGACGACATGCCGGCGGCCATCGATAGAAGCCGGGAGAAGCTCGGGCGCTATCTGGCCGACCGTACCCTCATCGGCGAGGACCTGCTCAAAAAGATTATCGTCTACACCCTCCTGATGCGAAAAGCGGTCGAGGCCGGCGACTTTTTCGAGGAGCTCATGGCTACGGCCTGGTTCAGGGAGACCGTGGATCTCTACTTCGGCGGCACCTACCGGTCCAAATACGATGAAATTATGGAATCTTTTTTGCGAAGAGGCATCGTGAGGGCGAAGGCTGGGACTTTATCGACGACGGTGGCGCCGTAAGACGGGCTCGGCCGATAAAAACGTGCCGTGTGGTTCGCGTCGCCGCCGGTTTCAGTGCAGGATCTGGCTCAGGAAGAGCTGGGTGCGTTCATGCTGCGGGTTGAGGAAGAATTCGTCGGGCGTGTTTTCTTCCAAAATCTGGCCGTGGTCCATGAACAGCACGCGGTGGGCCACGCTCCTGGCGAACCCCATTTCGTGGGACACGACGATCATGGTCATGCCTTCGCGGGCCAACTCGATCATCACGTCGAGGACCTCCTTGACCATCTCTGGATCCAGTGCGCTGGTCGGCTCGTCGAAGAGCATCACCTTGGGCTTCATGCACAGACTGCGCGCGATGGCCACACGCTGCTGCTGGCCTCCGGACAGCTGCCCGGGGTATTTGTCGGCCTGTTCGGCAATGTGCACCTTTTCCAGGTAATACAGGGCGGTTTGTTCGGCCTCCTTGCGCGGCATCTTGCGCACCCACACCGGCCCCAGGGTGAGATTCTCCTTGACCGTCAGGTGGGGAAAAAGGTTGAAGTGCTGGAACACCATGCCCACCTCGGCCCGGATCTTTTCAATCTTCTTGATGTCATTGGTCAACTCGGTGCGGTCCACGATGATGCTGCCCCGCTGATGCTGTTCCAGCCGGTTGATGCAGCGGATCATCGTCGATTTGCCGGACCCGGAAGGTCCGCAGATCACGATGCGCTCGCCGCGGTGCACGCTGAGATGGATATCCTTGAGGACATGGAAATCCCCGAACCATTTGTGCACGCCGATCAGCTTGATGATCGGTTCGTTGTCCAAAGCGGACCCTTCAGGGGTGGGATCGGTCATGGGGCACATACCTCTCGTTCAGGTCTTGAGTTCCTTTTCCAGATAACGGCTGAAATTGGACATGGAAAAGCAGCCCAGAAAATAGAGGGCGGCGATGAACAGATAGGCTTCGGCGCTGAATCGGATCCAGGCCGGATTGGAGAGTGTCACCTGGGTGGTCTTGAGCAGGTCGAACAGGCCGATGATGACCACCAGGGAGGTATCCTTGAAGGCGGATATCAGGATGCTCACCGTCGGCGGGATCACGATCTTGAGCGCCTGGGGCAGGATGATCAGGCGCATGGTCTTCGGATAGTCCAGTCCGAGGGATTCGGCGGCCTCGTACTGGCCGCGGGGAATGGCCTGCAATCCGCCCCGTACCACTTCGGCGATATAGGCGGCGGTGAACAGGATGATGGCGGCCTGGGCCCGGAGTATTTTGTTGATCGTGATCCCTTCCGGCAGAAACAGGGGGAACATGACCGAAGCCATGAACAGCATGCTGATCAGCGGCACGCCGCGGATCAGTTCGATGTAGACTACGCAGACCGCTTTGATGGCCGGCAGCTCGGAGCGGCGTCCGAGGGCCAACAGCACGCCCAACGGGTAGGCGGCGGTCAGGCCGAAGAGCGACAGCAGCAGGGTCAGGGATATGCCGCCCCATTGGTCGGTTTCCACCTCGGGCAGCCCCGGCCCGCCCCCATGCATGAGGATTCCCATGACCAGCAGGCCGGCCGCCCACAGGTACAGGAGTCTGCGGTTCCAGCGGCGGGTATTGCGGCTGTAGAAAAAGAGGCCGATGAGCATGGCGATGGCCAGCGCGGGCCGCCACTGCAGGTCGTAAGGGTAGAAACCGAACAGGATGAAACGCAGATTCTGGCTGACCACCGACCAGCAGGCACCGTCCGCCTCCCGGCAGGCTTCGGCATCTGATAACCAGAGGCTGTCCACGAATGCCCATTGAACCATGGACGGGATCGTTTTGTAGAGACAGAACAGGATGAAGAGAGTCAGGATGGAATTGAGCGGCGTGTTGAAAAGATTGGCGCGCAGCCATCCCAGAATGCCTGTCGAACGGACGGGCGGTTTGAGATCTTCGACGTCAGGTGACGCGATGCGTGCAGTCATGGGGTCATCTCTCCACCAAGGCCTTTTTCTTGTTGTACCAGTTCATGTAGGCCGAGGTGATCAGGCTGAGCATCAGATAGACCACCATGATGATCAGGACCCCCTCGATGGCCTGTCCGGTCTGGTTGATGGTGGTGTTGGCCACTGAGACGAGGTCTGGATAGCCGATGGCCACGGCCAGGGAGCTGTTCTTGGTCAGGTTGAGCATCTGACTGGTGAGCGGCGGAATGATGACGCGCATGGCCTGGGGCAGGATGATCAGCGACAACACCAGATTGGATTTTAGACCGAGGCTCATGGCCGCTTCGCTCTGACCTCTGGGGATGGCCTGGATGCCCGCCCTGACGATCTCCGCAACGAAGGCCGAGGTGTAGAGGACCAGACCGATGAGCAATGCGCTGAACTCCGGGCTCAGGGAAAAGCCGCCTAGAAAATTGAAGCCTTTGAGCTCGGGAACGTTCATGGCCGTGGGTGCGCCGGCCAGGTACCAGGCCAGCAGGGGAAGGCCGATCTGCAGAATCACCGCAACCGGCCAGAAAGGAAACAGCTGTCCGGTCCGTTCCTGGCGTCGCCGGGCCCAGCGGCGCAGCAACCCGTTCGATACGACGGCCACGCACAAGGCCGCCGCAGCCCAGGCGTAGGCCGCATGACCGGCTGGCATGGGGAAATAGAACCCGCGATTGTTGAAGAAGACGCCGGGCAGCGGCTGAATGGATTCACGCGGCGAAGGCAGCACATCGTGGAAAATGGCGTACCAGAAAAAAAGCTGGAGCAGCACGGGTATGTTCTGCACCACCTCGATATAGGCGGCGGCCAGTCTGGAGAGCAGCCAGTTGCGGGAAAGACGGGAGACACCGATGACGACGCCGAGCAGCAGGGTGAAGAGGATGCCGATGGATGCGACCTTCACGGTGTTCAGCAAGCCGATCAGCAAGGCGCGCGCATAGGAATCGGCGGCCGAGTAGCGGATCAGCGCTTCGCCGATGCCGAATCCGGCTTCGCGGTTCAGAAATCCGAATCCGGTAGAGATGGACTGGCGTTGCAGATTGGCCTGGGTGTTGACGAAGATGTAGTAGCCGGCGGAAAATACCAGCAACAAGGTGACCGCTTGAAAAACGACCGCCCGGTTGCGGGGGTTGCGCCAAAAGGGAACCGCCTGGGAAGTCTCCGTTCCGCCTGGTCGATCCTGTGCAGCCGGCATCCGTTTTCTACTCCGCAACTGTTTTTCCGGCGGGCCCCGTGCGCGGCAGGGGGCCGCTCGAACCGGAAAATTCTATCTGTCCCATCAGGCTATCTCAACCACTTACAGCGGACCTTGAGATGACACACCCTCTATTTGAAAGGCGGCGCATACATCAGGCCCCCATCCTTCCACTGGGCGTTGAGGCCACGGGGCAGTTTCAGTGCGGTGTTCAGGCCGACATTGCGTTCGAACACCTCGCCGTAGTTGCCGACGTGTTTGACGATGTTGTAGGCCCAGTCTTCCGCCAGGCCGAGCGCTTTACCGTTGCCCGGCGTGACCCCCAGAAACCGTTTGATGTTGGGATCATTGCTTTTGCGCATGTCGTCGACATTTTTAGAACTGATGCCCAGGTCCTCGGCGGCGATCATAGCCAGCACCGCGTAATCGACGATGTCGCGCCACTGGTCGTCGCCATGGCGCACGGCGGGAGACAGGGGCTCCTTTGAGATAATTTCGGGCAGGATCATGTAGTCGGCCGGATTGGGGGCCACGGCGCGCACGGCGGCCAATTGGGAGGCATCCGATGTGAGACAGTCGCAGCGCCCCGCAAAGAAGGCCTTGTTCAACTCGGTGGGCTGTTCGATCACGACCGGTCTCATGCTCATGTTATTGGCCCTGAAATAATCGGATACGTTTTGCTCGGTGGTGGTGCCGGGCAGGACGCAGACCGTGGCGCCGTCGAGCTCTTTGGCGCTCTTGACGCCCAGTTTGGCGGGAATCATGAACCCTTGGCCGTCATAGTAGTTGGTGGCCGCGAAGTTGAGGCCCAGTTCTGTGTCGCGGGTCAGGGTGCGGGTGGCATTGCGGCACAGCACATCGATCTCCTTGGACTGCAACGCGGTGAACCGGGTCTGGGTGGTCAGGGTGATGAATTTGATCTTGTCCGGTTGACCGAAAACGGCCGTCGCCACCGCCCGGCCGGTGTCCACGTCCAGGCCCCGCCACACCCCCTTGTCATCCGGCATACCGAAACCGAAGAGGGAGCTGTGAACCCCTACGATCAGATAGCCGCGCGCCTTGACGGCATCCAGGGTTTCTCCCGCGTCGACCACCAGGGGCAGAGACAAAAAAACGGTTGCCAACACTAGAACCATCATGGTTTTGGTGACCTTCATGGGCTTTTCTCCTTGTATATGGGGTTGGGATTCCGGGAACTTGAGGTGTGAAGAGGACCGTCCGTCTCGCTTGGCGTCCGTTCCTTATTTACGCCGGTGGTGACCCTACACGGGTCAAGTTATCCCCCAATCATCCCGTCTGTCAAGAAATCAACCAAGGCCGGCATCCATCCGCTTCCGATGCGCCGTTCCGGCCCATGCGGATCTTTCTCGGCAGGGTCCCGCCTTTACTTTGCCCCGCCGCGTCGTAATTTTCTTTTTATAAACGTCCGCAGACCAAAGGCGACCTGAGACTATCATGGCGTGACCGGCTGCGTGCCCCACATGGGCACGAAGGCTGGAGCGCAAGTCCCGGTCGCCGGATGAACCGATGAGGATAGACAGGAGGCACCATGAGCACCCAATTCAAACACAATTCCGCCATATATATAGCCGCCGCGCTGGTCTGGTCCGTCTTCCCGGGGCTGATCTCCGCGGCTTGGGCCGCCGGAAGACCATCGGCCGATATCCCCGACTCGCAGCCCGGGGCCGATAAGCGGCGCCAGGCCAATGTCCACTTTCGACAGGGAGAGGCCCATGCCGACCAGATGCGTTACCAGGAGGCGGCCAGGGCATACGAGCGGGCCGTCGAAATCGACGGCAGCTATGCCGAAGCTTACAGCAACCTGGGCTACAGCTACCGCAAGCAGGGTCTTTTCGACAAGGCCGTGGCCGCCTACAAGCGCGCCATCGCCTTGGATCCAGAGCTGGCCGAGGCCTATGAGTACCTGGGCGAGGCCTATGCGGAGATGAAGCAGTTCGATCTGGCCGAAGCGCAACTGAAGGTCCTGAAGCGACTGGATCAGGAAGAGGCACGGGAACTGGAGTCGTTTATTGAAAAGATGAAGCCGTAAAAACCTCTGGGGCGGGGGTGCCCCGCCCCGTTTTACATCAACGCGAGGTCATCAGAAGCGCGAAGAAGAGAGCGAGCGGTCGGCATGGGCCCAGGCCTGGGCATAGGACTGCTGCATCTGCCGGGCTTCGGCATCGCGCCCCTGGGCCTTCAGGCTTTGCCAGAGCCCGTAGAGCGAATAGCCATTGTTCCGGTACCGTTTCAAATCCTGCCAGTAAATGACTTCCGCCTCGGCCGGGCGGCCGGCTTCGATAAGAACGGCCCCCAAAGTATGGCGTACCGGGTAGTACCAGTCCGGCGGTTCGTTGTACATCAGGCTGTCTTCCAGCCGAACGGCCCGATCCAGATGGCCGATGGCGGCTTCGAACCGTTTCTGCTTGGCCGCCAGCTCACCGGCCAGCACCTCCCCGGCGATGCTCAGCAGGGTAGGCGTATTGCCAAAGCCGACCATCTCATGGCCGGACACGGGATCCATGGCGATGCCCAGCAAGGTTTCGAGCTCTTTTTGGGCGCTTTTGTATTGGCCCGTATGCGCGTAGGCCATGCCGCGGGCATAGTGCCAGATGCCGGTCATATAGTGCCACTTGGCCGGCGGCCGGGGTTCCTCCAGCACTTGATCCCACTGCCCGAAGCGTACCAGTGCGAAGAGCGGCATGCTGGCGAAGGTCTGGTACAAGCCCCATGTGTTGTGGGAGAAGTCGGCGGGCACTTTCGATGCCACCTTGCGGGCGGCTTCCAGCGCCTTTTCCTGGTGGCCCATCATCAGCGCGGCCCAGGCCTGGAAGTGGATATTGTGCGGATAGTACCCCAAAGGATAGATCCCCTGGGCACGGCATTGGACCAGGTAGTTCTCGTCGGCCTTGGCCGCCTGGCCGTTGAGTTCGAACGATTCGGCATAGCGGCCCAGTTGCATGTAGACATGGGTGGGCATGTGCACCAGGTGGCCGGCCCCGGGCGTCAATCCCCGCAAGCGGTCCGCAGCGGCGGCCCCGCGCTCGGCGTCCACTGCTTCGACAGCATGAATGTAGTAGTGCAGCGCGCCTTCATGGTGCGGGTCGCGCCGCATGGCCCCTTCCAGTGTGGACAGAATTTCCGGCGTGCGGGCCTTGGGCCGGCCGTCCCGGGTCCAGTAGTCCCAGGGGGACTGATTCATCAATGCCGCGGCGTAGAGCGTGGCCACGTCATTGTCTTCGGGGTATCGAGTGTGCACCTGCTTCATGGCGTCGGCGTAGGCGGCGTCCAGGGCCGCCCGATCGGCCGGCGGGTCTGCTGCGTAACGTTGGGCCAAGGCGACGATGAGGCTGCTCTCTTTAGCCGTCACCTTCTCTTTGAGGCCCAATGCCATCTGAATTGCTTCATAGGCCTGGGGCGCCACCTCGGCGGACATGGGCAGATTCAAATTGGGGCCCAGCACCAGCGCCCAGCCCCAGTAGGCCATGGCCGCGTCGGGATCGTGCCGGGCGGCCTCCTTGAAGCTGCGCAATGCCTCCTGGTGATTGAATGCATAGGTCAGACGAAGCCCCTGATCAAAAAAATACTGGGCCTTTTCCGACCGGGTCGTGATCGGCATATGGGTGTCGCCGATGTCGGTCAGCACGGGTGCAATCGGCTCGCCGGCCTTTTTCGGATCGGCCTTCAGGGCGCGCGGGTCATGGCTGGCCACATGCAGGGAACTGGCCCATGTGGTTGTCGTGAATAGGATTATCGACAGCAATGCCCCATACAGGGCCATATGTTTAAGTTTACCGTTCATATCGCTACCTCCCATCTCGCCACCGCATCGCATGCACGGTGGGATGTCTCAATTGGCAAAAGCCCGGGCCCTCGATGTCGGTGGGCGGTCCACCGCGATCTCAGGGCCGTGTCACAGGTATGATTCGTCGGATCACTCAGGCGGGCGGGCACCTCGGGGAGAGCGGTGGATCTATCAGGAGCGGGCAGGAGCGGGCAGTAGCGGGATCGCTTGGAACGCCGGCATGAACGATGTCGCAGATGGTATGGATTCGGCAGTGGCAAACAAACATCCCTGGGCACCACCACACCCGGTGTCGCATAGGTTAAAACGGGTTGGGCCGGCTGTCAAAGCGGTTGCCGTGAATTTTCAGGACGGGATCGCACGATTTTTATCGTGGGCTGCGATGGACGCGGCCGGGCGTTATTCCTGCAGGTTCTTGTGCTGCATCCTGGCGATGCGCAACGCATCCTTGATTTCCGTGTTGCCGGGGTCGATCTCCAGAAGCGCCTCCCACAAGGCGATGGCCTCATCGAGCTCGCCATTGCGATAGGCTTCGAACCCCTGTTTGGCAATGCATTTTTTGCAGTTGGCCAGATTTTCATCGAGATCGGCGGCGTCGAACGAAAGCGTCCCGTCGAGCCGGTGGAAGTTTGAATGGTTTTTCAGCAACACATGATAAATCCGGCCTGCGGAAACAAAATCCTGCTGATCCATGGCTTGCCGGGCCACGGATCTGATCTTTTCCACGCTGACCGTATAGTCTTGCAGCACTTGCCGATCCTGGGGGGCGCTGCGCTGCGCCATGTCATACAGGTCGAGGGCTTTCTGGTACCGGCCCGCATCCATCTCTCTTCGAGCCAGGTCGGCCGCCGGGATCGGTGCCCGGGCCGATCCGTCAGCGGATGGCCGCGAGGTCTGTTCGGCAGGGGCCGGTGGCGTCTCCATGCCTTTTTGGGGTGATACCCGCTCTCCTGTCTGCGCACACGACCAGATGCCCGGCAAAAGCAGCACAATGAGCATGAACCCTATGTGGCGGGCGGTGAGGGTCATCCGGCGGCCCTCACGACATAGAGGGGCGCATGCTGGTCGCGGCCCTTTTTCATCAATTCAAGGAACACCCGGGCAAGGTCCGGGCGAAATTGCGCCCCCGACTGGCGTGCAATTTCGCGCAGCGCCTCCTCTTTGCGCAGTGCCTTGCGGTAGGGGCGGTTCGACGTCATGGCGTCATATGCATCCGCTATGGTGATGATCGCGGCGAACAGCGGGATAGCGTCACCGGCCAGCCCGTCCGGGTAGCCCTTGCCGTTATGCCATTCGTGGTGATGCAGGGTCGAAGGAATGTATCTGGCGAGCGAGGGCGCCCAACTGAGGATGGAAGCGCCGTATTCGACGTGTCGCATCATTTCCCTGTACTCGATGCGGTTGAGTTTGTCCGCTTTGAGCAGGATGGCGTCCGGCGTTTTGATTTTCCCCACATCGTGGAAAAGGCAGGCGATCTCCAAGTCCCGCAACTCCTCTTTGGCCAGGCCGATCTCCTTGCCGATGAGCAGCGAATATTTGGCCACACGGGCGCTGTGGCCATGGGTGTAGGTGTCTCTCGCATCGATGGCCGCGGCCACCACTTTCACGATGGAGACATAGGCCTCTTCGAGATCCTGGGCATACCTGGTCAATTTGCCTCGTTGCTGGGCGATCAAGGCCGACATCTCGTTGAAGTTGCGGGTCAGTTTGCCCAGTTCATCCTGGGAGTAGATCCGCAGGGGACTCTCTCCGGTCCCGTGCTTCAATTCCTCGACACCTGCGGCGAGCTCTTTGATGGGTTTGATCAAGAAGGAGGCCAGCAGCGAACTGGCGAAAATGCCCAGAACGACGATAATGCCGAAGACGATGGATATCATCCGGCCGACCTTGTTTTGCGCCGCTGTCAGGACGGATTTGTTCATGCCGACGACCACGCTGCCCAGCGGTTTTTTCATAAAGACGATGGGGCATGATATTTCGAAAATCGTTCCCGATGCATTCGCCAGTTCATTCACGATGACCCCGTCGGCGCCTTGGCGGTAAAGCCGGCCCTGGGAGGCAGGCATGCTCTCCCCGATGATCGGCTTTTCGCTGTGGACGATCGTCTTCAAATTCGTATCGACAATGTATACGTAAGGCATGTCGTCATTGGAGGACTTGCTCTGATAGACGAGGTTGTCCAGACCCAGCAGATCCTTGGAGAGGAGGCTGTATCCTGCGGCGGCAGCAATGCTCTTGCCCACCGATTCGCCCCTTTTGAGGATCTCGTTCAGGATATGGTTGTTCATGATCTGAACGGTGACGAGGCTGAGAACGAAGGAGGTGGAGGTCAGCAGCAAGACCACGAAAAAGGCGATTTTGAATCGGAGGCTGGCCGAACGGCATCGTCGCGCCGCCAACCGCAAAGCGGTCCGACCAGGCTTGAGGCATGCACTGAAATGATCAGTTGCCTTACCAACGGATGAGCCCATGCGCGCAATCACTGTCCTCTCCCTCTGCACCCGACCTTTTCAGACGTATGCAAAACATGTTATCGGCCACTTCAGGGAGAACTTTAGCCCTATCGGGGGTGGGGCACTTCATGCCGTCGGGTGAGTCAATGTCTCACCGGGCCTCTTTGGGCCTCCTGGCCGCTTTCCGTCGCTGATCCGAAAAAAATGACTTTTCCGATCGGCCGTGATGCGTTTATGTTATGGCAACAGCAGACCGACAGGGCAGGCGCACAATGGAACTTTCGATGAGACTCTGGACCGTCCTCCTATTGATCCTCATGCCATTCTCCGCTTTTGGCCACGAACAGGCCGATCTGGTTCTGGTCGTCAAATCCAGGGCCAAACTCTACCTGATGAAAAATGGAAAGATGATGGATGTTTATCGGGTTGCGCTCGGCGCTAATCCTAAAGGAAAGAAGCTGCAGGAAGGCGATCAGCGCACGCCGGAGGGTCGATACATCCTCGATTATAAAAAAGAAGACAGCGCTTTTTATAAGGCCATTCACATATCCTACCCCAATGCGGCGGACATGCGCAGAGCCAGGACGATGGGCGTTGACCCTGGTGGCATGATCATGATCCACGGGCATAAGAGTGGTTTCGAGTGGCTATCCCGGCTGAAAGAGCCGTATCACTGGACAGACGGCTGCATCGCGGTGTCCAACAGCGCCATGGATGCAATCTGGGAGGCGGTCACTGTCGGTACCCCTATTATCATCAGACCCTGAACAGGATGTTCCATCGCTGGGGCGTGAGTTTCGCCCGGACCCAGACGGCTGACGCAGCGGAAGCGCCTGGTGTTTTTCAAGACTATCGCCAGCGGCCAACATTGCCATGATTGTCCGGTGCACCCCGCCAGGAACCCCGACCCTGGCGTGAAGGGGCCTCATTCCGGTTGGCGTTTCCCGGTCGATCATCCCCACGATTTTCGCTCCCAGGTTCTTTTTGTTGAAAAGATGGCGGCCGTCCTTGTTCAGGTACAACAGGGCCGCCCTCGTTGCCCCGCATGTCGTTGAGAGGCCGCCGGATGGCGTCACGCCCACGCATCGGAGAGTCCGGGACCGGCCTGGCCGAAGGCGCTGCAATGCGTTCCTGCCCGCGCTCGATGGCACGCTCTGGCCGGGTCCGGGATACATCCGGGCGACCCGGCGTGTATTGGGGCGCCTCTTTTTTTCCCCTGAACCCGTTTTCGAATCTTCTTTTCTATAGAATCTAAGCGTCCCGGATTGAGGCCGTGCCGTTTGCGGGGTCCGGGTAACCCGCGGCCCGCTCGTTTCAGGTGGCTGCTGGCGAACGTTGGGGGATGCGGCGGGCGATGTGCGGGGTGGTGGTGTGCGCATCTCAGGCGTCCGGGACGGGCGCACCGGCGGCTGGCGTCTATCGTCCGGCGATGTGATGCGCGGCGTCCGGGGCCGATCCATTCGGGAAGGTTCACCGCGGCCGTGGTTCGTCTTCACGGCTTCAGGAGAACGGCCGGATGCGGTAGCAGGCCGAGGCGGTTCGGCCGAAGGCGGATGAACGGTCGTGCGATCCCTGCGGCCGTTGTTGTGCGGCTTGGCGATGGCCGGTTTGGCCGGTGAATGCGCCCGGCGATAGTCAACCACGGGACGCTTCACGTATTTATCCGGTGGACGCGGGCCGTGCTGACGGCTGGGAACAAAACCGGCGCTGGACGTGGATACCCTGGGCGCCGCGTGCAGGGGGCGCAAGCGGTGCGTGTCTGTCTTGACCCGATGGGCTTTGTCGATGGGACCGCGGCCGAAATGATCCCGGTGGACCACCACCATGCCGTTTCTGATTTTCGTGTTGCGGTAGACGTTGATGTTCTGGACGTTGACCACGGTATGGTGATGGACGGCCCGATTGTTCACGTACCGGGGTCCTGCCCAACCGCCCCACCAGGGCCGGTGGATAAAGCCGGGTCTGCCCCACCAGGGAATCAGTGGTTCCCCCCACCCGAGCGACACCCATCCGACGGACGACGCACCGATGCCGACGCTGACCTGTACGCCGGGAACCCCGAAAAATGCCACCAGCGCGGGCGCATAGGGAGGACGCACAATCCGCGGTCCGGGTGCCCAGCACCAATAGCTGTTCACGTAGACCCAGCGGCCGTAGTGATACGGCGCCCAACCCCATGGGGCGCTGTCCACCCACGTCCAGCCATAAAAGGGATCGCGCACCCAGGCACCGGTGCTGTAGGGGACCCATCCGGCCGCGAACCCTCTGGGCATCCAGACCGGACCATAGGTGGGTAGGACCCGCCAGGTGCCGTAGCGGTCAAGGTCGCTCAGGCCGTAGACATCCGATGAAACGTAACGCGCGCTTTCCGAACCGCTCACCGAATCGATATATTGATCGGTGCGGGCATAGTTCCACTGGTCCCAATCGTCCAGCGGCGGAGCGGTGCGCGAGGTGATGTGCGCGTTTGGGGCGCCGTGGATGGTCACCGATGTATTGGTGCCGACCGGGATGGTTTCGCCGCTTTCCGTGACGAGCGTCCCCCTGCCGGCCCGGTGAGTGCTCAACGTGGTTTTTGCATCGTCCACATCCAGGCGGAAATATCCCTCGATGTCGACTCTAAAGGCGGCATGGGGCGTCTCCACCGCCACCATCTGTCCGGAACCCATAGCGCGCATATCCAGGGCGATACGGCCGGCCGTCACTCTGAACTGCAGGAAATCGGGTTCCTGGCTCTCCAGCCCGATCTGCGTGTCCGGGCCGCTGCGGACGAACGCCTGGGAACCGATTTGCAGCTCGAGGTTGCCTTCGCCCTCGACATAGAGTTGATCGCCTGGCGCCAGGGCGGTGTTGACCTGCGCCGCGACCCAATCCTCGGCACCGGGCCGCCAGTACGAGGCCAGTCCCTCGACGAAACTGAGGCGCGGCGGGGTGTGGCCGATCTCATCGGTTTGCGCCTCCTGAGCCATGCTGTCATGAACCATCGGCATGCCCGGGATTAACAGGAAACATGCCATTATCAACATGAATGTCATTGTCGCCCGCATGTTTTCATGCTCCTTTGTTTAAGCCGGCAGACCATGCCGGTCAGTGGCCACTCGATGATGAAACTCCATGTGCGTTGAACCTGTGCGTTTAAATCGATCGGGCTGAAGCCATGCCATTATCCTATTCGATTCGGGACGATTCGGTCTGCCGGCGAATTGATTTTAAAGTTACAACTAAAAAGACGTGCATCAACGGGAAAAGTTTACAACGTGCACTAAATTGCCGCCATGCGAATAGACCGGCAAGGGGCGGCCCCGGGGAATCGCCAGTAGGGATTCAACTGAATGTGATTTACCTTGAAGTGCGTGTTTTCCAAGCGTTGTTTGATAAAATAATTCGCAATCCAGTGTTCATGGCAGGCCCGGGTGGGACAGGTGGCCAGGGCCACGTGAGCCTGCGGTCGATAGTGCCGGTTGAATGCAAACGGCGGACAAGCGGCCCAGACTGTTTGAGCGCAGCGAGTTTCCGGGCCGCCCGCCGTGCATGTTACCGGCACTTGACCGCTTGGCGTGTGGCATCGGCCACCTGTTCCACCCACGTCGGGTATAATGAATCGCATTCAGTTAGAACTGCTGAATCGCCATGGAACGGCTTGTATTCCCAAATCAAGGAGTGTTAAATGAAAATTTGAATGCGTTGGGTGTTCAATTGTATTTTTACCAATGGGATGCCGTTCAGGAAGGAGGTCGGAATCGTGACAACGACGCATCATGATGCGCCGAGCCCGGAAGAAAAAAAATATCGCAATATCCTGGATCAAATGGAAGAGGGATATTACGAGACGGATCTGACCGGCCATTTTACCTATGTCAACCCGGCCGCCAGCGCGCACCTGGGCCGCTCGGTCGACGAATTGATCGGCACGAACTACCAGACCTACATGGCAGTGGATACCGCCAAAACGATCTTCGGCATCTTCAATCAGGTCTATCTTACGGGCAGGCCTGCCAAAGGCATCGAATGCGACATCATCCATCCGGACGGGGCGTTGCGCATCCATGAAATTTCGGTCTCCCTGCTGCGGCAGCCGTCCGGTGAACCTATCGGTTTTTTCGGCATTTCCAGGGATCGCACCGAGCAGCTCGATATGGAGCGGGCGCTTCGTGAGAGCGAAGAGAGTTATCGCAGCATCATGGACCTCTCGCCGGACGCCATCACCATCAACGAGGTCGGCACCGGCCGATACGTGGCGGCCAACAAAGCCTTCTTCGAGAAAACGGGATACCGCCCGGATGAGGTCGTCGGACGCACCCCCGAAGCGTTGAAACTTTTCGCCGTGCCCGAGGAACGGCTGCAGTTCCTCGAGGCCATGCGGCGTGACTCCATGGACGGCCTGGAAGTGCAATTTCGATCCAAGGATGGGACGGTTCTGGAAAACCTGGTGTCGGGTCGCCGCATTCAGTTCAAAAACAAACCGTGCTTTCTGTTTGTCTCCACGGAGATTGCATCTCTCAAGCGAGCGCAGCAGGCCCTGCGTGACAGCGAGGAGAGCTACCGCCAGGTGCTTGAATTGGCGCCAGATGCTATCAGCTTGACCCGGGTGTCCGACGGCAAGTACCTGGAGGTCAGCGAGGCCTTCTATCAGCAGACTGGTTATACCCGTGACGAAACCGTGGGAAAAAGCCCCCTTGAATTGGACCTCTATGTCGATCCGGCCGAACGCGAAAAGCTGATCGCCGACCTGCTGGCGCATGGGCAGGTTCAAGGCATGGAGGTCGGCTACCGGGCCAAGGATGGCACCGTTCTGAACGCCTTGACTTCGGCCAGGGTGATGCAATTCAAAGGTGAGGCGTGCGTGCTGGCGGTCTCCACTCTGATCAACGATCTCAAGGCCGCCCAGGAGGCTCTTAAGGAGAGCGAGGAGAGCTACCGCTCGACCCTGGAGACCGCTCCCTATACGATCGTGGTGTCGCGCCTCTCGGACGGCACCTATGTGCAGGCCAATGCCGCATTCTACCGACGCACCGGCCATACGCCGGAACAGACCATCGGGCGTACGGCCGAGCAGCTCAATTTGTACGAAAACCCGGCCGACCGCGAACGTTTGATGGAAAGGTTCCACCGCGACGGAAAGGTGGAGGGCATGGAGGTCCGTTTCCGAAGCAGGGACGGGCGCACGCTTGAAAGCCTGATCTCCATGACGCCCATGCGCTACAAGGGCGAAGCGTGCATCCTGTCCGTCACCGTGGATATCAGTGAATTGAAAGCTGCCCAACGCGCCCTGCGCGAGAGCGAAGCGAGCTACCGCAAGGTGATCCAATCGACGCCCATTGCAATGGGGATCCTGCGGGCGTCGGATTCTTGCTACGTCGAGGTCAACGAGGCTTTTACCCAGCACACCGGCTATCGCCGGGAGGAGGTGATGGGCCGCACGGTCCTGTCGCTCAATATGTATATCGATGCCGCTGCGCGGCAGCGCCTGCTCGATGAGCTGGCCCGGCACGGCCGGATTCGCAGCATGGAGATGCAGCTTCGCGGCAAGGACGGCGGCATCAAAGACAATTTGATTTCCATCACGCCGATTCATTACAAAGGCGAAGCGTGTTTGCTTACTTCTTCCGTCGATTTGACCACGATAAAGGCCTTTCAGAAGGCCCTGCAGGAGAGCGAGGAAAACTATCGCAAAATCCTCGATGGGGCGCCCTATTCCATTCTGATCACGCGGCGGAACGATTACCGTTTCGTCTATCTCAACGACAATTTTTGTAGGCGCATGGGATATGATCGTGAAGCGGTCATCGGGCGCACCTCCCTCGAACTGGGCCTTTATGTCAACCCGGATGATCGGCGGCTGTATTTCAAGACCTTCGAGGCGGAAGGCCGGGTGGACGGCATGGAAATCGACTTCCGGACCAAATCCGGAGAGGTCTTCACCAACCTGATGTCCGGTCTGCCCATTCGGTTCGACGGGCAGGACTGCCTTCTCTCCATGGCCGTCGATATCACCGGACGCAAGCGCGCCGAACGGGAGCTGGAGAAGTATCGGCAGCACCTGGAAGAGATGGTCAGGGAACGCACCCAGGCTTTGGAAGCCGCCCAGGCCGAACTGGTCAAGAACGAAAAGCTGGCGGTGCTCGGCCAGCTCACGGCCACGGTGAGCCACGAACTGCGCAATCCCCTTGGGGTGATCCGGTCGTCCAATTTCTATTTGCACCGAAAAATCAAGGAGAAGGATGCCAAAATCGACAAGCACCTGAAACGCATCGACGACCAGGTCTCCATGTGCGATGCCATCGTGGCCGATCTGCTCGAATACACCCGCGGTCGCAATGCCTCGATGGTCAAGGAGGCGCTGACCCCATGGCTGGCCCAGGTCATCCAACAGCTCAAGGAATCCGAAGGTATGGCCATTGCAGCGGATTTAGGCACCGACCTGCCGGCCGTGCCCCATGACCGGGAAAAGATGCGGCGGGTGATCATCAATGTGCTGGACAACGCCATCCAGGCCGTTCGGGCACGCGAGCAGGCTGAAAAGGCGGCGGGTGCGCCGTATGTGCCCGAAATCAGACTGGCCGCGACCGTGGAAAAGGATGGTGTGATGATCCAGGTCACGGACAATGGCACCGGCATGGAAGAAGAGACACTTCAACGCGCCTTTGAGCCTCTCTTTACCACCCGGGCGCGCGGAACCGGCATCGGCTTGGCCAATGTGAAGAAAATTGTGGAAGAACACCGTGGCAGCGTCAGCCTGACGAGCAATCCGGGTGAAGGCACGCAGATCTCCATCGCCTTGCCCTTCGGCGAAAATTGACATGCGATGCCCGGGCAAGGCGGGCGCCGTTGGTTCGATCAGGTTTTTCCGTTCTCAAGCTTCACGCCGCTCGGGACCTCGTCACCGCTGCCCTCTCTGGTGGGCTCCAAATTCAGCTGTGAGGAAGTAGTCAATTTTATATGGCTTTTGGCCGACATCCGCGGCGATCATCTTTTCGATCAATTCCGCCTTGTGATTTTTTAAAAACTCGGCCTTGGCCTGATTTTTCATGGCGTATTCGCGTAAGGCACAGCACCTGGAGTTGAGGAAGCAGCATTTGCCCGCGCACTTTTCGGATGCCGCGGTCAGGTAATCGTCGTAATAATCGGCGAGATTGCCGGCTTGAGAGACGGATACGGCCGCCACGGTCAGCACACAAACCGCCAGTGCGATCATAATCTGTTTCATGGTGCACCCCCCTTTGTTTGGTGTTCATCTGCTAATGGCGCGGTCATCGTCGCGTTTACGATGCGTCCCCCGGCCTCCAGCGGGAAACGGGAAAATTCGGGCCGCCAGTGCCCGCTTGATCATATCGGTGCGTCCATCCTGATATTTAAACTATCATGCCGGGGGTTGCGTTGAGGTTTCAAAAGGATGGATGAATGGGATGTGAGGGTGGGTTATAACTTACTGAAAAATTATAGTGTTCGTACCAGATGGATATTTGGTGATGATTAGAATTCAACATTTGATTTATATTTATGGCTATTTTTGGGTTTCCATGATTCCCCGATACAGGGCATCCAATTCGGGATCGAGTTTTTCGCCCAGTTCTTTTTCCATGCGGCGCCGGAAAGCTTTATAGACCCGGTCGGCCTTGTTTGGAAGGCCGCGCCGGGCGTAAAGCGCCATGAGACGCCGACAGGCCGTTTCATCCAGCGGATCCGCATCGAGCAGGCAATGAAACATCTGACAAGCTTTGTGCAGCGCACCGCGCTGCTCGTAAAGGTTGCCGATGCTCGCCAACAGGTTGCAATAGATGGCGGACAGGCGCCGTCGCATAGGTTCGGCCCACGGGGCGTAAGGGTCTGAGGGCAGAAAGTCTCCGCCGTAAAGCGCCTTTGCCGCAAGAAAAAGCTCCAATGCTTCCCGGGGCCGGTTGGCGTTTTCCTCGTTTTGCGCGTTCTCGCACATGAGCAGAAAGCGAAAGGCATCCACCTCGCAAAGATCGGGATTCAGTGAGACAAGATTGTCCTGCAATACGATGTAGATGGAGCCGATCTTCTGGTCCATGTCCGGCTCCAACACCCGCCGCAGCCGATGCAGCGATGCCTTGAAGGTGCCTTCGCCCGAAGCCTTGGAGTCAGGCCAGAGGTCTTCGATCAGTATCTCCTTGGGAATGTGACGGCCGCCCCTGGAAACGAGGGCTTTGAGGAAATCTTTTGAGCGGGTGCCTTTCCAATCCGATTCGGGAATCGGGCTTTTGTCCCGGCAGACCTCGAAGGTACCCAGAGCGCGGACCTTGATTCGGGGCAGGGTCCGGGTGCGGATGGCTTTGAGGATCTCCAGGGCCTTGGCTCGCGTGCCTGGAGTACCCTCGTCGGCCAATGCCGACAGGTTGGTGCTGGCGCGGGGGCCGTATTTGCGGGTGAGCAATTTTCGGATATGATCGAACCGGTCGTCGATATTCATTTCCAGGGCCCGCGTGTATATTTCGATCGCATCGAGCGGTCGAACGATAGCAAAATGAGAAACACCGTAACGTTCGGCCAACTCGAAGGCTTCTGATAGACAGTCCTCGGCCGCTTCGATCTGATTGCGGCGAATAAATAGAAATCCCATGGACAGGAGCGCTTCGGTGGTAAAGGTGTTGCTCTGAATGCGCCTGAAATAGGTCAGACTTGTTCGCATTCGGATTTCGGCGGATTCCCATTGGCCAAGATGGAGTTCCGACAGGGCGAGCAGGAGTTGGGTCCAGTTTTCATGCAAGCCCGATCGGCATCCGGGTTCTTGATAGATGGCGAGACTGTCGCGAAAACAGCCTTTCGCTGCGTCGAAGTGTCCCTGCCAGTAGAAATTGGCCCCCCGGAAGGTTGAGGACAAGGCCATGCCGGTCCTGTGATCCATGGCGGTACAAAGCTGGAAGAGTTGCTCCGATATTTTTTGGGCTTCGCCGTAGGACTCGCTGTAGAATGCCAGCAGAAAATCGGAATAGAGTTTGAGGGGCGCCAGGTAGACCAGACCCATTTCTGAGATGGCTCGATCCAGTTTGTCCAGGCACGCCCTGGCGGGAGCCAGATCGCCGCGGAACAGGTGCATCTCGCTCAACATTTTCTCTTTCAGGATGCTGAGTTCCGGGGAGTCTATGCGTTTCTCCAACATCTCTAGATTTCGCAGCAGGCCGGGCAGTTTATGGAATTCGCCCAGCCATGTCACGGCAATGCCGCTATTAATCAGCGCGTTGAACTGCAGGATCGGGTCGCCGGCCTTGGCAGCGAAAAGCCAGGCGTTCTGGCAGGCGACAAATCCCCTTCGCGGTTCTCCGCCGCGGATCGTCAAGGCCAGGCCGGTATTAAGCCACAGCAACGCCTTTCCCCAATCGAACCCCTGCGGACCAACGGCGTTTCCCAACCGATTGGCTTCTTTCAGAAGATCCTGCAGGGGGATCACGTCGCGTCCTCGCATCAAAGTGGCCTCCAGTAGAAAGGCCAGACAGAGGATGCGCCCGTCGACCCGCCCCTGGGATTCGAAAATTTGATAGGCTTTCCACAGTCGCGAAATGTTCTTATCCGCCTCTGTGAACCGGGAGAGCATGGAGGCGAAAAACAGGAGCCAGGGTTGGTTGTCCCTTATCTCCGGAGGAAACACCTTGAGCATGTCGGCGAGGATGGCGTGGCGGCCCTCTTTAACCAGTGTGCTGCCGAATTGTTCGATCATTGCGACCGCCTCGGAAAAATGATGGGACCTCAGGTAAAATTGTGCAGCCGAGATATTCAGGCCCTGCCTCTCGTAATATTGAGCGGTTTCCGCGTAGAACTTGCGGATTTCTTCCTCTGACAACATCGCCTTGCACTTGTAGGCGAGATAGTCTCGAAAGAGGCTGTGAAACCGGTAAATCGGAAAATCTGACGAACGTTCATAGACCTCGATGAATAAATTCCGGTCAAGGAGCGACCGGATGATCGCCGCATTGTCTGTCTTTGGAAGCAGATGGTTTATCAGGTGCAGGTCAAATTCATCCGGGATCGATGTCTTCAGCAGGAAATGCTTCACGGTTTCAGGCTGGGCATCGAAGATCGCCTCGTCGAAATATTGGTTTACCGTGGTCTGGAATTCGGCCAATGGGCCGCTCTTGAGAATGGCGCCATCGGACCGGTGGGGGCCGTTCTTGATCATGTCGCCGATCAGGATCAATCCCCCGACCCAACCTTCGGTGATGCGCTGGATCCTTTGGAGTTCTTCCTCGGATAGACGAACCCCCAGGTTTTTGCGATAAAAGGTTTCTGTTTCCCGTGAAGAGAAGTCAAGTTCTTTGTCTGAGAGAATATTGATTTCCCGGGGTTGGGACCACTTTCCGCAGTCGATGCCGGGTGGCTCACGGGAGACGATAAAGAGATGGAAGTTTTTAGGAAGTAAATCCACCATCTCCTGGAAAAGTCCCCAGGAAGGCGCACTGGGAATCATGCGGTCGGCCCCGTCGAAGATGATCTGCAGGGGGCCGGTGACCCGCTGGAAAAGCGCGGTGACCCACTCCTTGTATCGTGACATGGCATCCCGCGGCCCCATATTGATCGACGGGTAGGACATCAACTGCAGCAGTGAGTTTTTGAGTACATACGGGGAGAGGGCAAGTACCATCGAGTGATACAGGGTTGCAGGATCCGATTCTTCGGCCTCCAGGTTGATCCAGGCAAAGGGCATTTTGGATTGCGCGACATAGGTGGCCATGAGGGTGGTTTTGCCCTGGGCCGCCCGCCCCTGGATGACGGTCAGTCTTCTCCCCGGCTCAACTTTCAGTCGGCGGATCAGGCGCTTTCGAATCAGAGGGAGTTGGATACGCGGAGGAGACAACTTGGATGGAACGGACGCATACATCATGGAAAATACCTTTCATCCGCGATGGTTCGTTTCATCTTTCGTTACTATTTTTAAGTAACGGTATTTTGGACGATGTTCAAGCCCAAACTGTGTTTGATATTATCGAACATGATGGTGCCGACCTTTGCCTTGACAATAAAAATATATGTAATTACAGATAACTATTTCGGAGGGTACCGTTATGTCGATAGTCAGAGTGAATGATCGGCTGAGATTTCTTATCCACCGGATTCGCGAGCGCTTGTGGGTGATGCCGCTGGCCGCTTGCCTGTTGTCGATCGTCGGCGCGTTCATCGCCAAGATTGCCGACCTTCTCCCGCTGGGCCACATCGTGCCGCAGGTTACGGCAGCATCGGTGGAAACCCTCCTTTCGATCATGGCTTCCAGTATGCTGGTCATCGCGACCTTTGCCGTGGGATCGATGGTGTCGGCGTATGCATCCGTCAGCACGACGGCATCTCCCAGGTCTTTCTCCCTCGTTGTCGCCGATGATGTGTCCCAGCGGGCACTCTCGACCTTTATCGGCGCTTTCATTTTCAGCATCGTTGGGTTGATCGCCGCCAAGAACGACTTTTTCGATACCGCCGGCCGATTTGTCCTTTTCCTGTTGACCGTTGCCATGTTCGGCATGGTCATCTTCACCTTTGTTCGTTGGGTCGATCGGATCGCCCGCCTGGGTCGCCTTGGAACGACCATCGAAAAGGTGGAACGAGCGACCGCTGCCGCATTGAAGCGCCGTCGGAAGGCGCCTGCCCTCAATGGCGTGGCCGCCCTGCCACGACCCGCCTCGGGTCAGGCCGTATTTTGTGAACGGATCGGTTATGTCCAGCGGATCGACATCGATGTACTGCAGGCCTGTGCCGAGGAGACCGACGGTTGGGTCACCGTGGCGGTGTTGCCGGGCTCTTTTGTGGCCCCTGGGCGGCCACTGGCCTATGTTCGGCCAGATTTCCGGTCCGAGGCCGAATTTGACGCGGGAAAACTGGCCCAGGCCTTTTTGATAGGCAATGAACGCGTGTTCGATGAGGACCCCCGCTACGGCCTGGTCGTGCTTTCGCAAATCGCCGGCCGGGCGTTGTCCCCGGCGGTGAACGATCCGGGCACTGCCATCGACGTTATCGGTATTCTGGTGCGATTGTTGACGATCTGGAGTGAACCGCCCGATCCGGAAACCCCTCCTGAGGTGGTGTATGATCGTGTCGAGGTGCCGGAGTTGTCGGTGAGGGAAATGTTCGATGACGCATTTACGGCCATCGGTCGCGACGGCAGCGGCGCCGTCGAGGTCATGGTGCGTTTGCAAAAAGCGCTCTCATCGCTGGCATCCCTCGATGATGCGGCCATGCGCGATGCGGCCATGCATCATGCCCGGCGTGCGCTTGCCTGGGCGGAAAAATCTCTCGCGCTGCCCGAAGACCTGTCCAGTGTGCGCCGACTGTCCGATTTCGCTACCCATTTGAAACCTTAACAGTCAGTAAAACATCTTTCCCCTTTGTTTTCCGGATCAGGCGGAAGAAGAATTCAATTTTTGAGGAGACCATCTTAAAGACACCTGGGTCGGTGTCTGGTATCGTGCACAGGGTAGGTATGAAAATTGGAACAGGTTTGAATCCCTGGGAATGCTATTTTTAATGGTTTGTATTGAATCTTAAGGAATTATTGATCCTTTAATCTTAGGCATTTTTTTTGCGTGCTCCGTCTGATGCTATTGGTTGGTACGACTCCCACGAACCTGATGGAATTTGGATCTGAACTCGCAGCAGACGGAGGAGCATTATGAAAAAGCCAATTAGAACTCTGTTCGTGATTCTCTTGTTGATGAGCCTGGCTTCTATCACACACGCCCAAGGTGATCGGCGAAAATGGAACTCTCATGTGGAAAAACAACAGAAAACCTACTATGAACACTTCAAACAGCACATCCACCAAAAGATCGTCCAATATCAACTTCGTTCACTCAAACTGAAGTTTGACAAATCATTGCCTGAAGCCCGCCAGCTTTTTCTGGAGTATATTGGCACAACGGGATCCTCGAATGAAGAACAGATTCAAGCCCTGAGAGATCAGTATGAACATCAGATCGCCGAATTGAACGCCAGTGTGGCATCATTGCAGCAATCGCTCGATGCGTTGCCGGCGCAATTGAACGCGCAATGTGATACGCGTTTGGCAGAGGCCCAGTTGGAATGTCAGGCAACCACCCAGCAGAAATTGAATGAGTTGAGTCTTGCCCATGAAAGTGAATTGGCCAATCTCACTACCCAACTGAATGCGGCATGCGATGACCGTCTGGAACAAGCCTATATGGAATGGCAGGCTTCCTCCGGGTGCGATCCACAGGATGCTGTCCCACCGGAACAGATCGGAGCGCTAAGTACAGGGTATTCATATCCGCATGCCTTCGATATGGATGATGCCGGTAATTTTTTCGTATTGGACAGGGACGCTCTATCTGTTATTCAATTCGATGCCTCGGGCGCTCAACTTTCGCGATGGAGCTCCTTTACTTTAAATGACCCCTTGGACATAGCCGTCGACTCTAATGGCAGCATATATGTGGTTGACTCATCCGCATCCCCTCCCCTGCAGAAATTCGAGGCGAACGGGGCACCCTTGCCGTTTGTTTCAGATTCGACCATCATCAGTTCTCCACTTGGACTATATATCGATAGCAACGACACCATTTATGTGACGGACAAGGGCGGCGATAATGGGTCCAGAATTCTTAAATTCGATAGTCAAGGCAACTTGTTGGGCACCTTCGGTGAAACTCCAGAGCTGGCTGCGCTTGGTCACCCGGAATTTACCGATGTCGTTGTCGATGAGAACAATCAGGTGGTATATGTCTTGGCGGGTTCCTCCAATCTGATCGCGAAATTCGACCTGAGTGGAAATCAACTCGGATCGTGGGAAGGTCTTTTTATAAACGCCAATGGCATCGCCGTCGCAGAAAACGGAGACGTATTGGTCGTAGATACCGACAATTACCAGGTCGATCAGTATGATGCCAACGGAAATTACAAATTCAGCTTTGCCGAGGACATATTCCTTCCTTACAAGGTATTGGTAGATGCCAGTGGAAAGGTGTATGTCACGGATACTTGGAACAACCAGGTGAAGATCTACCAGTAGCGGTTGGATTAAAGCTCTGACGCAGGATAGAACCCCGGATATTCTTGGTATGAAAGTGTCCGGGGTTCTTGCGTATCAGTGAGCTGGAGATGACTATGTGGTGTCTATTTTATTTCCAATTTATCTTGGCGAATTTGGCGGATGATCCTTAATCCGCCTTAAAATCGTTAACGACTTGCGTCTTAAGTCCTTTGGTTTGCAAATCGACCAGTTCAAGGTTCAAACGTCGTTCAGCAAAGGCCATCTCTTTAAATCCAGTTGCCGCACTGAACACAAAGAATGACGGATTGATATTATATTTCTTTTTAAGATGCGCTTGAAAAGCATCCTCCAATTTACGGATCTGCTTCATGTCTGCGACATACTGCTCATTGTTGAAGGATTTTCCCCTGGACATCTGCACAAAAATCGGTGTGTGGTACGCTGATCTTAAATTGTAGGAGTAGGCTGTGACGTAGCAGAAGCTTTCCTCGTCCGCCGCGGCCGAATAGGCCCCAATGGATAACATGACGACAGCCAGCAGAGTAATGTATCTGAAATGGAGAATCATCGCTCAAACCTCGCTTGATGAATAGAATAATAAAATGAGGCTACGTTACATGAACCTATGGCACTTCTTGCAAGTGAAGCGCTCAGTGGATCGGTGGCTCTCTAAAATCTGAATTCCATTAAATTTATATAAGTCTGCCAATCAGTTGGCGGCTTGTCAACATGAAATGCGGCCTTTGTTGTTCCAAGGGCAACGGTGTTTGACCGACCTGTGCGTGAGCCACCTTTTTCCTATGGCCAGTTTAACAGATGTTCTGACGCTATCGAGCGTCGCGTCTACCGGCGGCCGGTGAATCCTGGCGATCGAGAACGAAACTTCGAATCAACGATCGGAGAGGGCCATGCGTCTAAAATAGCCTTCGATGACGCGTTGTGAATCAACTTGGAGTATTTGGGCATAGGACTTGAGGAAGGATTTTAGAAATACCTCGGCAGGCAGACTGGCGTATTCGTCTGCTTCGATATGGTTCAGGGTTGATTTTGGGATTCGCATCTCCTCGAAGATTTCGCTGATTTCGACATCAAGCGCCTCTCGCAAGCACTTCAATTCCAGGCCCGAAAGTTGGTCTTTTGCAATGATTTGGTCTGCCATACTTCGAATTTTTTCATCCGAATATTTTTCTTTGACCCGGGAACGAAGGTCTTGTGGTTTGCAGGTCACAGTGCTGTCGGAACATGTCTCGATTGTCTGAATCCACTGCATTGGTTCATGCACTTCGTGAACTTTGCCCGAATCGCGAAGCATCTGATCATAGACTGTCCGCCTCTGTGTGTCGATCAGGGTATGGAACGCCGTTTCTATGATTTGAAGCAATTGGGTGCGCTGCTCCTCGGGGAAAAGGCTATACGTTGCCAAAGCTTCTTCACCATAAATATTCAGGGTTTCCCGGTAGGCGCGTTTGATGGTGATCAGATCGGCATCCATTGGAATCTTCAGGATTTGGTAATAGTTCTGCGCTTCAAAATCTTTCATCAGGGTTGGCCCTTTTTTGTTCCACTAGACAGTTTTTGCAGCAATAGTTCGCTGATTCGGTATAAATCCGCAGCGGCGGCCGCATCCGGATGTTCTCTTATGAAAAGCTTTTTGCTCACAATGGCGCTGGGGACCCGTTCCTCAAATCGGACATTGCCAAGGAACTCAAAACAAGAATAAAAGTGCCGATTGCATACCATTTTGAGTTTTTCTCCCAATGCGGGATCGGAGTTCTTGCGAAATTGATTCAATATGAAATCAAATTTGAGTTGGCTGATCCGCTCGCGCAAGAAATCCTCTTTTGCCGGGTCATGCCTAATGACCATGTCAATAATGTCGCTGGCTGTCATCGATGGTTTTTCATTCTCTCTGACGGCATTTTTGATGGTTTCACAAAAGCCGTTGGATTTGATGACGTGTTTGATGCTGCGCAAATAGGCGGCTTTGATAAAACGGAAGGCATTTTCAATGGATGTGGGATCTGGTGTGCAGACGATGATGCCTTGGTTGGAGGTAAGAAAAAAATCCAAGGTGTTGAAGTTGGTTCCAGCGCCAAGATCGAGCAAAACATAATCAAAGGGTAATCTGGCGATGGCCGTGAGCAATTTTAGCTTTTGGGCATGATACAAATTGGCGATCTCTATGGAGCAGTTCACCGAGCTGATAAAATAGAGGTTGGCATGATCGGTTGGCAGTGCGACGTTTTCTAAGCTACTGGATTTCTTGCTTAAAAAGCTGTTCAGGCCGTCTCTATGGGGTGTGAGGCCCAGAAAGGAATGCAAGTTGGATGCTCCCAAGTCCAAATCGACCAAGACGACCCGTTTGCCCCGTTTTGCTATAAGGGCGCCTAAGTTCGCGGAGATAAAGCTTTTTCCCACGCCACCCTTGCCACCGCCTATCGGTAGTATCTCAGGCATATGGCGATATCGCTCTATGGATTGAATTGGCCATGCTCATGGGGTTTGAATAAAAGCAATTATAGTGCCAGGCAATGCCGTGGGTTGGTGTTTGTAAAAAATAATGACATCGGCGGGAGTGTCTAAGATTATGAATTGATTAATTATACTTACATGAAATCATTGTATGGTGAAGGTCTCAAGCACGCATCGGTTCAACCGTTGGAAACAGTTGGGGCAGTCTTATAGCCTGCCCCCCCGTCAAGTTCGGCATCATTTCTTTGTCTATTTAGGCTGTTTGATCAAGTGGTTAGCGATGATCAGCTTCTGGATTTCGGTGGTTCCCTCGTAGACTCTCAGGGGGCGGATTTCACGATAGAGCCGTTCGACCACCGCTCCTTTGACCACGCCCATGCCGCCATGGACCTGGATGGCCTGATCGATACAACGGAAGGCCGCTTCGGTGGCATGCAGTTTCGCGATGGACGAACTCAAGGAGGCCGCCGGGTCGGAGCGGTCCTTTTTAATCGCTGCCAGGTAGACCAGGCATTGGGCGGCTTCGATGTCCACGGCCATCTCAGCCAGCTTGAAGGACACGCCCTGAAATTTCGAAATCTGCTGGCCGAATTGGACCCGTTTGCGCGCGTATTGAATGCTTCTCTCCATGGCCGTGCGGGCCATGCCCAGTGCCGCAGCGCCCACAGACATGCGCATCAAATCCAACGTCTGCATGGCGAGCTTGAAACCGCCGCCTACAGGACCCAAGAGATTTTCCTTGGGAACCCGAAGGTTGTTGAATTCGAATTCCACGATGTCATGGCTGGCCATCAGCTCGATGCGCCAATCGACATTCCACCCCGGCATGCCTTTTTCAATAATGAAGGCCGAAAGGGCGTTGGGCTTTTCGGCCGTCGGGGTTTTGACGAAGACCACACCCATATCCGCCGAAAAGCCGTTGGAGATGAAGCGCTTGCGGCCGTTGATGACGAAGTGGTCCCCATCGGCCACAGCCCTGGTCTGGATTGCGGAAACATCCGATCCGGCCTCGGGTTCGGTCAGGCAGAAGGTGGTGAGGCGTTGGCCGGCGGCCAGCTTGGGAAGATATTTTTTCTTCTGGTCTTCGTTACCGGCCAGGACGATGGGATACCCCCCCAAGCCCTGCATGGCCAGTGTCGTGTCGGCCGGCGCGTAGACGCCGGCGATCGCTTCACGGGCCAGGCAGATCCTCACGGCGCTGAGTCCCGTGCCGCCGTATGCTTCGGGGAAAAGGGGGCCGTAAAGACCCGATTCGGCGAGGCACGTTCGCAACTCCTGGGGCACATCGTTGATGTCGCCGAGTTTCTTGGCCAATGGGGCCAGCGTTTGGGAGGCGAACGCCTCACAGTGCGCCTTGAAGGCAAGGTCCTCCTGGGACAGCAAGCTATGCATAATGGTCTCCTCAACCCCAATGGCGGGGCGTTTGAAGCAGTGCCCATCCACAAATGGCCAATTGGCCCGATATCGGCGTTGCACGAAAAATTTAATCCTCGGAATATCCGTCATATGCCTGCGGTTAAATTTTTCGTGCGCCTTGATCTCGACCCAATTTGCCTATTTGTGGGCGGACACTGAGTAGATCAGGGTATCTTATTTGAATGTCACATCCAGTTCGTTGAGCACGGTAATCTCGGGGCGGCCGGCCAGGAAGCCGCCGAGTTTGGCCGAAAACTCTTTGAAATGGGGTGTCGCCGAATGGGCCGCCAGAGCGGCATCGTCTTTATACCGCTCGATGATAACGATGGTGTTGGGATCTTTTTTGCTCTGGTTCAAACTGTACAGCAAGGTGCCCTCTTCGGTGGCCACTTGTTTCAGCAGCGCCTTGAACATGTCGATGGCTTCCTGGGCTTTTCCTTCCTGTACGGGGAGTTTGGCAACGACTGAAATCATTTTTTTCCTCCTGTTTGATATGTTCTTGATGGGTGCCGAAATGGCGTTTGGTCCTTTTGTCAGTTCATTCTGGGTTTCGCGGACAAGGCCAGGATCGTGGCTGCTGCAATCGCCAGCATGCTGCCGACCTGGACCGCTTGGAGTTTGTAAGGCGCATACAAGAGCGCCAGGACAGCCGGTGAAACGGCATATCCCGAGAATTTGATGGCATTGTAGATAGAGGTGACCGGTTGACGCAGCGATGTGGAGATGCGCACTGCCATGGTGTTGAGGGAGGTCCAGGCCGTGGCCGCACCGGTTCCCAGCAGGAGAAACAGCAGCAGGCGGTTGAAAAAACCGTAGGGAAGCCATAGCATCAGGCCGATGGCGATGATGGCAATGAGGCTCCCGAAAACAAATACGATCTTTCGGCCCACCCGGTCTCCTACGTAGCCGGCGATGGGAGAGACCACGATGCCGGACAGGCCGGTGATCGAAAGTATGGTGCCGATTTTATCCGACGGCAGGCCGGCAAGCGTCTTGAGATCATCGGCCGTAAAGGTCATGATGCCGATATACCCGAAAAAGAGAGCGAAGGCCGCGAAACTGAGCAAGACTGTGCCGGGTTCGCGGACGGCGCTTTTCAAAAGAGGAAAGATGTCCAGGAGGTTCGCCTGCCGGTCCATGGGGCGCTCCTGAGATGTGCTGGTCAGCAGGTAGAACAAGCCGGCGAGCAGGGCAACGACCGATAAAAAGTAGAAAAAGAAGGCCCAACCCAGGCGCACCTCGATGGCGCCGGAAAGATATGGGCCGAGTGTCACGCCGACGGTGTAGGCCACCCCCAGGAAACCGATGGCCTTTCCGATGTGTTTTTCCGGCACCAGTTCTCCGATGAGCGCCATGATGATGGGCGTCAGAAAACCGGCTCCGATGCCTTGGACGATTCGAAACGCGAGAAACGTACCGAAGTTGGATGAAAGCCCACTGAACAGGGCACCGATAGCGTACCCCGTGAATCCAAAAAGCAGGGTCCTGCGGGCGTCGAATATCTGGGCAATGGCGCCCGAAAAAATCTGGATGGCGATGAAGGGCATCATGTAGGCTGTAATGGCCACGGATATGCTGCCGAAGCTGACCGACCAGTTGTGGGCCATGACCGGCAGAATGGTGACGATACCGAAGCCGCCCATGGGGCCGATGGCCGCTCCGATATAAATGGGAATGAGTTGGCTGAGCTTCAAGTGGTTCGTTCCGATCAATTTGTTTATCGGGTTGATTATCCGGTTGATTATCGGGTTGATTATCGAGTTGAATATCGGGTCGGATACCTGCCCGAATGTCAGGCCGGATATCTGTCCGGTGGGGCATCCCCCAACTCGCCGACTATCCTTGCGGCGGACGTCACCGTTGTCAAAAAGTTGATTTTTTTATGCGGGTTATGCAGGTCAAGGGCTGCACGACAGTTCCAACTTAAAGGAGTCCTCAGGGCTTGTCAACAGCCGTTCCCGTGGCACGTAGCGCCCGGTTGGTGGTGATGATCGATTCGGCGAGATGGAACACATTTTGACATCCCAAAACGTATTGTGTTACTTAGCATTTTAATCAAAGATGAGGCCATGGGATGACTTCACCGTTCCAGACGATCCAAGTGGCCGCAGGAGGCTATCGGCATGATCATTTCCCACCCTGGACGAGTAACGGACCGCATCACTCTGCTGGGCCGTTACGAGTCATGCGTTTACCTGGTCGACGGCGGCCGGGAGAGTATGCTCATGGGCGGCGGCATGGCCTATATCGTTCCCGACCTGCTGGAGCAGATCGAGGCATTCGGCATCGACGAGCTGAAAATTGCGCGCATTTGTATCCTGCATTCCCACTTCGATCATTGTGGCGCGGTGCCGTTTCTGAAGAAGCGTTGGCCATGGGCCAGGGTGACAGCATCGGTCAGGGCCGGGCAACTGCTTGCCAATCCCGCGATCAACCAGAGTATCGCCGAGATGAACCGGCGAGCGACCGAGCGCTTGGGACGGGGGCAATCGGAGAGCGCGCTGGGATACCAGTTCGACCGTATCGTCATCGAAGAGACCCTTTCCGAGGGAGACCACCTGGTTTGTGGAGACCTGCGGTTCGACGTGCTGGAGGTCCCGGGCCATTCATCGTGCTCCATCGCGTGCTATATGCCGGAACAGCGGGCCATGTTTGCGTCGGATGCTGTCGGGTTGTGTCACCAGGGGCAGTATCATCCGACGCCCAACTCCAATTTTGATCAATATCAACAGAATCTGGAGCGGGTGTCCCGCTACGACATAGACGTGCTTCTTCTGGAGCATTACGGGGCCTATCTGGATCAAGATGCACGGGCTTTTTTCCCTGCGGCCATCGCGGCGGCCAAGGAGACCCGCAAGTTATTGGAAGAGACCTACCGGCGTACGCGCGATATTGACAGATGCACCAAGGAGATCAAAGAGATTTTTCTCAAACGTTCCGGCGATTCGTTTCTCTCGGACGATGTTCGTACCATGGTCGCCGGTCAGATGGTGCGATATATTGCCAAGACAATGAAAATCGAATAATCGGAAATCTTTTCGGTGTTGCCGGCGCAGGTGTTGTCGACCGGCATCAGGCTTCAAACCCAAAATCCACCTGTTGGAACGGAGGTCATGCCATGTCCATCCAGTCCGTCGATCGTGCGCTACAGATCCTGGCTCTATTTTCACACCGCTGCCCGGTGCTCGGGGTGACCGAAATCAGTCGTGCGCTGGACCTGTCCAAGGGCACCGTCCATGGGCTGATCCGGACGTTGCTCCAGCAAGGGTTTTTGCAGCAGGACCTGCCCGGCCGTAAATATCGATTGGGTCTGAAAATATACGAATTGGGCATTATTCTGGCCGGTACCCTGGAAATCAATCAAAAATCGGCCGGTCTGATCAACCAATTGGCCAAATCGACGCAACGCGTGGTGCGTGTGGCTATTTGGGACGGCGACTCCATGGTGATCACATCGGATGCCCATCCGCGACCCCGTGCCGTCCTGCCCCACCAGTTCGGTCCCCGGGTGCACGCTTATTGTTCGGCGATCGGCAAAGCGGTGTTGGCCCATTTGGGCGAGGACCAGGTCAAACAGTACCTTCAACGTACGGAATTGATCGCATTTACCGATATGACCATTACCGATCCGGAAAATTTGTTGGCGGATCTGGAAGCAACTCGCAGGCGGGGTTACGCCATCGATCGCCAGGAAGCGGTCCAGGGGTTGGTCTGTATCGGCGCACCAGTATTTCAGCGGGACGGACAGGTGGCCGGGTCCATCAGCCTTTCGGGCGCGGCCCAGCGCATGGATGAGGGTAAGATTGAGGAGTTGGCCGAGGAGCTTGTGAAAACAACGGCCGAGGTGTCCCGTTACATGGGCTATCTACCTGATTTTGCAAACCCGGGCGCCGCTTCGAACACGATATGAGCAATTTTTGATCGATTTCCGATCGATGCCGGCCGGTGATTTGCCGGTCCGATAGAAAGGGGCAATGGTAAAGTCATGTCGCTCAATCATCTCAACGAGCAGGATCTGCATTACCTGGCGTCATTGGTCGATACGGCGCGCTGTTCGACCGGCGAATCGGCACTCAACACCCACTCCAGGGATCAATCCCGGCACCGACCCGTTCGCCCCGAGGTGGTGATCTGGCCTCAGTCCACTGAAGAGGTCGTGGCGATTTTGACCTATGCCAACGAGCGCCGGCTGCCCGTGACGGGCTGGGGTTCGGGTAGCAGCCTGGAAGGCAACCCCATTCCCGTATGCGGCGGTATCGTGTTGAGTTTCGGTTACATGAACAAAATTTTGAGTGTCCGTCCGGACGACTTCCAGATCGACGTCCAGCCCGGGGTCGTTTACAAGGAGATGAATCACGAGCTGCGTCACAGCGGTCTCTTTTTTCCGCCGGACCCGGGAGCCGGTGCGACCATCGGCGGCATGATCGCCAACAACGCCAGCGGGACGCGCACGGTGCGCTATGGATCGACCAAGGACTATGTCCAGCGCCTGACCGTCGTGCTCGCCGACGGAGAGGTGATCGAGCTGGGCAATCGGGCGTCGAAAAGCTCTTCGGGGTATGACCTGCTGCATCTGTTCGTCGGATCGGAGGGCATGCTGGGGATCGTCACCGAGGCGACCCTGCGGCTGGCCCCCATCCAGGAAGAGTTTGCCTGGGCGGTGGCCACCTTCTCCAGTGTAGAGGCGGCCAGCCGGACCGTCTTGGACGTCATGCGCTCGGGTATCAACCCGGCGGCCATCGAATTGCTGGCGCCTGAATGTATTGAGGTGATCAATCGATGCAAAGGGTTCGATCTGACCGTATCGCCCACGCTTTTCGTGGAGATGCATGGCGCCTCCACCGTGCATCTCTCCGAGGCCATGGATCTGTTACAGGTATTATGCGGAGACCAGGGCGGGATCGATTTCAGACCGGGCCTGGATCGGGCCGAGCGGGATCGGCTGATCGAGGCGCGCCACTCGCTGGGCGAAATGATCCGACAAGTCCACAAAGATCAACATCGCATCGTCATCGACGTGGCCGTGCCCATCTCCGCCTACCCGGAAATGATCGCATTTGCCCGCGAGGCGGCCGGAGAGGCAGCGGGAACCACGGCCTATATTTTTGGTCATGCGGGAGACGGCAATATACACCTGGTCGTGGGGGCCAAACCGGATGACGCCCTCGCGTGGCAGGCCATCGACAGGCTCAACCAGCGTATGGTCATGAAGGCCCTGGAGATGGACGGAACGGCCACCGGTGAACACGGGGTCGGCATCGGAAAACGCAAATTCATGCCGGCCGAACACGGACATTCGTTGGCGTGGATGAAGAAAGTGAAAACCCTGTTCGATCCCAATGGCATATTGAATCCGGGTAAGATGTTTCCGGACTGAAACCGGTGGCGGCTGTTTAAAATTAACAAGGCGCGGGGGGATCCCGCGCCTTGTTTTGTCAGGGGTCAATGAACCATTCGTGAATGGGTCCTATTTAAAAAACATATCCGGCAACCAGGTGGCGATCTTGGGGAAGGCCATGACCAGTGCGAGCCCGGTGCACTCCATGATAGCGAACGGAATGACCGAGCGATAGATATCGCCCATGGTGACCGAAGGCGGCACGATGGCTTTCAGGTAAAACAGGTTGAAGCCGAAGGGCGGCGTCATGTAGCCCACGTTCATATTCATGATGAACAGGATGCCGAACCACAGGGGATCGAATCCATGGGCCTTGATGATCGGCAGGAATACCGGGATGCAGATCATCATGATGCCGGCCGGATCGAGCACCATGGCCAGCAGAAAGACCAGGATCTGGATGAAGATGATGGTGCCCCAGGGCCCGCCGGGTACATACTGCATGATGTTTTCAATGAGGTGCGAGGCGCCCATGCCGTGGTAGGCGGCCGTGAAGCTGTATGCCCCGAACAGGATCCACATGATCATGCCGGTCAACTTGAAGGTGCGCATGCTGGCTTCGAGCAGCAGCTTCCAGGTCAATTGACGGTATACCAGCGCCGAGACCAGCGATCCCAGCAATCCCACGGCCGCGGCTTCGGTGGGCGTCGTGATACCGAAGATGATCGATCCGAGCACGGCGAATACGATGGAAACGGGGAGAATCACCGCCTTGAGGGCTTTGAATTTACGGCCCCAGTCTCCGCGCTCCTCCGGCGGCAAGGCCGGCGCCAGATGGGGTTGGAAATAGCAGCGGATTAGGACGTACGATGACACGATGACCAACAGCAGCAATCCTGGCAGCACACCGCCGGCGAAGAGCCGACCCACCGAATCGCCCGTGATCAGGGCATAGAGGATCATGATGACGCTGGGTGGAATGAGAATGCCCCACCCGCCGCCCGAGTTGATGCAGCCCACTGCCATGAGTTTGTCATATTTGCGTTCCAGCATGGAGGGCAGGGCGATGGCCCCCATGCTGACCACGGCCGCGCCGCTGATGCCGCACATGGCCGCGAAGATGGCACAGATCACCAGGGTCCCGATGACCAGGCCGCCCCGCAGCCCCCCGAACCACAGGTACATCATGTCGTACAGGTCTTTGGCAGTACCCGATTTTTCAAGGATCATGGCCATGAAGATGAATAGCGGTATGGCGACCAGTGTAAACTTATTCATAGCCCCCCAGGTCTGGGCCGCCACCATGAAAAAAGCCTCGGGACCCCAGGTCCACCAGATGAAAAGAATCGAGACGCCGCCGAGGACGAACGAGAGCGGCAGCCCAAGAAAAAGAAACACGAACAGGGCCAGGAAAAACAGGAGGGTCAGGATTTCGATGCTCACAGCACTTCCCTTTCTACCGTTTCAGCGGCTTCGCTGACCGGACTCATGGGTTTCCCATGAATGACGGTGTATATATCGCGGATCAGTTTGGCGATGCCTTGCAGCATGAGCAATATCATGGCCAAAGGTATGCAGAGTTTGAAAGGATAGAGCGGCGGATTCCATGCCGAGCGCGAGTGCTCGAAGTTGGAGAGGGATTCCAAGGCCAGTGAGCCGCCATAGACGAAAAGCATGCCGCAAAACAGGAAAAAAATAGTTGAAGTGAAAATGTCCAGGATGGCCTTCCAGCGATCGGAGAGGGTGGAGTAAAAAATGTCGACATTGACATGCCCGCCCCACCTGAGAATATAGCCGCCCGAAAGAATGACGTAGACACCGAAAACCAGCTGGGTCAGCTCATTGGCCCAGACCGTGGGAGAGTTGAAAAAGTATCTCCGCACCACCTCTGACAAGACTAGAACGAACATGATAAAAACGGCATAAGAGAGAATTTTGCCGATCCAGTCGTTCAAGTTATCGATACATCGTAGCACCGCGTTGATGGTTTGCACCCTCTTTCCTCCATTGAAAAAGGGTTGCCTGGCCTGAGCCTATGTGTGATCCCTACCCGGGCCGAGCAACCCCAACCGATCGAAACACCAAGCATGTTTAAGGGACAAAAAACCAGCCGCGGGCAAACACCCGCCCTTGACCGCAGATGGTGGAATTGAAAGCCATTCGTACCTATCGACCCAAGGTCACGAGAAAATCTTTGAGCATCTGGACGGCCTTGGCGTTCTCCGGGCTGCGTTTGGCCGCCTCATCCCACGTGGCCATGGCGGCGGCTTTCATCTTGTTGTAGTCGGCGTCCGGCAAGGTGGTGACCGTGACGCCCTTTTCTTTTTGAATCTTTGCCAGAGTAATCTCTTCCTGGTACTGATACTGATTGGTGCGCAGCCAGAAGTGCTCCTCGAGCGTATCTTTGAGAATGTCCTGGATATCCTGGGGCAATTTTTCCATGGCCTTGATGTTGACCAGCCAGATATCGGTCTGGGCGAAATTCAAAGGGGTCCGCAGGTGGTACTTGCTCACCTCGTAAAATTTCATGCTGTCACTGCCCTGGACCGCCCCCCAATGGGCGCCGTCGATAACCCCGGAACTCAGGGCGGTGTAGATTTCGCTGCCGGGAAGCATGGAAGCAGCCGCTCCGATGGAAGAGAGATAGACCTGCAGGATGCCTGACGAACGGAGCTTCAATCCCTTGAAATCGTCGATTGATTTGATCGGCTTTTTGCAGGACAACTCGGTGGGGTAGACCTTGTCGGGCACGTAGTAGAGGCCGTGCTGGTTGAAAGAGGCCTGCACCATGTCATCGAACCCCAGCCATTTATTGAAGTAGATGATTTCCCAGACGTTCTTGAAATTCATGGGCAATCCGGAAGCGATGTCCATCAAGGGCACCTGGTCGCGGGGGTAGGCCGAGGAGGTGACGATGATCGGAAGCATTCCTCGCTTGCAGGCGTCGAAGAGCTCTGTGGGGGGAACCAGGGCGGGCGACGGATAGAGCTCGATATCCAATCTTCCGTTGGTCCGCTTTTTCAGCTTTTCCACGACCACCTTGGCGCTGTCTTCGAAGGAGGAGCTTGAGGCGGGCCAGTGGGTCTGCATTTTCCATTTAATGACATTGTCCGCGGCGTCTGCTTGACCGACATTGAAGCAAATCATCGAAAAACAAGCCAAACCGACAATCAATAGACCAAAAATCCGAAACTTCGCTTTCATATCAAATCCTCCTTGTATGGGATGGGGTTGGAAGCATTGTTGTGCACGAGTTTAAAATAGTGCGCGCCACCTCCTTTCGTCGTCAACGGGTTTTCCTATCGATAACCGCACTTCAAAAACGGTCCAAACAGGTGGGGCGACGGGATAGAACAGATGGACGCCCCAATGGGAGAGTGCGCAGCAGGAGCGCATCAAGTCCCGGGGCATCGATTGTTGATCGTGTACCATGCCGTTTTGATCCCTCCGGCAGCGTAACATCCCTAAATGATTTAAATACTGAATGGGGGTCAGCAGTTCGTCGCCTTGAAAAACAGGTAATGGCATCCAGTAATTGATAATGAAAAATTACTATGACAGACGGGTGGTGCGCTGTCAACGGGCAAAAATGTGCCATGTTTAGAATTGGACGATATTACAAACGGTTAAAGAAAATCAGAGAGTGTTTATGTATGATAGGGCCGAACGGTGTATGCTCCTAAAACTAATTGAATCTGTTCTGGAAACGCTTCGGTGGGGGATGGCCTCTCGCATGGATCGGGTCTTATGAAACAGACATGCCCCTTGGCGTACACTGCAGGGGCCAAGGGGCATGCCATGGACCTATGTCAGAGGTGGTGATGGATCAGGCGGCGTTGATCGACTTCTCCGGATCGTAACAAATCCGGCAGCAGTGCAGGCATCGCCCCGCTTCATGAGCCGCGTCCTGTTCGCTGATCACAAGATCGACTTCAATCATGCTGTCGATACGCTCTTTTACTGGCAACTCCGGCATGGGAGTGCGTTTCTTTGTCTCCACGCCGGAAACCGTTTTAAATAGTGATTCGGGAATATGCTTCTTACGCAGGGACTTGGGAGAGGTATGGATCTCCTCTCCGGTCAGGTATTGATGGATGGAGCGCGCCGCGCGCCGGCCGCCGCCGATGGCGTCCACGACCAGCGAGGGGCCTGTGGCCGCATCACCTCCGGTAAATACATCGGGCAGACTGGTCTGCAACAGCTCGGGATCGTTGTCAAAGGTGTTCCAGCGGGTGATGGTCAGCTGCTCTTTTTCAGGCTCCTTTTCAAGGAAGTCGAGTTCGGGCTGCTGTCCGATGGCCGATATCAGCATGTCGATGGGCAGAATGGTCTCCGACCCTTCGACGGGTACGGGACGACGCCGGCCGCTGGCGTCGGGTTCGCCCAACTCCATGCGGAGGTATTCGAGGCCGGTGACGCGGCCCTGGTCGTCGCCCACCACCCGTTTGGGAGCCGCCAAGAACTGGAATTTGACCCCTTCGTGTTCGGCCGCCACAATTTCGACCTCGTTGGCCGGCATCTCTTTGCGGGTCCGGCGATAAACGATATAAACCTCCTCGCATCCCAGACGTTTGAGGGTGCGCACGCAGTCGATGGCCGAGTTGCCGCCGCCGACCACCGCGGCCCGTTTGCCCACCGGGATTTTCTTGTCTGGTGATCCGGCGACCTTGGAGAGAAACTCGATACCTTTCCAGCATCCCTCCATGTCTTCGCCCGGAACGCCGATAGCGTAATCTTTCCAGGCGCCGATGCCCATGAAAATGGCGTCATACCCCTCTTCGCGCAAAGACTGGATAGTGAAATCGCGACCGAGAATATGGTTGGTGTAAGCCTCGATGCCCAGATCGAGAATGCCCTGGATTTCCCAATCGAGTACCTTGTCGGGCAGGCGATATTCGGGGATCCCGTAGCGCGTGATGCCCCCCAGCTTGGGCATGGCCTCGAAGATGTTGACCGAGTGACCGAGGCGGCGCAGGAAATAGGCACAGCTCACGCCGGCCGGTCCACCGCCGATCACGGCCACTTTTTTGCCTGTATCCGGTGCACAGGGGATGGGCAGCCGTTTGCCCGAATTCATTTCCCAATCGGCCACGAAGCGTTTGAGCTGATTGATCGATACCGGTTCGTCCTCGATGCCGCGGCGGCAGTAATCTTCACAGGGATGGGGGCACACACGGCCGCAGGTGAGCAGCAGAGGATTGCGTTCGCGGATGGTGTTGACGGCGCCGGCATAGTCCCCTTTGCGAATACAGTCGATGTACTGCGGGATATTAATTTCGGCCGGGCAGGTCTGCTGGCAGGGAGCCAGCGCATCGTCGAGCTCGTTGAAGTGCAGCAGGCGCTGGCTCATGGTGCGGACGGTGAGAATGCTCTTGGGACAGGCTTTCTCGCAGGCACCGCAACCCACGCATTTGGCTTCGTCGACGACTGGATAGCCGTCGGGGCCCATGTGAATGGCGTCGAACTTACAGGAGCGGATGCAATCGCCCATGCCCAGGCAGCCGACCGAGCAGACCCGCCGCCCGCCGTGCAGATTGGCCAGGGCCGCGCAGGTTTGGGCGCCATCATAATAGTATTTATCGGCGGCGCGATGACCGCCAAGGCAGCTGTTGAGCGAGCGCAGCGGTTCGGCCGTGCCGGGGTCCACGCCCATGATGGCTGCAATTTCGATCGCGGCCTCCGCACCGGCCACGATGCATACACTGGGCGGCGCCTTGCCGGCCACCACCGCATTGGCGGCTGCCGAACAACCCGCGTAACCGCAGCCGCCGCAATTGGCGCCGGATAGGAAGTATTCGACCTGGGAGATGCGGGGATCCTCCCATACGTAAAATACTTTGGAGGCCACACTGAGGACGATGCCACAGGCGGCGCCGATACCTAACATAATGAGAACAGCTTCGAACACAGGATCCTCCTTGGAACCACGCCAGCAGGTCGGATTGAAAAGGGCATTCTCTCATGTGCAGGTATGAGTGCCCTCGTCGTCTCTCCTGCCAAGGTTCACTGTGCAAATAGTGTGCGATTATTCCGGCAAGGTGGCCAGCCAACCCTGGCAGCCTTGCCCCAGTAACACAAAAACCGTTCGGAACTTATCGCCCTGAACGGTTCATGCGGAAAACAGATGCCCCATTCCGATCCGGGCAGGTGCCGTGGATTAGACCATTCCCCGGAAAGCATAAAATGTCAAGGATATGATGCCGGCCGTGACCAGTGCGATGGAGGTATCCTGCAAGGGACGCGGCACCCGTGCCACCAGTATCCGTTCACGGGCACCGGCGAACAGGATCAACGCCAAGCCGAACCCCGCCGCGTAACCGAACGAAGCGATCAAGGATTGCATGAAGCTGAATTCTTTGTCGATATTGAGCACGCAGACACCAAACACAGCGCAGTTGGTGGTAATCAAGGGGAGGAAGATGCCCAGACCGGCGTAGAGGGCCGGAATGCTCTTTTTAAGAAACATTTCCACGAACTGCACCAGGGAGGCGATCACGAGGATAAAGGCGATGGTGCGCAGGAATTGCAGCTTGAAGGGAACCAGCAGCCACTCATACACGATCCATGTAATGACTCCGGCCATGACCAGCACGAAGATAACCGCCATGGCCATTCCGACGGCCGTTTCCATTTTCTTAGATGTGCCCAGGAAGGGGCAGTTGCCCAGAAATTGCGCCAGCAGAATGTTGTTGACAAAAATGGTGGCAACGATCAGCTCAATATATTCCATGGTAACTCCTCAGACTACTTGCTCGGGATAAGGTTCATCACGCAAAGCATCAACCCCAGGGCGATGAACGCCCCTGGTGCCTGGACCGCAAAAGCGAATGGTTCGAAGGATGCGCCGAAAATATTGGGGATATCATACGGCAACAGGCCGAATACGTCGCCTTTCAGGCTTCCCGTGCCCAGCAACTCACGAACGGCACCCAGTGCGGCCAAAGACAGGGTGAATCCGATCCCGATGCCCAGGCCGTCGGCCGCGGAGCGGACCAATCCGTTTTTGGAAGCAAAGGCTTCGGCCCGTCCCAGCACGATACAGTTGACGACGATCAAGGGGATGAATACGCCCAAGTCGAGATAGAGGGTGTATGCATAGGCCTGCATCGTCAGTTCCACGATGATGACGAACGACGCGATGATAATGATGAAGCAGGCGATGCGGACCTTGGATGGAATAACCTTTCTGAGTGCCGACACCAGGATATTGGCGCAAAGCAGCACGAAAGTGGTGGCCAGACCCATGCCGATACCGTTTTTCATCGATGTGGTGACGCCCAATGTCGGGCAAAGCCCGAGGACCAGCCGAAACGGCGGGATCTCATTCCAGAGGCCTTTGGTAAACTCAGCAGCTAACGATTTGGCCATTTCAGAAACTCCTCTTATTTTTCAAGGCTTTTAAGCTGTTCCAGGATCTGGGGTTTGAGCTGTTTGTACGCTTCGATGGCTTGCATGGTGCCTTTGCAGACGGCTCGGGAAGTGATCGTGGCACCCGAAATGGCGTTGATATCCCCACCATCGTTGGTGACCTTGATCTCCTGGTCGATGGTTTTGCCTTTGAATTGGGCAGCGAAAGAGGGGTCGGCCTTGGCGTTGCCGCCCAGGCCCGGCGTCTCCTTGTGGGTGGTCACGCCGATGCCCTTCAAGGTATCGTCGTCGGTGTTGATGGCCACCATCAATCCCATCTTATCGGCAAACCCGTTGACCTGCGTTTCCATCGCAATCGTTTTGAGCTGGCCATCGAATTTGCCGACGAAAATCGTTTGCTCGGTCTCGCCGGAGGGTATCTTGAATCGCTGCTCGATGGGATTGTTTTCGGCGCCTTCCATGATTTGAAGGACCGTGGGACCTTTGACCAGTTGCATTTCCGCATTTTCGATCGCAGGCTTGGTAAATCCTTCATACCATTTCAAACCACCACCGGAGATGACGCTCAACACCGTAAGGACGACCACCATTTTGATCATTTCACCCATTTTAGGCTACCTTTCCAATTGCTTTGGGTCTGATCTTGTCAACAAGAGGATTTATCAGATTGATTACTAAAATGGCATAGATGATACCATCCGGGTAAGATCCGATGTTTCGGATCAGAATGGTCATGATTCCGCCAAGGGCGCCGTATAAGAGCATAGGAAGGGGATACACGGGCGACGTCGCGTCTTCCGTGGCCAGGAAGAAGGCGCCGATCAGGGTATAGCCGGTCAGCAGGTGGAACATGGGACCCGCGAATCGTTCCGGGGCCGCCATGTGAAACAGCGTCGCGGTGATGAAGAGCCCCAGGATAAATGCGAAAGGGATTTCCCATCGCACGAAACCCCGAATGATCAGATAGAGGCCGCCGATGATCAATGCCAGTCCGCAAGTGCTGCCGATGCCGCCCACCTGTTGCCCGAGAAACAGCTGGGTCAGGCTGTACCCCTGAACCACCTCCGGTCCGAAGGCCTTCAGGGCCACCAGTGGGTGGGCTGCATTGAAGTCGAAATTGAAATGGACCAGTTGAGCGTCGAAATCCAGGTGGTTTTTCCAGGAAATGGAGATGATCGCCAGGGCGAGAACGGCGGGATTGAACGGGTTGCTGCCGATGCCGCCGAAGATCTGCTTACCGATGAAGATCGCCACGAAGGTGCCGGTGACGACCGCCCACCAGGGGAGGGTGGCCGGCAGCAGCATCCCGAAGATCGTGCCGATCATCACCGCGTGGCCGTCGCCCAAGGTATTGGGACGCTTGGCGATTTTGGTGTAGATCAACTCCCAGCCGATCGCACTGGCAATGGACATGGACATGACGGCCAGGGCCGGCACGCCGAACACGGAGAGGCCCATCAGGATCGCGGGCAGAGCGGCGATGATGGTGTTGTAATGGCGCGCGGGTACCGCTGTGCCGATGTGCCAGAAGGGGGCATGGGAAACAAGGAGTTTGTTCTGACTATTCATTCTCTTCCTCCGCCGGGACTTCACGTGCGAGTTCGAATTTGGCCAGCTTGATATACTGGAGGATGGGGATACGGGCCACGCACACGAGGCTGCACAGTCCGCACTCCACGCAGGAATACAGGTCGTAAAGATTGGCACCTTCCTGGTATTGCCCGGCTTCCAGATATCGAACCAGGACGTTGACGCCCACATTGGCCGGACAGATGCGAACGCACTCTCCACAGTTGATGCAGGGGTAGTCGCTGGACAGCACGACATCATGGCTGTCCTGCACCAGAATCGCATCGGTGTCGGGCAGGACCGGCAACTCCTCGGAGTATACGGCCGTTCCGGTCATGGGACCGCCGAAGATCAGGCGGTCACGATCCGCCAGGGTGATGTTCATCGCTTTGAGGAGGTTACCGACGGGGGTGCCGATCCGGGCCGCAAAGACTTTTTTCTGCCCTTGCTTGTCCACCACCGTGACGATTTTTTCCATGGGTACGCGGCCGTCGGTTACGGCTTTGCCGATGGAAGCCACCGCTTCGGCGCGCATGAAAACCACGCCCTGGCCTTCGAACGTCTGGCCCTGCTCGAGGATCCGTCCGAAAAGCCGGTAATAGATCATGAGCGGCTGCCCCTGGGGATAGCTGTTGGGCACCGCGCGCACGTCGGCACCGAAGTGGCCGTCGAAATTCTGAAAACTATCGCCCGGAACCATCATGATGATCCGTTCGACGCCGGTCACCTTTTTAAGCGTCTTGATTCCTTGCTCGATGGCCGCCGTCTGGCTTTTAAGGACATAGAGGTTGGTGTCCACCAGCAGATCCGTATCGCCGCCATAAATGACGATGGTTTCGATCGGCCTTGTGGCATTGGCAATCGTTTCCAGAGGCGGTGCGCCGGGTGCGCCGGTCAAATGCGCCGTCAGGGCTTGCAGGGTGAGGTCGCCGCGCGTCTCGGCGAACTGTTTGTCCCAATCGTCTTTTGGGTCCACCGCTATGGCAATCGCCGTGAATTTGCGGCCATAATCGCCGAGGTGGGCGCTGATTCCCGTTATCGTGCCGGTCACGCTGGAGACCACGGCCGGGCCCGGATTTTCATCCCAGGTCAACCGCTGGCCGGTGCGGACTTTGACCCCCGGTTTGAGGATCGGCGATGGATTGGGGCCCATTTCCCGGGGAAGCAACAGGGTCACAGTCGCCGGTTGGGTAGTGATGGCCGGACGGGGGAGTTTGGTGCTCAACAACTCGTATTGGAACTTGGGTTGGGTGTAGCCGAAAAACGGTTTGGATAGCATGGCTTAACCTTTACTGGGCTGCGACGGTAAACAGTAAACGGATGAATCCATCATGGCCTTTGAAAAACGACAGTTCTTTTACAGAACGTGGCATTTGGAACAATTTTCAGCACCTGCCCCCGGTCCGGCGCCATACTGTTCATGGCATTGGATGCATTGCTGATGAAACGCATCGGACCGTTTGAGAATGTCCGGGGATTCGATTTCCGAAGCATCTCCGTGACAATCAAAGCAGGCCTGGGGGTATTCGCTGACCTTTTGCCCCGTGGCGTGGCACAAACCACAGGCTACAGGTTCGATCTCTTCGCCGAAATGGGCGTGGTGGCAATCCATGCAATCGAGTGCGTATCCCTTTACGGTGGCATGGGTCTGATGATCGAAGAGAACTTTGCCGGCATTGGTTTGATACATCAGGCGGATCGGCTCGGGGGGTTTCTCGATGGGGAATGCGGCGTAACAGACAATGGCGATGAGCAGTAACTGAATGGCGACGCCATAGACGATCATTCGGTGCTTCTTGGAAGTCATCTGCGCAAGTTCCTTACTCTATTAAATTTATGAAAAAAAACGGACACCGAGCGATTGAAAACCAAGGCACTCGACTACCATAACGGTATGGGCCTTTCAAGTCTTTTATTGCAATATGGATGAAATAATTGAATATAATAGCAAATTTGGCTAATGAAAGCAGCACCCGGTTCGTTGCATTTTCATAAGGTGCCACGGGGTGCCGGGACCCCGATGGAATAGCAAAAGGAAAGCCTGGCATGCAGACGGAATCCGCTTTTTCGCCGCTGAAAAATTTTACCAGCGATCGTCTCTGTTTTGCCTGCGGGAAAGACAATCCCTTCGGCCTGCACATGACCTTTCTCACGGACGGCCGCATCGTCGCCTCCGAAGTGATTGTCCCTTCATACATGTGCGGTTGGGGAGATCTCGTTCATGGTGGTATCATCGCCACGTTGCTCGATGAGACCATGAGCTGGACCGCGATTCACCTGCTGAAGCGTTTGATTTTGACGCGCACCATGGAGATCGAGTTCATCCAGCCGGCGGCGCCCAATACCCCCCTGCGCACCGAAGGACGCATCGAGCGGCAGATCAAGAACACGGAAGCCGAGGTCGGCGCCGTTCTTTACAACTCCGAGAACCAGGTCTGCGCTCGTGCCAAAGGCCGTTTCGCCCTGCTGAGCGCCAAATTGATGCGTCGGATGAAGATCATGGACGATCGTACGGTGGACGATTTCGCCCGTTGTTATGAGCGGGATTGAGCCAGAGGAGAGGGGCTTACGCGCTTTTCAGTAAATCTTGCAGCGTCTTGACCTGAAGCGCCGACGCCTGAATGCCGGCTTGCCCGAGCAGGTGATGGATGCCGGCCCGGCCCGAATGGCTGCCCAAAATGAAACGGCGGCGCCTTCCTATCTGTTTCGGCGGAAAAGGTTCGTATGTGTGCGGGTCTTTGAGCAGGGCGTGGCAATGGACGCCCGATTCGTGGGAGAAGGCCATGTCGCCGACAACCGGCTGGCCGGGCGCGATGGGGCGTCCGGAGACCTGGGCCACATGCCGGCTCAGCGGAAGAAGCGACTCGCCGGCAATGTCGCAAGAGAGTTCTGGGTGTTGTTGCAGGACCATGGCGATCTGTTCCAGGGCGGCATTTCCGGCGCGTTCGCCCAGGCCGTTGACCGTCACGCTTATGGCGTCGGCGCCGGCCTCGGCGGCAGCCAAGGCGTTGGCCGTGGCCATCCCCAGGTCATTGTGCCCATGGAATTCCAGCGGCAATCCGGGAACGGCCGCGGCGAGAGTCCGGATCAACGGCGATATCGAGGAGGGCCGGGCGATGCCCACCGTGTCGGCAATGCGAAGGCGACAGACCCCCGCTCGTGCGGCCGCCCGGGCGACCTGGCTGATCCAGGCCGAATCGCTGCGCGTGGCGTCCTGGGCGCCCAAGCTGACCGCTTCAAACCGGTCCAGGGCCGGGGGAAGAAGTACGCGTAATTGATCCAACACCCAGGCCCGATTCTTTCCCAGGGCCGACAAGTGGATGTCCGAGACCGGCAGGCTGATATGGATGTTGCTCGCTCCGCAGCGTTCGGCCGCCATCAAGTCCTCCACACGGGCGCGGCACCAGACGCTGATAGGGCACGCCAGGCCCAGGTCGAGAATATGCCGGATATCATCCTCTTCCTTAGCGCCAATGGCCGGCGTTCCCACCTCGAGTTCGTCCACCCCCGATCGTTCCAGGGCCTTTGCAATGGCCAGCTTGGCTTCCCGATCAAAGGCAACCCCGGGTGCTTGAGTCCCGTCGCGCAGGGTAGTGTCGATGATTGTTATCTTTCGGGACATGATGGTATCCGGCATGGAGGTGTCCCCCTCATTTCGGCGGACCTCCTTCGCAGGCAGATCATCCGGGTCGGCAGCCATCCGATGCGGTCGTAGAAATCAAGCGCCGCGAAGTTGGTGCGGTCGGCCAGCAATTGCATGCGGGTGACCCCCCGCTCGATCCCCCATCGTTCCAGGGCGTCTATGATTCGCCTGCCGATGCCGTTTCGGCGCCATCGGGCGTCGACCACGATGTCTTCGATCAGGGCCGCCGCACCGCCCTCGGCCGTGGAGATCAATAGTTGGGCGCTGCCCATGCCCACGACCGTCCCCAGCGCCTCCGCCACCTTGACGCAGCGGTGTTTGCCGCACCCGTCCAACATAAGCTCCAGACCCCGGCGGTGGCGCTGGATGTCGATCCTGAAGTCCTTTTCGATGGCAAACAGCTGGTGAAGCAGTGCGACCATCGTTTCGATGTCCTCCATACCGGCATCGCGGATCGTCACAGGCATATTCCCGCTCCCTGGTCGTCGGCAAGCGGTCTTCCGAAAGGCGTTCCCGACTTGCTCTTCTCCGGATCTGCAGCCACCGGCAAAGGCCCGGCCCATCTTGTCTTGTCCCTTACAAAGGCGGCCACCCGTTCGTTCATCGCCAGCAGGTTTTCAATTTGGTCGTCGTCCACGGTGCACCTGGAATCGGCGTCGAGGGAGCACAGGTCCTGAACCCGATTCATCATTCCGACGGCCGTGGTCAGGGATGCCCCCATGGGACACAGTCGGTCGGCCTCGGACACGATGCCGGACAGGGTGTGATCCATGGGCATATGCCCCCGATGCAGACATAAGCCGACCAGCAGCTTTTCTATGGACAGGCCGATCAGGTTGAAAACGAGTTCGTTGTTGAATACGGTTTTGCGCTGGTGCCCATTGCGTGCGGTTTTCAAGTATTGATGCCCCTCGTGGACAAATGCCGACCAATCGCTCATCGTTGCACCTCCAAAGTCGATAGTCTCGTGACAATGCGTTGCCGCCAAAGTTTGGCCTTTCGGGACCATATACGGCGCTGATCGCCGGTCGTCCCAACCGGACCTCCAACCGGATCCTTTATTGGATCAGGAATTTCTCTGCCACGGCATCGTCTTCGATGGCATCGAGGATTTCGTCCACCACTGCTTCGGCTTCCACTTTGCCATACCAGTGGCCCTGGGGGTAGACGACCAGGACCGGGCCGTAATCGCACGCCTTCATGCAGCCCGTGCTGGTGATCTGGGCATCCATGCCCCGGTCCAGGATTTCGTTTTCGATATAGGCCAGCAGATCGGTGGATCCTTTCTTGTGGCAAACGCCCTTGGCGTCTCCATCGGATCGAAAACTGGCACAGACGAAAATATGGCAACTCGGTTTGTCCATTGGAAGTACTCCTTTCATGAGGAAAAAACTTCATTTCAAACTTCAAACTTTACACTTAAAACTTCATGCCCCGCACCCCATCATGTCCCCGCCGCACGAGGCCCCGCAGGCCCGTGCCTTGCGCACGGCCAGGTCGCTGAGGCTTTCGCCGCTGTAGACGCGCCGAACCGCCTCGTCGATGAGCCCCTCGCAGGTGTAGATGTCGATCCCGCTGTCGGCCAGGGTGTTGCGCGGGTTCTCCCCGATACCGGAAACCAGCAGGGCGCGGCAGTCTCCGAGCCGGGCGGCCATCTCTTGCCAGCGCACGAGTCCGCTGCCGGCCGCCGGGGTCGGACGGGCTTCGATCAGGCCGATACAGCCTTCGGTGGGACCGTAAATGAGCAGCCGGTCGGCTTCGCCTAAATGACGATTGACCAGCACGCCCTCCATGGAAGCCACCGCCACATAGGGTCGGTTGGAGAGCTGCGTCCCCTTGTCGGGCAGAACCGACAGGTGTTGGCAATTGTTCAGAGTCTCCATCAATGACCGGGAAGGCGCTTCTCCGAGCAGACCCACGGCATCGGCCCGGCAGCGCGTGCAGTGGCGCATCTGGCGGACATATTGTCCGGCCTGCTCGCGGATGACGGCGACGCGCTCTTTTGAAGGTTCTTCGAGATGCTCGAAAGCGCTGCCCGGGCAGGGGAAGTAGGGCATGGCATTGAACAGGTCCACCCCCAGGGCGCCGACGCGCCGTGCCACCTCGACGATATGCGTCTCGTTGATGCCTGGCAGGATAATGGCATTGACCTTGACCAGGATGCCCATTTCCTTGAGGGCCGTGATGGCCGCCAACTGCCTTTCCAGGAGAAAGGATGCGCCCGCCTCCCCGCTGATGACCCGTTTGTCGATGCGCATCCAGCTGTAGATGTTGGCGCCGATGGCCGGGTCCACGGCGTTGACCGTGACCGTGACATGGCTGACCTTCAGGCGGTGCAGCGCATCGATATGGGGCAGCAGATTCAAACCGTTGCTGGCCACGCAGAGCATCATGTCGGGATAGCCGGCGCGCACCCGTTCGAAGGTGTCGAGGGTCTGCCCGGCATTGGCGAAAGGGTCGCCCGGGCCGGCAATGCCCACGACTTTGATATTCGGTTTTTTCCTGAGCACGGCCGCCAGATAGACCATGGCCTGTCCGGGCGAGAGCAGGGCGCTGGTGACGCCGGGACGGCTTTCGTTGACGCAGTCGAAGCGGCGGTTGCAGAATTTGCATTGCATATTGCAGCGGGGCGCCACCGGCAGATGGACGCGTCCAAAGGTGTGATGGCTCTTGCGATTGAAACAGGGGTGTTGTTCGAGGTTCATGGGCAACCACCTTTCCACATTACATGTAAGTGTAGCCGATCGGCGATGCGTCCTGGCGGCGTTCGATCAGGGTGTTGGCCAGGCGGTCGAAGAGTGCCATGGCGCCTTCGTAGCCCACATGCAGCAGGCGCGATCCGCCCATGCGGTCATGGATGGGAAAGCCGATGCGCACCAGGGGAATTCCCAGGCGGCGGGACATGGCGTAGCCCTTGCTGTGCCCGATGATCAGATCCGGGCGGGCGGTATCCACGGCTGTTTCGATGGCGGTGAAATCGGCATCCTCCAGGATGGCGGTTTCGGCGTGCCAGGAGGCCGGTATCTGCGCCCGAATCGCTTCGGCCAGGTGCATGCTGCGGCCGCCCGAAGCGCACACCACCGGGTGAATGCCGATTTCGGCCAGGAATCCGGCCATGCCGGCCACCAGATCCTCTTCGCCATAGAGGGCCGCACGCACCGTGTTGACATATTTGTGACCATCCACCAGGGTGTCGAGCAGCCGGCCGCGTTGTTCGGCGTAGCAGCCGGGCACCGGACGGCCGCTGATTTCCGCGAGCGACTGAATCAAAACGTCGGTCTGGCGAATACCGATGGGCATACCCAACCGGAAGGGGCGGACAGCGAACCTCTGCTGCAGAAAGCTGGCGGCCGTCTCGCGGGCCATGGCCAGGGAGCCGCCCAGCTCGATGGAGGCCTCGGCTGCGCCGGCGGCGGCGATGGCATCCACCGGGGTTCCACCTTCCGGCACCCGCTGATAATCCTTCCAGAGCCCGCCATCCAACGTTTCGCTGTAGTCGGGCAGCACCACGGCCTCAAGGCCGAATGCCGCCGTCATCTGTTTCAGATGCCGGATGTCGGCCGGCGAGAGCATGCCGGGAAAGAGGTTGACCCGGCGGGCGTCCCCCCGGCGCTCGTCGCCGGCCAGGGCCGATACCGTGGCCCATACGGCGCGATGGAACCCCTCCATGTGGCTCCCCTGGTAGCTGGGTGTGCTCACATGAACGATGGGCGGCAGGGTCTGGCCGGTCTTCGACCTTCGATATTCCTTGATGAACATGGCCACGTCGTCGCCGATGGTTTCGGAGAGGCAGGTGGTGGCGATGCCCACCAGGCTTGGCGCATACTGATGTCGCACGTTCTCCAGGGCCAGCTTCAAGTTGGCGCCGCCGCCGAAGATGGCCGAGTGTTCCGAAAAGTTGGAACAGGCGATGTCTATCGGCTCTTTATAGTGGCTGATCAGGTAGCGGCGGATGTAGGTGCTGCAGCCCTGGGAGCCGTGCAGCAACGGCACCGCGCCTTGAATCCCCTTGAAGACCAAAGCCGCTCCCAACGGCGCACAGAGCTTGCAGGCATTCTGGGTGGCCTCGGCCGAAGGCGTCACCCGGATACGATCGAGGAGACAGGCTTCCTTGGTAATCGTGGGTGGCATGAGGGGCCTCCTTTACTCTTGTTTGCTTCTGAAGGGTGCGAAGCGCCACACCGGGCTCGTCACGGTGGTGTGAATCTCCCGGGCAAGGTGGAGCATGCCTTCGAATCCCGCCAGGGAGATCTTGCGCTCGTGGTTGTGATCGCAGAAGCCGATGCCCAGCTTGAAAGCGATGGGGCGCTCCTTGACACCGCCGATAAACAGGTCGGCTCCCTTTTCGATGACATACTTAGAAAGTTCCAGGGGATTGGCATCGTCCAGGATCACGGTATCGGGATCGCACATGTCGCGCAGGGTCTGGTAGTCGTCGCTGTTGCCGGTCTGCGAACCGGCCAGCACGACCCGCATTCCCAGTAGACGCAACGCCTTGATCAATGAAAACGCCTTGAAGGCGCCGCCGACATAGATAGCGGCGCGCTTGCCGGCCAGGTCGGCCTTGATGCGCAAGAGCTCGGGCATGATGCCATTGACCGCATCGCGTACCAGTGTTTCGGTCCGTTGCTGAAGGGTGGGATCGAACCTGAAATACGCTGCCACGTCGTACAATGCCTTGGCCATGTCTTCGATGCCGAAATAGGAGGCGCGGATAAAGGGAATGCCATACTCGGCCGTCATCCGTTCGGCCAGGAAGGTCATGGCGCCGGAGCACTGCACCACGTTGAGGGCGGCGCCATGCGCCCGGCGGATTTCGGATACACGGCTGTCGCCGGTCATTACCGACAGCACCTGTACTCCCATCCGCTCGTAATAGTCCCGGATCGCCCAGGCCTCGCCGGCGATATTGAACTCGCCCAGGATATTGATGCTGGACGGCTGAATGCCGGCCGTATCGCCGGTGCCCACCAATTTGAAAAGTGCATCGCAGGCCGCTCTGTAGCCGTCCTTTTTGGTGCCCCTGAATCCCTCCGAGTGGACCGGCAGGACATCGATCCCCTTTTCCCGGGAGACCCGGCGGCACACCGCTTCGACGTCGTCGCCGATGATCCCGACGATACAGGTGCTGTAGACAAAGGCGGCGGCCGGCCGGTAGGCGTCGATGAGATCGCACAACGCCTGATAGAGTCGTGTTTCACCGCCGAATATGACCTGCTGTTCCCTCAGATCGGTGGAGAAGCTCATGCGGTGCAGCTGCGGACCGGAAGAGAGGGCGCCGCGAATGTCCCAGGTATAGGCCGCGCACCCGATGGGCCCATGGATCAGGTGCAGGGCGTCGGCGATGGGGTAGAGCACCACCCGGGAACCGCAGAAGACGCAGGCGCGCTGGCTGACGCTGCCGGCCAGGCTGTGCCGGTCGCAGGCCATGTCGAACGGCCGGCCGTCCTTTGCTTCACCCTTCTCATAAATCTGCTTTTCGCGTTGTTTTAGAATGGGGATGGGGGTCATGGAATTATCCTTATGGATTTTCTGTTATGCGTAGGGGGAGGAGGAGTTTAAAGTGTTAAGTTTTAAGTGTTAAGTTTTAAGTGTTAAGTGAAGGTATGCTATCGATTAGGAAAATGGTCCAACGGGAATTTCTGCCTAAAAGTACTTTTGATTGACTTTTTCCCTCTCGAGATGTCCGAGCCTTCATTCGGAAATTATCATATGTGAGGATGCGAAATCGTTCCGCCTTCAATGGAGATATGCGGTCCAAGTCACTGCGAACGCCGAAGACAAGCTCTCAAATGATAGAATTCCTTCACTTTAGACTTTTCACTTTAAACTTTAAACTCTTCTTTATAACACCAATTCAAACTCGATATCCGAACTGTCCCGATCCTTCCGGTCGAGGAGTGCATCCAGAATCTTCTCCAGTAACCTCAAGGCCCCCCGGTAGCCCACCGAAGGGAAGTAGCTGTGCCCCATACGGTCGAGGATCGGGAAGCCGAAGCGCACGAAGGGTATGTCTTCATCCCGTGCAATGTATTTGACATAGGTGTTGCCGATGAGCAGGTCGATCGGTTCGTTTTTGATCCACTGGTGGAAGAGATACATGTCGCCGGGTACCTTGATCCGGACCTCTCCGGGCACTTCGGCTGCCGCCTCGCGCAGGGATTGCTCGAACTTTTTTCCGGCCGGTGAGCCGGTGACCAGGTAGACCGGGCGCATATCGAGCGAGGCCAGGAAACGGGTCATGGCGAGTAGTTGATCCGGGTCGCCCACGATCCCCACCCGTTTGCCATGCAGGTACTGGTGCCAGTCGGAAATCGCGTCCACCAGCTGACCACGTTCGAGGGTGATCGACTCGGGGACATTGACGCCGGCCATGCGCCGCAAGGCATCGATGAACAGGTCCGTGTCGATCAAGCCGACGGGCAGGTTGAGCGTCCGGCAGGGCACTTTGCATTTGCTGTCCAGCGCCAGGCCGGCCGGCGAGGAGGCGAGGTTGCCCAGGGCGATGGTGCCCGAGCTCGATCCGCTCTGGCGAAGTTGTTCGACGGTGACGCCGCCCTCCGGAAACATTTTGTATTTGCCGGTCAGTGGACCATTGAGTACCCCCGGCGGTGTCGGGGAAGATGATCGAGGCGATCCCCATCTCCGTGGCCAGGCGCCGGACTTCGGACATGTCGGCCGGTTCGACGTATCCGGGGATCAGGTTGACCACTTTGCTTCTATGGCCGTCGTTTTCCGCAAAATAGTCGACCATGGACTTGGTCATGCTGGCAAAGCCGGTCACATGGGACCCCACGTAGCTGGGGGTGTTGGCATGGAAGACGTATTTGCCTTCGGGTATGCGGCCGTCGGCCCTGGCTTTGTTGATGATCTGGGGGATGTCGTCGCCGATGGTTTCCGACAGGCAGGTGGTATGCACCGCGATGACATCCGGCTCGTAGACCGAAAAGATGTTGTCGATGGCCTGCAGCAGGTTGGCCTGGCCGCCGAACACCGAGGCGCCTTCGGTAAAGGCGCTGGTGGCAGCCATGACCGGCTCCTTGTAGTGCCGGGTGAGGGTGCTGCGGTGGTAGGCGTAGCACCCCTGGGAACCGTGGCTGTGGGGCAGGCAGCCATGGACCCCGAGGGATGCATACATCGCCCCTATGGGCTGGCAGGTTTTGGCCGGGTTGACAGTGAGCGCCGAGCGCTCCTTGATGTCAGGGGTGGTATGTCTGAGCAGCATATGAACTCCCTATTTTATAGAATCGGCAGGATATCTTCTCTTAAGACTTAAGACGTTCCACTTCATACTCCCGCACGGGGGGCTATTCGAAAGCATATTTGGCGGCCAGTTCGGGGTTTTCCTGCCAGGGGGCCTTCAGATAGCGCCATACCCGGCTGTTCACCATGCGGTCGATTTCGTAGTAGAAATTCATGGCACCCCTGAACCCGGCGTAGGGTCCGCCGTAGTCATAGCTGTGGAGCTGTTTGAGGGGAATGCCATGCTTCTGGACCGCATATTTCTCCTTGATGCCGGCGCAGAAGATGTCGGGTTTGAACATGGCGATCAGCCGTTCGGTCTCCCATTGGCTGATGTCGTCGATTACCAGGGCGCCCGCGTCCATTTCGGGCATCATGCCTTCATACCCGCCGAAATCGAGGCCTTTTTCCATCAGCCGGTCGACTTCATCCGGGCTCTTGCGCGGACGAAAGCGGGTCGCATCCGGTTCGATTTCCAGCTCCTCGATATTCCGGCTATCGGCATCCACCTTGATGGTCGGCAGGACCGCCCGCCCCTCGTAATCGTCGCGATGGGCGAATTCATAGCCGGCCGAAAGCGTGCGCATCCCCAGTTCGCGGAACAATTCCTGGTAATGATGGGCCCGGGAGCCGCCCACGAACAGCATGGCGCGTTTGCCCTCGGTGCGGGGCAGAACCTCGGCCGCGGCCGCCTGGACGGCTGGCAGTTCGGCGGCAATGACCGCATCGACCCGTTCGGTCAGCTGGGGATCATCGAAATATTGGGCAATCTTGCGCAGCGATTTGGCCGTGGCCTCGGCGCCGATGAAATTGATCTTGATCCAGGGCAGTCCGAACTTGGTCTCCATCATCTCGGCCACATAGTTGATCGAGCGGTGACACATGATCAGGTTGAGGTCCGCGGTATGGGCGTTGGCGAATTTGTCGATGCTCGAGTTGCCGCTGAAGGTGGAGATCAGGGTCAGGCCGCAGGCATCGAAGATGCGTTCGATTTCAAAGGCATCGCCCCCGATGTTGTACTCGCCGAGAAGGTTGATCTTGAATCGGCCATCGTGAACCGTGTCGTCGGTGCCCACCACGTGGGTGAAGATGCCGTTGTTGGCGATATGGTGGCCGGCCGATTGGCTGACCCCCTTGTATCCCTCGCAAGAGAAGCCGAAGATGTTGATCCCAAGCTTGGCTTTCATCTCGCGGCAGACCGCGTGCACATCGTCGCCGATCAGTCCGACCGGACAGGTGGAAAAGACTGCGATGGCCTTGGGATGGAAGTTGTCATAGGCCTCCTGGATGGCGCGTTTGAGCTTCTTTTCGCCGCCGAAGATGATCTCCTCTTCCTGCATGTCGGTGGTGAAGCAGTAGGTCATGAAGTTGTGGCCGTCCGGTGTGCTGTCCGGATCGGTCTGGTTGCGCCGGGTGAGCCAGCTGTAAAATCCGCAGCCCACCGGGCCATGGGTGATATTGACGATGTCGCGCGTGGGGCCCAGCACCACGCCCTTGCAGCCAGCGTAACAGCAGCCGCGCTGACTGATCAGGCCCGGGACGGTGCGCACATTGGATTGAATGACCGGCACCGTGCCGTCTCCTTCGACGCGGTTGACGACGATCTGCTTGTCACGCTTGCGCGCCACCTTGGGCGGATACTTCTCGATGAGTTTCTTTTTCACCTCCCGGACATTCAGGCCGTCCAATTCACAGGCGGCATCGTCGCAGGTGGGGGCTTCTTTATTGGCGGGTATGGCAGCCATAGGGTTCTCCTTGTCGATTTCTATTCGTTCGCGGTCTCTTGGCGTGGTACTGTCCCAATGTCCGTCAAATGTCGTCCAAGACCGCGTCGCCGCGTTCGCCGGTACGCACGCGGACCGCTTCCAGGCAGGGTGTGACGAAGATCATGCCGTCTCCCGACTTGCCGGTCTGGTTGACCTTGATGATCGTCTTGACCGTCCTGCCGACCAGCTCGTCCGGCACGACGATGAGGATGGCCCGCTTGGGTATCAGGCGCTGGCTCTGGCCCAGTTGGGAGATGGCCTCTTCATATCCGCGCTCTGCGCCTTTGAGCAGTTGCAGATCGACGATGCCCTTGCCTCGTCCAAGGGCGTCGCGGGCCGTGATCGAGGGCAGCCCGACCTCCGCAAGGGCGCGTTTGGTCTGGTTCATCTTGTTGAGCCTGACGATGGCGAGGATCTCTTTCATATCTTCACCTCTTCGGTGGTGCCGTCTTTGTTTTCCTTGACGCCGGAACTGATGGTGTAGGATTCCAGGACCGGAACGATGAAAATTTTTCCGTCGCCGAAGGCGCCCTTCTCGCCGGTGCGGGCCGCTTTGATGATCGTGCGGATGACAAACTCCTTATCCTGGTCCTTGATCACGGTCAGCAGCAGTTCTTTGGGAATCTCGTCATAGGTGATTTCGCCGATCTTGATGCCGCGCTGCTTGCCGCGGCCGACGACCGACATCTTGGTGACACCGGGAAAACCGGCTTCCATTAAGGCCGCCAGCACATTGTCGACCTTTTCCGGGCGGACGATGGATCGAATCATGAGCATGGGAATCGTCTCCTATCATTTTGAAGAATGGTTATGCGGCAATGCCGTAATCGATCAGCAGTTTTTCCAGTTCGTCGATCTTCAACGGGGTCGGAATCACTTTCATGTCGTTGCCGTCGATTTTCTTCGCCAGGGTCCGGTATTCATCGGCCTGGGGATGACCGGGATCATAGTCGATGACCGTCTTGCGGTTGATTTCGGCCCGCTGTACCATGTTGTCGCGGGGTACGAAATGAATCATCTGGGTGCCCAGCTTGTCTGCCAGGGCCTGAATCATCTCCTGCTCGTTGTCCACCTTGCGGCTGTTGCAGATCAGCCCGCCCAGTCGGACGCCCCCGGCCTCGGCGAACTTGACGATGCCTTTGCAGATGTTGTTGGCCGCATACATGGCCATCATTTCTCCCGAGACGACGATGTAAATCTCCTGGGCTTTGCCTTCCCGGATGGGCATGGCGAATCCGCCGCAGACCACGTCGCCCAGGACATCGTAAAAGACATAGTCCAGTGCTTCGCTTTCGGCATAGGCGCCCAGTTGTTCGAGCAGGTTGATGGAGGTGATGATGCCGCGTCCGGCGCAACCCACACCCGGTTCCGGGCCGCCCGACTCGGTGCAGAGCGATCCGCCGTAGCCTTCCTTACGGACATCTTCCAACTCGACATCCTCGCCTTCTTCGCGAAGGGTATCGAGCACCGTGCGTTGGGCCAGTCCGCCCAGCAACAGTCGGGTCGAGTCCGCCTTTGGGTCGCATCCCACCACCATCACTTTCTTACCCATCTCGGCCAGGCCGGCCACCGTATTCTGGGTTGTGGTGGATTTGCCGATGCCTCCTTTTCCATAGATGGCGACTTTTCGCATGTTCTTTCTCCTTTTGGTTGATGCGCGATGCAGCCTTCGCCCTATCCGCCGCATGCGGTGTCGTTTGACCAGCAGTAAACCAATAAACGTGCCAGCCTTGCGAACCGCCCTGAGAATTCTTCAAAAGCCTTTGGAGCAGAGGGGAATTGGCGGTTCGACCCCTTACATCGACGGACAGTGCCGGGTGGATTCACACTTTTGATCGACATTTTTGAAGGGATCTACAATTGTGTCGACATTGGACGCATGGGGCGGAACGGCATGGCCGGGCATGATTCCATCCGGCTTGGGTGGGATTGCGGACGGCTGACATTCCCCTGGTCATTTTGGGGCGGGGTTTATTTACGCCCGAGGGACGTTAAGCCGGTTGATCAGATGCGGTGCAGATCGATATCGTATTTTCGGATGCGGTAACCGAGTTGACGGGGCGTGATGCCAAGGATGCGGGAGGCATGCTGTTGGACACCGCCGCTGGTCTTGAGTGCTTCGATGATTTGTCGTCGTTCGAGTTCCTGGACCTGATCCACCAGATCCGCCGGTGTGGATGTGCAGTGTGTCCCGCTGCCGTTACCGCCTCGGCCTGGGCAAAGGATATTGGCCGGCAGATCGACCTCGGTGACCATCTCCCGGTCGGACATGATGACCAGGCGCTCCATGGTGTTGGCCAGTTCGCGCACATTGCCCGGCCAGGCGTAAATTTTGAGGCAGTTCACGACCGATGGCGCGATGCACACCCCTCGGCCGTGGAGGCGGTTGAACTTCTCCAGATAAAAATCGACAAGCAGGGGAATGTCATCGGCGCGTTCGCGCAAGGGGGGCAGTACGATGGGGACGACGTTGAGGCGCCAGTAGAGATCTTCACGGAACGTGCCTTTGGCGACCTCTTCCATCAAGTTGCGGTTTGTTGCAGCCACGACGCGCACATTGACCGTCAAGCTGTCCGAAGAGCCGATGCGCTCGAAACTTCTTTCCTGCAGCACGCGAAGCAGCTTGACCTGGAGGCTGAGCGGCAGTTCTCCGATTTCATCCAGAAAAATGGTGCCTTGGTCGGCCATTTCGAAACGGCCGATGCGGCGGCCGGTGGCCCCGGTGTAAGCCCCTTTTTCCACACCGAAGAGTTCGGCCTCGATCAGGTTCTCCGGCAGGGCGGCCAGGTTGACGGCCACATAAGGCTGCCGGGCGCGCCGGCTCTGGTAGTGCAGGGTGTGGGCGATCAGCTCCTTTCCCGTGCCGCTCTCGCCGAGCAGGAGAACGCCGGTATCGGTGGCCGCCACTTTGCGCACCAGCTTGAGCACCTGCTGGAAAGGCGCAGATTCACCGATGATGTTGGGGAGGCTGTACTTCTCTTCGAGCTGCAGGCGCAGGTGGCCGCATTCGTCCTCGGTCTGGCGGAAATTTTCCCAGAGCAGTACATACTGGGCGATGAACGAAGCCACGATGGAAAGCACCCGCAGGTCGTCGTCCACGCTCCCCTGGCGTGGATCGTAGATGCCGTCCACGCTGATCACCCCCAGGGTCTTGCCATCCATGGCGATGGGCATGCAAAGAAACGAAACGCCGCTTTTCTGAGGCCGTGACGCGGTTTTATTGAGGAACTTGGGTTCGGCTCCGATGTTGGGAATGAACATGGGCTGACCGGTTTCGATGACTTGCCCGACAATACCTTCGCCGATGCGGTACTTGCCGCGCTGGATCTCTTCGCGTGTCAGACCATAGGCGGCCACGATGTTCAGCTCCCGGGAAAGGGAATCGAGCAAAAATACGCAGCCGCGCTGCATGGCCAGGCGACCTGCCAGGATGGCCATGGCCGAATAGAGATTTTTCTCCAGGTCAAAGGAGCTGGTCAGCACCTGGCTCACCTGGAGAATGGCACTGAGCTCCTCGTTTTTGCGCAAGAGTTGATCCATGTTTGCCGTTTCCGTTCCCGGCCCAAGGCCGGCGGTCCGTCCGCGATGGATACGCCGGGCATGCCGTTTAGGGTTAAGCAATCCTCGGGCCATTTCCTATGATGGGTGACGATAGGAAAAAAATTATTGATATATAAGATACATAGCTGGATTGGCGGGGTGGCTGGACCGTCAGTTAGATGATACAATAATGTAAAAAATGTCCAACGACAGTACTAAAATGAAATAAATCGATTCAGGATTTCGATTGCCGATACGTCTGTTCGGCCTGGTAGGAACTGCGCACAAAGGGGCCGGCCACCGCTTCGGTGAATCCCAGTTCAAGCGCAACGCTTCGCCAGCGGGCAAATTCTTCGGGCGGTACGTAGCGTTCCACGGGAAGATGCTGGGATGTGGGTTGGAGATACTGCCCGAGGGTCAAAAGGCGGCACCGGGCGCGTCGCAAATCCCGCAGGGCTTGGTGAATCTCCGCATCGTCTTCCCCCAGCCCCAGCATCAAGCCCGATTTGGTGGGAATCTGCGGGGCCTGCCGCGCGGCATGGGCCAGCAGACGCAGCGAGCGTTCATATACGGCTTGGGGCCGCACCGTGGGATACAGACGCGGCACGGTTTCGATATTGTGATTGAGCACATCGGGGCCGGCGTCCAGGACCGTGGTCAATGCAGCAGGGTCCCCCTGGAAATCAGGGATCAACACCTCCACGCGAACCTCCGGGATCTTGCGGCGCAGGGCGGTGATGGTGGACGCGAAGTGGCCGGCGCCGCCGTCCGGAAGGTCGTCTCGGGTCACCGACGTGACCACCACGTAATGCAACTCCATGTCGGCGGCCGCCTGGGCCACCCGCTCCGGCTCGTTCCCATCGGGTGGCTGCAGGTTTCCACCTTTGACCGCGCAGAACCGGCAGTCCCGGGTGCAGTGGTCGCCCAGGATGAGAAAGGTGGCCGTGTGATGCGAGAAGCATTCGAACATGTTCGGGCAGCACGCTTCCTGGCAGACGGTATGCAGCCGTCCTTCCCGGATCAGGCGCCGGGTCTCTTCATAGGCCGAACCGCTGGGAAAGCGTACGCGCAGCCAGGGGGGTTTTTTATGGACTGGATTTGCTGTTTTTTTGGAGTTCATTGTGTTTGTTGGGTTTCCTGGGTTTGCCGGTTTGTTTCGAGGGCGGCCCGGATATGTTCCAGGGAGACCGGTTGGAGATCGAGTCGAAGCAGCGAGCTGATCTGGCCCGCCATTTCCGTACGCACGGCCGCCATGTCGATCTGCTGTTGGGCTTCCGCGGCCATGGTGGTCATGCGGCACGATTGGATGCCGCACGGGTTGATCCAGGTGAACGGGGTCAAATCGGTGGTGACGTTGAGCGCCAGGCCGTGAAAGCTGATGCCGCGCCGAACGGTGATGCCCACGCTGCCCAGCTTGCGCCCCTGTACCCAGGCGCCGCGGTTGGCCGCATCGCCGGCGGCGGCAACGCCCCAGCGGGCCGCGGTGCGTACCATGGCCTGCTCGAGTGCCTCGACGAAGGCCACCACCCGGAGGTCGCCCCGGTTCAGGTCCACCAAAGGATAGGCCACCAGCTGTCCCGGCCCGTGATAGGTGATGTCGCCGCCGCGCTCCACAGGGATCACTTCGATCCCCCGCGCATTCAGTTCGGATTCGGAAACCAGCAGGTTTTGCCGTCCGCCCCGGCGCCCCAGGGTGAAGACCGGCGGATGCTCGATCAGGATAATCAGGTCGCGCGCCAATCGGCCCTCCTTGCGGGCCGCCACGGCCGCGCGTTGCAGGTCGAGGGCTTCGCCATAAGGGATCAGGGGCAGATCGAGCAGAAAGGCCGGATGCATTCTGTTATCCCATGAGGCACGGCTTGCGCGCCGCCTGCACTTCATCGAGACGCCTGACCTTGGCGTTGCGCGGCGCCTGGTGAAGCAGCTCCGGGTCCGTTTCGGCCTCCCTGGCGATGGCCCGCATGGCCTCAATGAAGCGGTCCAGGGTCTCCCTGGATTCACTTTCCGTGGGCTCGATCATCAGGGCGCCGCTGACCACCAGGGGGAAATAGATGGTGGGCGGGTGAAAGCCGTAATCGATGAGCCGCTTGGCGATGTCCAGGGCCGATACCTTGTGGGCCAGCTGACGCTTGTCGGAGAAGACGCATTCGTGCATGCAGGGCCGGTCATAGGGCAGATGGTAGTCGCCCCTGAGGCCGGCTTTGATGTAATTGGCGTTGAGCACGGCGTACTGGCTCACCTGTTCCAGCATGGGGCCCAGGCTGAGGATGTAGCTGTAGGCGCGCACCAGGATGCCGAAGTTGCCATAGAACGCGTGCAACTTGCCGATGGAATGGGGACAGTCGTTGCTCAGGACGAACCCCCCCTCCTGTTCCAGCACCCGCGGCACGGGCAGGAATTTGGCCAGGGCGCGGGTGACGCACACCGGCCCGGCGCCGGGACCGCCGCCGCCGTGCGGGGTCGAGAAGGTCTTGTGCAGATTGAGATGCAGGATATCCACACCCATGGCACCCATGTGCGCCACGCCGAGCAGGGCGTTCATGTTGGCGCCGTCGGCATAGACCAGGCCGCCGCGGTCGTGGACGATCTCGGCCACCCGGCGGATTTCCCGCTCGAACAGGCCCAGGGTGTTGGGATTGGTCACCATGATACCGGCGGTCTCGTCGTCCATGAGCCGCGCCACGGTCTCGGGATCGAGAATCCCGTCCGGTCCGGACGGGACCGGCACGGCGGCGTAGCCGCACAGGGAGGCGCTGGCCGGATTGGTGCCGTGGGCCGTGTCCGGAATCAGGATCTTGCTGCGCGGCCGGCCCTGTTCTGCGTGATAGGCGTGAAAGATCAGCATGCCGGTGAGTTCCCCCTGGGCCCCGGCCGCCGGCTGCAGGGTGACGGCGTCCAGACCGGTGATTTCGGCCAGCCAGCGTTCCAGATCGAACATGAGCCGCAGCAGCCCCTGGCTCAACGCCACCGGCAACAGGGGATGGGCATCGGCGATGCCGGGCAGGCCGGCCTGGCGCTCGTTGGTCTTGGGATTGTACTTCATGGTGCACGACCCGAGCGGGTACATGCTGCTGTCCACGCTCAGGTTCCACTGGCTCAGGCGGGTGTAGTGGCGCACAATTTCCGGTTCGCTCAAATCCGGAAAGTCGGGGCCATCGCCGGCTAAAGCCGCATCCAGCGGCTGCTCGGGCACGTCCCGGTCCGGCACGGAAAAGGCCGTGCGCCCTTCGGCGCCCATCTCCCAGAGCAGCGGTTCGTTGAAGATCAGTCCGGTCGTGCCGATCATCGCGTCACCTCCTCGACCAAAGCGTCCATGCCCGCCTTGCTGCACGTCTCGGTGGCGCACAGCAGGTAGTGATCCGCCAATTCAGGGTAATAGGGGGCCAGCGGCAGGCCGGCAACAATCTTCGCTTCAACCAGTCGCCGGTAAGGCGCCGAAGATGCCTGGGGCCAGCGGACGACGAATTCGTTGAAGACCGGCGCGCTGAACGGCAGTTCGGCGCCGGCGGCTTGCAGGGCATGTTTCAGGTAACCGGCCTTGTCGAAATTGAGGCGGGCCAGTTGACGGAAACCGGTGCGGCCGAGGGAGGCCATGTACATGGCCGCGGCCAGGGCGCACAGCCCCTGGTTGGTACAGATGTTGGAGGTGGCCCGCTCGCGCCGGATGTGCTGTTCGCGTGTGGAGAGGGTCAGCACGAAGCCGCGCCGCCCCTCGGCGTCCTTGGCGCGGCCCACCAGACGGCCGGGCATGCTGCGGACATGTTTCATGCGGCAGGCGAACAGCCCCACGCCCGGTCCGCCGAACGAGCGCGGGATGCCCAGGCTCTGGCCCTCGCCGCAGACGATGTCCGCTCCAAGGCGGCCGGGCGCCTCGTACAGGCCGTAGGCCAGCGGCTCGTTGAATGCCACGATCATCAAGGTCGCGTCGTCTGCGTGGATCCGACTTTCGGCCGCCTGGAGATCTTCGATGCAGCCGAAGAAGTTGGGCGACTGGAGGGCCACGGCCGCAAGCTCGCTTTTATCCGCCAGGAGCGCCAGGTCGGTGCGGCCGTCGGTTCCGTAGGGCAGGTCGACGATTTCGAAACCGGTGGGCCGAAGATAGGTCTCCACCACTCGCCGGTAATTGGGGTGAACGGCCCGGGAAACGGCCACGCGCCGCCGCTTGGTGGTGCGAATGGCCATGAGCAGCGCTTCGGCCAGGGCCGAGGCGCCATCGTACATGGAAGCGTTGGCCACCTCCATGCCGAGCAGGCGGCAGACCAGGGTCTGGTATTCGTATATGGCCTGGAGCGTGCCCTGGCTCACTTCGGGCTGGTAGGGGGTGTAGGCCGTATAGAGTTCGCCGCGGCGCAGCAGCTGCTTGATGGTTTCGGGAATATGATGATCGTAGCTGCCGGCCCCGAGGAATATGTTATAGGCGGGCGCCGTGGCCGTCTGGCCGGCCAGGTGCTCCATGTGGCGGTCCAGGTCCCATTCACTCAGGGCCGGTGGAAGGTTCAGCGGTGTGGAATGCCGGCACGGTTCGGGAACGTCGGCGAAAAGCCCATCCACTGTTTTTACTCCCACGGCCGCCAGCATGGCTGCGATATCCGATTCGGTGTGAGGCATGTACCGCATGGCGGTTATCCTTTCAGCATGGCCAGATAGGCGCCGCGATCCATGAGTTTGGCGAACGGGTCGGCGCCGGCGGGCTTGACCTTCAGCATCCAGCCGCCGTCGTAAGGATCGTTGTTGACCAGCTCCGGGCTGTCTTCCAGGTCGCCGTTGATTTCGACCACCTCACCGGCCACCGGCATGAAGAGCTCCGAAACCGCCTTGACCGACTCCACCGACCCGAACTCTTCACCCTGCTCGAGTTTGCTGCCCTTCTCAGGTAACTCCACGAAGACGATGTCGCCCAGCTGGTCCTGGGCATAGTCGCTGATGCCGACGGTCACCAGGCCGCCCTCCTTGCGGGCCCATTCATGGTCCTTGCTGTAGTATACGTCTTCGGGGAATTTGAGTTCGTCGATCTCTTTCATCGCTTTCTCCTTCGCTTTAGGGGACAAGGGATTGGTATGCCATACGGTCGCGGATAAACGGATGGGGCGGCGTCGGAATGTGTCGCTCAAACGAATTGCAAGGCAGATGACCGGGCGATCGGCCCCATCGGCTGGAGGTTATTGTGGACCGATTTGGGTCAAAATGCAATGGGAAGGGGAGGGGGGCGGCGATTTTGACCCTATCCCGGGCATGGCACGTGGCACGGGCAGGCATAAAACCCGCCTTTGCACAGGCTGGGTAGGGCCGCCGCACGCTGAATTTGGGCACGAAAGCGCAGGGGCGGGCTATGCGCCCGCCCGCATCCTTGGTCTGAACGGCATGTCAAGATTCGGAAGCTATTTTCCCGCTTCTTCGATCCTCATCAGCTTGTCGATGCTTTTTTCGAAATTTTCCACGCGGCTCTTGTTCAACACGAAAGGATAGGGGGTGGCCGACGAGGCGGCCGGTATCTTGTCCGCCGTGTCATTCTCGGGGGCAAACACCTGCACGGCATACTCGCCTTGATCGTCCTTGAGGGTGATCTGCCAACGGGGAGCGCCCAAGCCATCTTTGACCGTGTCGTCCAGGTACCCGTCACAATTCAATCGCGCGATGCCGTTCAGCAGCGCATCGACCTCTTCTTTTGCCACAACCTGGCCCTGGGCATCGTGCCATTCGACCTTCGTGGATGGTGGCGGGGATGGGGTTTCGGCTTTGTCTTCCTGGGTCTCACCGGCCGGCGGGGCGATCTCCTTTCTGGTCAACGCGATGGTGCGATCCCCCTTGCTCAGGGTCATCGTGGCGATGCTCTCCCGGGAAAGGTCGAGAATGGTTTTGTCTCTCAGGTCCGCGATGGTGTGCTCGAACGTGCGCTTGAGCTGTCCCCGGGCATGATAGACATTGGGATCGCCGTCAATCAGCACGAAGGTGTGCTGGAAAGTCGGTGCCGGTTCGCCGATATGGAAGCGTCGAACGGCATCGGCGCCCCGGAAGGCGTCCACCGTGATGCGTTTGCCTTCGGCCAGCCCGTAGCGTTCGTAGCTCCCCGACTCGGACACCAGGGCCGTGAGGGTCAGCTGGGCGGCGGCATTGGCCATGTTTTTCACCTTGACGGTGTCCGCCGGATAGGCCTGGGGTTGAATGAACCATTTTTCGTCTTTCTTGACCAGTTCCACCGAACCGTCCGGTTGACCGGAAACCACCATGCAGTCGATATCCGCGCTCTCCACCCTGGCTGGCTGAGGCAACTCACCGGGTTCGTGATTGGCGGATTGCAGGGTGAGGTAAAACACCAGTGCCACGATGACCAATACGAGGATGACGTATTCCTTTTTGACTTTCATGCAAACCTCTTTGACTGGATTGAAAACATCACAACAACCGTTCGCTCGTTATTGACCGAAAATCTGCTGAATCATTTTACGGCGGGCATGGCGGCGCCACCACACCAGCAGTCCAAATCCCACCACCAGGATGGGCAGGCCCACCATGTTGAAGGATTTGATCAACACCTTGGTGCTGTTGGTGGTCGGCGCCAGCGGGTTGAAGCGTTGCTCCTTGCTGCGCATGGCTGCGACCGCCTCGCGGTCGTTGAGGGCGTCGATCATGTTGAGCACGAACATGGTGTTGGGGCTCTGACCGTTTTCGTCCAGCAACTGGTCCGAGAGCATCTTGGAGGAGGCCACGACGAATATTTTGGCCGGCATGCTGGTTTCCCTGAAACCACCCTGGTCCTGGATCTGGGAGAGGTCGGCCGTTTCAACCGACTTGTCCGCGTCGGCGGCCGCTTCTTCCGTTGGCTGGTCGGACGAGCTGTCCGCATCATCCTTGGCCGGTTTTTCGGGCATGGGTTTGTCCTTGAAATAGCTGGTAAAGACGCCTTCGAGCAGGTAGGCCAGGGGTCGGCGGGCCATTTCGGTGTCCGATGCCGGCGGCGTGAGGAACATGGGGTTCAGAACGATGCGGTCGCGCATCTCCCATGAGCGCTCGGACGAGGCGAACAACTCGTGGGCCTTGACCTCCTGGGCCGCGATCCGTTCATTGTCCAGCTCCAGGGGCGAGACCAGATAGGCAAACAGGCCCTTGATATTTTTAAGGTAATCCAAATCTTTGTTGATGTTGGCGCCCTCGATTTTGGGAATGAAATAGATCGGTTGCTCGCCGCCGCCCTGCTGCCGCGGTTTGACCTGGCGATGGCACTTTTCATCCAGCACCACGGCCTGTTTGATCCGGACACCGTAATGGGCCAGCATCTCTTCCAGGCCCGTGTCCAGGGGCACGAACGTGGGCATCTGGTTGGACATGAACGGTCCCTGGTTGGCGGGCATCTTCTCCTCGAAGGCGTCGATGAAGAGCGCCAGGTTGGTGCCGCGCATCAGGGCCTGGTCGATCTGATAGAGATCGTAGTCGGACATTTTTTCGATGGGCCGCACGATCACCATGCTTTTCAGCCCTGGGGCAATCGTCTCCTCCTTCAGGTCGATCGGCTTTACAGTGTAGGTTTTGTTAAGCAGGTTGCCGAACAGGTTCAGGCTGTCCTCCTGGGGGCCGAGCGGGCTGCCGCCGCCGATGTCCAACGTGCCGTAGGCAGTCAAGTAGCCGACATCCTCATTGATGTTGATCAGCCGTTCGATGTTGGTGTTGATCAGATCTTCCAATTCTTCCACCGAAGTGAGCTGGTACTGGTCACCAAAAATCGGAACCCGTACCACCCGCAGCAGCGGGATTTCGCGGGTTTTGTCCTTGTACTGCAACAGCATTCCGATGGTGCCCTGGCCGGCGGCGATATTGGCCTTTTCGATATCCGGCCATTGCAGCCGGAGCAGATTGAAACCGTCCAGCCCTTGGCTCGATGTGCCGGCCCGGCTGGGGTCGATACGCTCGAATTCAAGCTTGCCGTAGGTTTTGGCCTTCATGCGGTCCACGACCGCCTTGATCTCTTCGGGGTATTGGTCCAGATGTTTCAGGTTCATGTAGGGCGCCACCTTGAACAGGTCGGAAGAGAGAACCAGGGTCGCCTTGATGTTGCCATCCAGGGCCAGCAGGGCGCTGACCTTGTGGTTGAGCTTCTGGATGGCCGTGGTCAACTGGTACTCGAGCCCATCGGTGGTGGTGATGGTGGGGATGCGCTCGATGATGTCCCCGTGGATCATCACCAACCCCATATAGGCCTGCTTGAACTTGAGTTCGTCCTGTTCGACGATCTGGATCTGAACCGGATGGATGCCGTAGTCGCGGGCCATCTGCTGGTTTTCGCGGGCCGCCTCGCTCACCCCTTCGGTCTCGGGGCTCACGTCGTAGAAGTGGACCCGGAAGTACTTCTGGTTGTTGAGGGCGTATTCTCCGAGCAGGTCGCGCAGGTAGATCTCGGTGGTGTTGTGGGGCGCGGGCAGGTCCCTGGTGAAAAACACCTTGACGGTCAGCGGCTCGGTGAGCGTCTCGGCGACCTTCACACTGACCGGCGAAAGAGAGTAGATGCCGTTCTGGGTCAGGTCGCCCCTGAAGAAGAGGCGGATGCCCGCGATGTTGATCAGTATGACGATCAGGGCATAGAGCCCGAATTTGATATACTTGGCATGGCTGCGGGGAGTGGCTTTCATTTCGATCTATCCTTTACTATTTCTCTTCCATCGACAGATGGGTGGCATACAGTCCCAGGAAAGCAACGCTCAAAAAGTAGAGCAGGTCGCGCGAGTCCACGATTCCCTTGGCGATGTTGTTGAAGTGGGCGCTGGCGCTGATGAAGGTGATGACATCCAGAATGGTCTGCGGAAAGAAAAAGAGCATCTGGTCGATGATGGCCAGTGTCACGCAGATGACCATGGCCACGATGCAGGCGATAATCTGGTTACGGGTCAGCGACGAGGCGAACAGGCCGATGGCGGCATAGGCCCCGGCCAGCAGGATGGCGCCTAGGTATCCGCCCAGGGTGGCGCCCCAGTCCAGATCGCCGACCGCGCTGATGAAAATCGCATAGGAGAGCGTGGGGACCAGGATCGCTCCGGCAAAGGCCACGGCGGCCAGGAACTTGCCGATGATGATGTCGCGGAAGGTGACCGGCAGGGTAAGCAACAGTTCGTAGGAGCCGACGTTGATCTCCTCGGAAAAGAGCCGCATGGTGATGATCGGCACTACCAGCGCGAAGATGAAGGGCAGCAGGTTGAAAAACCGCCGCATGTCCGCCTGATCGAAAATGAAGAAGGTGGAGAAAAAGAGCCAGCCGGTGACGATCAGAAAGACGGCGATGACGATGTAGGCGATGGGTGAAACGAAATAATCCTTGAACTCTTTGCTGAAAATGAGCAGTGCCTGGCGCATGTCGCTACTCCCTGGTCAATTCACGGAAAATGGTTTCGAGGTTCCTGGTCTCCTGGCTCAACTCCACAAGGACCCAGTCGGTGGCTTTGACCGCCGCGTACAGGTCGGGCCGGATGTCTCGATCGGCCCGGCTGACCACGCTGCAGGGCACGATCCCGGGCGTGTCGATGGGAAGGGCCGCGGCCCGGTCCACACCGGGCACCGTCTTCAGGAGCGCCACTGCCTCGTCGGCGGCCACACCCATCAGGCCGAGCTGGATTTGGCATTCGCCGTCCTTGCTTGCAGTGAGCTGCTGGGTGCTGCCGTCGGCAATGATTCTTCCCTTATTGATGATGACGATGCGGTCGCACGTGGCCTCGGCCTCGCTGAGAATGTGCGTGGAGAGAATGACGGTCTTTTCCCGTCCAATCTTTTTAATGATTTCACGAATTTCCACAATTTGATTGGGGTCGAGTCCCGAAGTGGGTTCATCGAGGATGAGAATCTCCGGGTCGCTCATCATGGCATGGGCCAGGCCCACGCGCTGTTTGAGCCCCTTGGAAAGGGTGTCGATGGTTTTGTGCATGATGCCCCGCAGGGCGCACATATCGGCCAGTTCGACGATGCGGCGTTGCTTGGCCTCCCCGGACAGGCCGCGGATGCGCGCCACATGGTCCAGGTAGTCATAGACGATCATGCTTTTGTACAAAGGGGCCGATTCGGGCAGATAGCCGATCAGGCGCTTGATGGCCAGCGGGTTTTCGTAGATCGAATGCGATTTTACCTGGATGTCCCCGGCCGAGGGCTGGAAATAGCCGGTCAGCATCCTCAAGGTGGTGGTTTTGCCCGCGCCGTTGGGGCCCAGCAGCCCCACGATCTCGCCCCCCTTGATGTCCAGGTCGATGTGATCCACGGCGCAAAAATCGTCGTAGTATTTAGTCAGGCCTTCAACATGGATCATTCGTGGTCTCCTTGTTTGTAGCAGGCGATGTGAAATCGTGCATGTCTCTCATCAGAATATTTTTTACGGGTTTTCTCGACCGCTTCGGGAGGTGGTATTCAGGTCTGACCGAATACGCGGCCGGTCACTGTTTCGCATGCCCCTTCGGGTATCGTATGAAGTTGTTTTTAATAGAGGATATCGGCCGGGGTGTCAATAGCCCCAGCAGTCATCCAGCGATTCCAACAGAAATGTGACAAGAACGTGGCGTGTTACAAAAGTCGGTCATCGTTCGGGTTGGCCCCGAAGCTTCACGGCGTACCACGGTCCAGAGATTCTCGATTGTTTGCATTTCGGGCAGCGTCCCGGCGGTGCCAGCCGCTGCCGCGACGTGAATTCATAGCCGCATCCGTCGCAGCGGGCGGGTCTGACCAGGAGTCGGCCGCCCTGGGCGGTCACTGATTTCTGAACGTGCGGCAGATGGGTAAGGGTCTCTTTTTCTGTCATTCCGAGGAGTTGGGCGATTTGGTAAAGATCCATCTCCCGCTGCCGGAGTTCCGCGATGATGCGTTGTCGGATGGTTTGGCTCATTTTTCCGTAATGCCGGGCTGCGCCAGAAGCCACTCGACCAGCCCTTCCACCGCGGGTTGAATGACCTTCAGGCTTGCCTGGTACATCTCCAAAGGCCCGCCATAGGGGTCTTCCACGTCGCGGTCCCGTTGATCCGGATCGGTCGAGAAGGCAGTCAACAACTTCACACTGCTCTTGCCGAAAAGCAGCATGCCGCGCAGCGTCCTCAGGTGCTCCTGGGCCATGGCCAGGCTCAAATCGGCCCGACGCACCAGATCGGGGCTCACCATCCGGGCCCGGTGGTCGCTGATGTCGATTCCCGACCTGGCCATGACGGCCTCCGCATGGGGGGCCGCTCGATTGCCGTGCATGGCATAGGTGCCGGCCGAAGAGACGCGCACATGGTGTCTGAGCTCCGTTGGCAGCAGATGGCGCAACAACCCTTCGGCCATGGGGCTTCGGCAGATGTTGCCGGTGCACACCATCAAGATATCGAACATGTCGGACCATCCTTCGATTTAAGGCAAAGATTCGATGATAAGCCGCCGCTACCGGCCTGTCAACGCGATGGAACATTCTAAAACGGCCTTGGCCACAAAAGGGGCCGGCCCGGGGCGGGTCCATTCCCGGATGCAGGCGAAACGGACCAGGAGCGGGTTGGCCGGATCTTTAATCGCGTGTCAGTGCATACACCTTGTCGAACCACTTGAATCGCGATGCCTTGGGCATGCACCAGCGCTTCAAGGCGTTGGTCAGTTCGTTTCGATTGACGCCGCAAATGCGCTTGAGCTGCATGAACGCTTCGCCGTTGATCCAGCCGGGCAGGCCCCTCGATGCCTGGTGGATGGCGCGGATTTGATCCGCACTGAAGGGCAGCCGTTTGAGGAAACCGGCCACCTTCATGCGGTGTTCCAGGTAGGCTTTGGTTTGTTTTTCGGTGAGTGCGGCCACAAAGATCTTTTCGATCACCGTCTTGGGCGGCAACCATTGGGCGATCTCCGCAAAACGTCGGCGCATTTCCGGTTCGGCGAACAAGACGATGCTTTGCAGTTTCCGCCGGCCGTCCGGCGCGAAGGCCGACTGCAGCAGCAGTCTCAACTCCGATGGCGAAAGCTGATGGGCATCGTCCACGATCACCGACGGCGGCGTGTCGTTGCGGGACAAATAGACCATGCGGTTATTCAGATTGCGCCAAGGGTCGAGACGGCATTTTGTCCGGCGCTTCAGGCGGATTCGGCCGGCCTGCCATCGATTGCCGGCATCGTAAAGAAAACGGTTCATCAAAGTGGTTTTGCCGCTGCCCCGTTCGCCGATTACGACAATCACCAGGCTGCTGCCGCCCACCATGTTGTTCAGAATGGCGAGTCTTTGGGTGGTCAGCGGCGAGGCAAAAAAATAGCGGTTCAACGAGCGTTGGCTCCCATGATCCTCTGTCTCGAGGCCCAGGAGAGCCGGCAGCGGTGCATGCGAGCGTTTGGCCAGAAGCCTGCAGGTCAATTGTGCGATCATTTTTTGACACCCCTTTTCCCGCGCGTGTGGCCGCTGGGGCATTTCACCGCCCCTGATGTCCAATTCATTTTTCCAAAATCATACACCTGGATAATTTTGTGAACGGACTCTTTCGTTGTTGGCCCCATTGCCGAAGCCCGGCATTTTCATTTTTTGGATATTGCAATCCGCATACCATCCGGACCATCAATTCTAACTGAATGTGATTCACCTTGACGGGCATGCATTGCAAGAGGCGTTTGATAAAAAGATTCGCATGGCAACGGGAATGGCAGGCGTGGGTGGAGCAGGTGGCCAGGGCCACTTGACCGCTTGGCGTGTGGCATCGGCCAGCTGTTCCATCCGCGCCGGGTTTAATGAATCACAATCAGCTTGATTCGTTGTCCTCCCCGATCCGTGCTTGATCTTTTTTATGCGGTCCATTATAAATTGTTCCATCGGGCCATGGAGACGCTTGCCAGATTCGGGCATCCCTTTGCGTGAAGACCCGGCGGAAGTGCCGGACCGATCGAACGCACCACCCTGTTGCCTGTGAGACAACCGACGGAGATATCGCCACTGCCGGTCGCATTCCCAAACCACTCGTCATTGTTCCGCCGTGGAGAACAACTATGACTGATTGCCGCATTCTTTTTGTAGATGACGACAAAGATATATTGATGATGGTCGAGCAGTATCTGCAAATGCAAGGCTATGATATCACTACGGTCGACAGTGGAATGAAGGCCCTCGACCTGGTCAAGGATCAGGATATCGACATCATCTTCACCGATTACAAAATGCCCGAGTTCAACGGTTTGGAGTTGCTGGCGGCCGTCAAACAATACAAGCCCAGCATCGAGGTGATCATCGTCACGGGCTATGGTTCGATGGAGTCGGCCATTCAGGCGATGAAATTCGGCAGTTACGATTACCTGCAAAAGCCCTTCAAGCTCGACCACCTCAAGCTGATCATCGACCGCATCACCGGTGAGCGCAAGGTCAAGGACAAGAAAGCCCTGGTGCGCAAACGAGGGCAGCAGCGTCATCGATTCCATGGACTGATCGGGATCAGTCCGCCGATGCAGCAGGTCTATGAACTCCTCGAAACCGTCAGCCAGCAGAACCCCATGGTCCTGATTCAGGGCGAAAGCGGTACCGGAAAGGAGTTGGTGGCGCGCACCATTCACTCTATGAGCGAACGACGGGAAAACGCCTTCGTTCCGGTCAACTGCAGCGGCATCACCGATGGCGTGCCCGAGGAGGAGATGGTCAGCCATGTGAGGGCCCTGATGCAAAAGGTCCACGGAGGTTCGATCTACCTGGATGAAATCGCGGACCTGGCGCCCGCGTTGCGTCTCTCCATTCTGCAGGCCTTGAAAGACGAGCAGAAAAAGGAGGGCACCACCACCCGGGTGATCGCCGCCACCAGCAAGGAGTTGGGCGAAGTGATCGCCAGCGGCGCCCTGAAGAAGAACTTTTTCGACCTGCTAAATGCCGTCGTCTTCCGTTTGCCGCCCCTGCGCGAACGGCTCGAAGATATTTGCCTGCTCATCAACCATTTTATCCATATGGCCTGCGCCAAACACAATCGCCGCACCATCGGTGTCTCTCCCGAAGCACTGGATATCCTCATGGATTACCACTGGCCGGGCAACCTGATCCAACTGCAGAACGTGATCGATCGGGCATTGGCCCTGGGTGTCGAAGAGTCCATCCAGCCGGCGGACCTGCCGGCGGAGATACAGACGTTCTCAACCATCTCCAAAATGAGCTGAGACGGATGAGCACTCCAGATTCGGCGTTGCCGGAGGATCGCGGTAGGGCACTACAGCTTCACCTCCGGCGCCTTGACTCCGGCGCGCTCAGCCGTTTCAGCAGTTGGGGGTACACCCCAAATCGGATTCTGCGTTGATTCAATGAAGACATTTTCATCGCAACGAGTTTGGCAGGCGTGGGTGGAGCAGGTGGCCAGGGCCATGTGAGCCATGCGATGTAGTGCCGGTTTAATGCAAACGGCGGACAAGCGGCCCAGACTGTTTGAGCGCAGCGAGTTTCTGGGCCGCCCGCCGTGCATTTTACCGGCACTTGACCGCTTGGCGTGTGGCATCGGCCACCCGTTCCACCCACGCCGGGTTTAATGAATAGCTTTCAGTTCGAGCTGGTTTCAGCTTTGACGCTTTGACTTCGGTATACCTATGAACCATGCCTGACATCCTGCTCATCCAGCCGCCGATCCGCGACTTTTATCTGACCGCCAAGCGCACCATGCCATACGGTTTGGCATGTATTGCGGGTGCCCTGCGCAAGGAGGGATTCAGCGTCGCCATTTTCGATTCCCTGGCCACCGATAAGGCCCGCATCATAGAATGGCCCGGCGAGATGGCCTTCTTGAAACCCTTTTACGGGCGGGAGGACCGTTCCCCGTTCGCCCTGTTTCACCATTTCCGCCATTTCGGATACAGCTTCGAGCACATCGGACACATAGCCCGGCATTCCGGCGCCCGCCTCATCGGCATCTCATCGCTCTTCAGCGCTTACAGCCACACGGCCCTGGAAACGGCCGCGGCGGTCCGTAAATTTTGCCCGGACGCCACCATCGTCATGGGCGGGCACCACCCCTCGGTGCTGCCGGAGGCGGTCATGCGCCATCCGGCGGTCGATTTCGTGTTGCGCGGCGACGGCGAGGCGACACTACCCCCCTTGGCCCGGGCCTTGCGCGACGGCGGGGATCTGGAGACCGTTGCCGGCCTGGTGCGGCGGGGCCCGAAAGGCGCCCTGATCGCCTCTCCGCCGGCGGTGGTCGATGATTTGAACGGCTTGCCTCTGCCGGCCTTCGATCTGTTGGACTGGCGCTTTTACCGTCGCTCCGGCAAAGGCAGCCTGGCCCTGTCGGCCGGCCGCGGCTGTCCGATGCGCTGTACCTATTGTGCGGTCAATGCCTCCACCTATCATGGATTTCGGGCCCGCTCGGTCGATGCGGTCATGGCCGAGATCAAGGCCGCCGACCGGATCGCCCCCCTGGGTTTCATCGATTTCGAAGACGAACACCTGACCGCGGACCGTTCATGGTTCATGGCCCTGTTGGGCGCCATCGGGGATTATTTCAAGGGCCGCTTGCCCGAACTGCGCGCCATGAACGGCATGTTCGTGCCCACCCTGGACCGCGAAATGCTCCTGGAAATGAGGCGCGTCGGGTTCAAGGCGCTGAATTTCGCCCTGATCACCACCGATAAAGGACAGCTCCGGCGCTTCGGACGGCCCGATTTGAGTGCGGACCTGGACCGGGTGCTGTCGGCGGCGGGGCGGGAGCGCTTGCACAGCGTGGCTTACCTGATCGTGGGCGGTCCGGACCAGGATCCGTTCGCATCTCTGGCCGACCTTCTTTTCCTGGCCCGGCGGCCGGTCCTGGCCGGCGTGTCGGTCTTCTATCCGGCGCCGGGCAGCGCCGATTACCAATGGTGCCGCCAACGCGGGAAATTGCCGGACCGCCCGGGCTTGTGGCGGGCATCGACCCTGCCCCTGGAACACGCCACCGACCGTCGCCAGACCGTCACCCTGCTCCGTTTGGGGCGTATTCTCAATTACATGAAACATCGGCTGGACATGGGACACGGCCTGCCGGCACCGGCAGCGCCGCCGGCTGAAATTACTCCCGACATTGACCGCGACAGCGCGGGCCGCATGCTTCTATCGGCTTTCCTGAAAGATGGCGTGATCAGGGGAATCGACAAGGACGGCCGTCTCTATGCCCACGAGGTGGATGCCGCGCTCTGCCGGGCGTTCATCGATGGTGTGGCAGGTATGTGCCTGAGAGGCGCATGTCCGGATGCAGATCAGTTCGGATGCGAGTAGGTGTTGGGCCTGCTCGTCCTATTCGTTGGGCGGGTTTCCGTCGATCCGCTCGCAAACCTGGTCTGGTTCGTAGGCCAGGTAGCTGAACAGGCGTGTTTCCAATCGAAGCGTCTGGTCCCACACCTCCTGCAGCCATCGGCGGTGTTCCTCGGTTTTGGCATAGCGGTGGAGAATGTAAACCATGCGCTCCTTGAGCGAGACCACCTGGTCGTGAAGCACCCGTTTATCGGCGTAATTGACGATTTCCGCTTCGCAGGGGGCTTCCTCCTTGAAATAGGCATCCAGGATGACGTGTTGCCGAATGATGTCGCCCACTTCCGGATAACCCAGGCCAGCCAGGTATTCACCACCGGTTCTGGAGTGGTTTTCGCCGGTGGTGAAACTGCGCGGCTTGGTGATGTCGTGGAGCAGGGCCGAGGCTTTCACCAGGGGCCGATTGAGCGCGACCCCTGCCGACAGGAGGCCGTCGGTGAGCAGCAGCGCCACGCGGCACACCAGCATGGAGTGGGCCTTGATGTGCGGCGGCATCTCCATGTCGGCCAACATGTGCATACACTCGGACCTGGGGGGAATACGCATGGGCGGTTCGCTCCTGCCAGCACTGTCGCGCATTGAGTTTCATGACACAGCAACCGGTGTGTCGATGATCACTATAACCGAGGGCCGGCGCATACGACAAGGCCATTCTGACGGCCGGGTGATCCGGATCCGGAACCGGTGGGGCCCGGCATGTTTTTCGGTTCGACGATATCGCACCAACTACGAGATTTTACGAACATCAGCTGAGGCGGCCGTTCGCCTTTCCAATTGACACTTCTGGTCCTTTTACTTATCATTTGCACGTTGCCACTGGTTCTTCTTCGCTTTTGATCCCAGCAGCCTTGAAACAGGGCCATGACGACGTCCGGACGGTAAGGGGTTGCCAACCTTGCCGCCCATGTCCATGCCATCAACCCATCAGAAGAATGACACCATGTCCATACCCGAAACACTCAACCTCGACTATATCGACGATCAATACCAGCGATATCGCCGTGACCCCGATTCGGTGGGCCGCGAGTGGCGCGTCTTTTTTTACGGCTTCGACATGGGCAGGCAGCGCAGCGAAGCCGGAACTGGCACGCCGCAGCCACCCCCCACCGGCCCAGCCGAGGGGCAGGTGGGGGAATTGATCCTGCGCTACCGTCAATTGGGCCATCTGCTCGCCTGCATGGACCCGTTGAGCGCCTGCCCCACCGAACATCCCCTGCTCTCCCTCGGTGCTTTCGGGCTCGCCGCCGGTCATCTCGAGCAGGTCTATGCCACACCGCAGTTTGCCTTTGTCGAGCAGGCCCCGCTCAAGGAGATCATCCAGATCCTCAAACAGACCTATTGCCGTTCGATCGGTGTGGAGTACATGCACCTGCAGGACCCGGACGAACGGCGCTGGCTCCAGGAGCGCATGGAACCCAATCGCAACCGGATCGACCTCTCGCGCGACGCGCAGCGCCATCTGCTCGAAAAACTGACCGATGCGGCCATGTTCGAAGCGTTTCTAAACAAGCGGTACCTGGCCGTGACCCGGTTTTCCCTGGAAGGCGGGGACGGCATCATCCCCATGCTCGACGCGATGCTGCGTCGGGCGGTCGGTCAGGGTGCCGAGGAGCTGGTGCTGGGCATGGCCCACCGGGGCCGCCTCAATGTACAGGCCAACATCCTGGGCCGTCCGGTGGAGGAGATCCTGGCCGAGTTCGAAAATTGCTATGACAGCAGCCAGTTGGTGGGGGCCGGCGACGTCAAGTACCACAACGGCTACTTAGGCGACATCGACCTGGGGGCCGACGGCCGCATCCAGGCGCTGCTGGTCAACAACCCCAGCCACCTGGAAGCGGTGGACCCCGTGGTGCTGGGTATTGCCAGGGCCCGCCAGGAGCGGCGGGGCGAAAATGGGCAACGGCAGGTGCTGCCCCTGCTGATCCACGGTGATGCGGCCTTTGCCGGCCAGGGAGTGGTGGCCGAGACGCTCAACATGAGTCAGCTCAGAGGCTACCGTACCGGCGGCACCGTGCACGTGGTGATCAACAACCAGATCGGCTATACCACCCTGCCGGAAAATGCCCGTTCCACCCGCTACACCACCGATCTGGCCAAGATGCTCATGGTCCCCATCTTCCACGTGCACGGTGAAAATCCGGAAGCCCTGGTGCAGGTGATCCGGCTGGCCGTTGACTATCGATATGCCTTCGGCAAGGATGTGGTGGTCGACGTGGTCTGCTACCGCCGATTCGGCCACAACGAGGGCGACGAGCCCTACTTCACCCAACCCCTGATGTATGACCGCATCCGCGAGCGCCCCTCCCTGCACCGGCTGTATGCCGATCAGCTGATCGAAGCCGAGGTGCTGTCCGCCGGCGTGGTGGATCGGATGGAAGAAGACGTCCTCAAACGCATGGAGGCCGCCTACGACGAAGTGCGCAACAGCGCCTGTCCATTTCCCGAGGGACGTTTCTACAGCGAGTGGGACGGCTACACGGGGCAATACACCCATGAAGCGGTCGACACCGGCGTATCGGAAGAGACGCTGATCGATCTTGCCCGCCGGATCAACACCCTGCCCAAGGATTTTTCGCCCCATTCCAAGATCAAGCTGCTGTTGCGCCGCCGCCGGGAAACCGTGGAAAAGGGAAGCGGCATCGATTGGGGCAATGCCGAAGCCCTGGCCTTTGCCAGTCTGCTCGAAGAGCGGACGGCCATCCGCCTGAGCGGTCAGGACAGCGGCCGCGGCACCTTCAGTCAGCGCCACAGTGTGCTTTTCGACCGCAAGAGCGGCGAGCCGTATGTGCCGCTTCACCACCTTTCAGAGCGGGCGGCCCGATTCGATGTGCACGACAGTCCGCTCTCCGAGGTCGGTGTCATGGGGTTCGACTACGGCTATTCGCTGGCTTCGCCGGACAAGCTGGTGCTGTGGGAAGCCCAGTTCGGCGATTTTTCCAACAATGCCCAGGGGATCATCGACCTGTTCATCGCCAGCGGTGAAACGAAGTGGCGCCGCCTGTCCGGCCTCGTCCTTCTCCTGCCCCACGGTTGGGAAGGGCTCGGCCCCGAGCATTCCAGCGCCAGGCTGGAGCGCTTCCTGCAACTTTGCGCCGACGACAACTTGCAGGTGTGCGACCTGACCACCCCGGCCCAGTATTTCCACCTGCTGCGCCGCCAGGTCCATGCCGCCTACCGCAAGCCCCTGGTGCTGATGACCCCCAAGAGCCTGCTGCGCCATCCCCAGGCCGTCTCCACCCTTGCCGACTTGAGCGGCGGGCGCTACCAGGCCGTGCTGGACGATCCGGTGCGCCCCGAGAAGGCGAGCAAGGTGATCTTCTGCAGCGGCAAGATCTTCTACCAGCTGTTGCAGCGGAGGGAGGAATTGGAGACGAGCAAAGTCGCCATCATCCGCCTCGAGCAGTACTATCCGTTTCCCGAAGCACAGCTCAAAGCGGTGCTGGCCAATTATCCGTCGGCCGAGTCCTGGACCTGGGTGCAGGAGGCACCGGAGAACATGGGCGGCTGGCAGTTCGTGCGGTCCCGCCTCGAGGCAATGGTCGGCCATGCCCTCACCTATGTGGGGCGCAAGGCCTCTTCCAGCCCGGCCACCGGTTTCCCCAATCTCTACAAGAAGCAGCAGGCGGCCCTTTCCGACGAGGCGGTGGGGCCATACGACGCCGGCGCGAAGAGTGCGGGATAAGGGGTACGTTCAAGCATCAACGACATCGAGACATGACCGATAAGGAGAGCCAATGGCCATCGAGGTGAAAATCCCCAGCGTGGGAGAATCGGTACAGGAGGCCGTTCTGACCGAATGGTTCAAACAGGACGGCGATGTGGTCGAAAAGGACGAGCCCTTGTTCGTTATCGAAACCGACAAGGTGACCCTGGAAGTCACTGCCGAGGCGTCCGGCACCCTCAAGATACAGGTACAGGCCGGTGAGACCGTGGCCGTGGGCACCGTGGTGGCCACCATAGAAACCGGAGGCGCCAAACCGGCGGCCGAAAAGAAGCCGGATGCGGCGCCCGAAGAGAAGGAGAGCCGGGATAAAGCGGGCGAGGCGGCCAAGCCGGAAAAAGCCGAGGAAAAGCCTGCGCCGGCCGAAAAGAAGGCGCCAAGTCCCGAAAAGAAAGCCCCCGCACCCGCGACCGCACCCGGTGAGTATGCCCCGGCCGTGAGGCGACTGGCCGCCGAGAAGGGCATCGACCTCTCCAGGATCAAGGGCACCGGCCCGGGCGGCCGCATCACCAAGGGCGATGTGCTTCTGGCCATGGAACAGGCGCCCGCCGGCGTACCCGAAGAGTGTGTGCCGCCGGATGAGCTGGGCCGGGAAGGCGAACCGGCCGAGGTGCGCAAGGCCATGTCGCCCATCCGCAAGCGCATCGCAGAACGGCTGCTCGAAGCCAAGCAGAACACGGCCATGCTCACTACCTTCAACGACGTGGACATGAGCCGCGCCATGGTCCTGCGAACGCAGTACAAGGATGCCTTCAAAGAGAAGCACGACATCTCACTGGGCTTCATGTCCTTTTTCGTCAAGGCCTGCGTGGCGGCCCTGCGGGAGATTCCCGAAGTCAACGGCTTCGTGGACGGCAGCGACATCGTCTACCACAACTACCAGCACATCGGCGTGGCCGTGGGTTCGCCGCGCGGCCTGGTGGTGCCGGTGATCCGCCATGCCGAGCGTTTGAGCTTCGCCGGGATCGAGAAGGCTATCGTCAACTATGTGACCAAGATCAAGGAGAATCGTCTGGAACTGGCCGACCTGGAGGGCGGGACGTTTACCATCAGCAACGGCGGCGTTTACGGCTCGCTGCTCAGCACCCCCATCCTCAACATGCCCCAGAGTGGCATCCTGGGCATGCACCGCATCGAAAAGCGGCCGGTGGTGGTCGACGAGCAGATCGTCATCCGGCCCATGATGTACCTCGCCCTGAGCTACGACCACCGCATCGTGGACGGGCGCGGGGCGGTCACGTTTCTCAAACGCGTCAAGGAGCTGGTGGAAAATCCCGAACGGCTCCTGCTGGAGGTGTAGCCATGGCAGAGACCCGCGATTATGACCTGATCATTATCGGCGCCGGCCCCGGCGGATACGTGGCGGCCGTGCGCGCCGCCCAACTGGGCCTCAAAACGGCCTGCATCGAGAAGCGGTCGCGACTGGGCGGCGTCTGCCTCAATGAAGGCTGCATTCCCAGCAAGGCCCTGCTCGATTCGAGCGAATACTATCATCTGGCCAAAGAGGGGTTGGCGGTCCACGGCATCAAGACCGGAAAGGTAAGCCTCGATCTGAAGGCCATGATGGCCCGCAAAGACCAGGTGGTGGCCGACCTGACCGACAGCGTGCGCAAGCTGCTCGAGGGCAACAAGGTGGAAATCATCCAGGGTCGCGCGCGGTTGACGGCGCCGGGACGCGTGAGCATACAGGGCGACAAGGGCAAGGCCCGGGAGGCGACCGCCCGCAACATCCTGCTCGCCACCGGCAGCACGCCCGTCGAGCTGCCAGGACTGGCGTTCGACGGGGAACGCATCGTCGATTCAACCCAAGCACTGACCCTGGACGAAGTGCCCCGTCACCTGGGCATCGTGGGCGGCGGTTATATCGGGCTGGAACTGGGATCGGTCTGGCTGCGGCTGGGCGCCAAGGTCACCGTCATCGAGATGCTGCCCAAGATCGGCACCGGCCTCGACGGCCAGGTGGCCCGCACCCTGGACCGCATTCTGCGCAAGCAGGGACTGGAAATGCGCCTGGAGACCCGCGTGGTCGAGGCCAAGACGAGCGGTCGCAAGGTGGAGGTCACCGTGGAGAAAAACGACCAGCGCGAGACCCTCGACTTCGACCGGCTTCTGGTGGCGGTGGGCCGCCGGCCGCTGACCCAGGACCTGGGTCTCTCGGAGCTGGGTATCAAGACCGACGAACGCAGCGGCCACATCCTGGTGGACGAGGGGTATCAGACCAGCGTGCCGGGCGTCTATGCCATCGGCGATCTGGTTCCCGGCCCCATGCTGGCCCACAAGGCCTCGGCCGAAGGCATCGCCGCGGTGGAAAACATGGCCGGCCGCTTCGGTGAGGTCAACTACGACGCCATCCCGTCGGTGATCTACACCTGGCCCGAGGTGGCCAGCGTGGGATTGACCCTGCAACAGGTCAAGGAGCGCGACATCCCCCACTGCGTGGGCAGCTATCCGTTCACCGGCGCCGGCCGGGCGCGCTGCATGGGCGAGACCGACGGCTTCGTCAAGCTCATCGCCCACGCCAAGACCGATCGCATCCTGGGCGTACATATCATCGGACCCCGGGCCGCGGACATGATCGCCGAGTGTGTCCTGGCCCTGGAATTCGGAGCCAGCTCCGAGGATATAGCCCGTACCATCCATGGCCACCCCACATTTTCAGAGGCGTTGCAGGAGGCCGCCATGGCCGTTCGCAAATGTTCGATCTACGCCTCTTGACCGCGCGCTGGATCGTTTGACTGAACCAGACAGGAGGATACGCGTTTGCACCCCTCGTCCCTGGATGCGCTCGAGGCCATCTTCAACCCAAAATCCATCGCAGTGATCGGCGCATCGGACACCTTCGGCAAATGGGGCCATCGCATGGTCGACCGGCCCCTGAAAACCGGTTACCAGGGCCCCATCTACCCGATCAACCCCCGTAAGAAGGAGATTCTCGGGCTCGCCGCCTACCCGAGCGTGGGGGACGTACCGGGCCATATCGACCTGGCCGTGATCACCACGCCCACGGCCACGGTTCCGGACCTGCTCAAAGGATGCGCCGCCAGGGGGATCAAGGGGGCGGTGGTGATCACCGCCGGCTTTGCCGAAACGGGCGAGACGGGGCGGCGGCTGGAAAACGAGATGATGGCTGTGGCCCGCGCCGAGGGCATCCGGATCGTCGGCCCCAATTGCATGGGTATCTTCAGCGCATCGGGCCGTCTGAGCCTCTGTTTTCAGCAAGCCCCCAAATCCGGTTCGATCTCGTTCGTCTCCCAGAGCGGCACCTTCGGGGTCTCCATCGCCCAGGTGGCCGCATCCCAGGGCTACGGCCTGAGCAAATTTGTCAGCATCGGCAACCAGGCCGACCTCGGCGTGGCCGATTACGTGGAATACCTGGCCGACGACCCCGAGACCCATGTTATCGCCCTCTATGTCGAGGGGTTCAAGGACGGTGAACGGTTTTTCCAGGTGGCCCGGCGGGCGATCCGGAAAAAGCCGATAGTCATTTACAAGGCCGGCCGGTCCGAGGCCGCCGAACGGGCGGCCCTGTCCCACACCGCATCGGTGGCCGGCTCGTCCATCGTTTTCGACAACATCTGCCGGCAGATCGGGCTGCTGCAGGTGCGCGAGTCGTTCCACCTCTTCGAGATGGCCCAGGCCCTGGCCGGCCTGCCGTTGCCCAACGGCAACCGGGTGGCGATCCTGGGCAGCGGGGGGCAGGGCGTGGTGGGCACCGACGCCTGCGCCGCACTAGGATTGGAATTGCCCCGGCTCGATTCTGACACGGCCGCGCGGATCAACGCCCTACTGCCGTCCCATGCCCCGCCGGCCCGGAACCCGGTCGATTTCGCCGGGGCCACGCGCACGGCCATGCAGGAGGCGGAGATCATCGAGCAGTTTCTTCGGCTCGACTACATCGACGGGGTGATCAGCAACGTACCGGTCAGCCCCCAACTTTTCGACAGCCATCTGGTGGTCGACCGCAGCGCTGCGGATCACCCGCCGCACATCAAGGCGGCCATCGACGGCGGCGCGCGGTATGCCGCATTGCCCGGCAAATACGGCAAACCGGTCATCTGCCTGCGTTTCGCCAACCTGGAAAACGACATCATGGAGGAGATGCTCGGCGAAGGCGGCATCCCGGTCTACAGCTCGCCCGAGCAGTGCGCCCGGGCCATGTATGCGCTGGTGCACTACGGGCGGGTGCGGGGGAAGAAAACATAAGGAAGGATTCAATACAACGAACCATTTGCATCTCCGGCCTCGTAGGGGTGGGGTTTATCCCCGCCCGAATGAAGGCCTGAAAGCATTAAAGACACGAGGTTGCGTCAATACATAAAACTTATTCACTTACGGAGGTATTCTCATGAGCGGACGTCTGGAAGGCAAGGTTGCGGTCATTACCGGGGGCACCAGCGGTATCGGTGCAGCCACGGCGGAAGTGTTTGCCGGCGAAGGGGCCAAGGTGGTCATCGCCGGCCGGTCGGAAGAAAAGGGCGCCAAACTGGCCGCCAAGCTGGGCGCCAATGTCGTCTATCAGCGTGCCGATGTCACCGAGGAGGCCGACATCAAGGCCCTGGTGGAAATGGCCGTGGATCGGTTCGGGCGCATCGACTGCATGTTCAACAACGCTGGCGGCAAGGATCGCGGCGCGCTGGACACCGTGACCATGGACGATTTTATATACAGCGCCAAGTTGTTGCTCGGCAGCGTGGCCCTCGGCATCAAATACGCTGCGGCGGCGATGAAGCCGCAGCAGTCGGGCTGCATCATCAACAACTCGAGCATCGCCGCCATCCGCAGCAACCAGGGCGGCTATCTCTACAGCGCATTGAAAGCGGGCGTGGTGCACATCACCAAGATGGCCGGCGTGCAGCTCGGGCCTTTCAATATCCGGGTCAACTCCATTGCGCCGGGCGCCATCGCCACGCCCATCTTCTGGGGCGGTTCCGAAGTGGCCAACACCCTGGATGAGGAGACCAACAAGAAGAAAATGGAAAAATTGATGAAAAACTTGGCCAATGCCACGCCCATCCCAAGGGCCGGTCTGGACAAGGATATCGCCTACGCCGCGCTCTTTCTGGCCAGCGACGAGGGCAGCTTCGTCAACTGCCACGACCTGGTGGTCGACGGCGGCCGCACCTCGCTGTTCTACGAAAAGAAATAGTCGGCTCCCCGGGCCGGCAGCGCGCCTGCCGGTCCGGAGGAAGATCGGATTCAATCCCACAGGAGGTTTCGCATGACATACGAGCAGATCCTCTTTGCCACCGAAAGCCCGGTCGCGTTTTTGACCCTGAACCAGCCCCAAAAGATCAACGCGCTCTCGCAGAAGATGATCGCCGAGATGATCGACGCCCTGACAGCCGTTTCTCAGGATGAATCGGTCAAAGTAGTGATCATTCGTGCTGCGGGCAAGCATTTCTGCGCGGGCCACGATCTGTCCGAGATGGTGGGCGCCGGCGCCCGGCGGGCCAAACAGATCTTCGAAAACTGCGGCCGCCTGATGCAGTTGATCCACGCCATGCCGCAGCCGGTTATCGCCCAGGTCCAAGGCGTGGCCACGGCCGCCGGCTGCCAATTGGTGTCGTGGTGCGATCTGGTGGTCGCCGAAGAGGGGGCGCGCTTTGCCACGCCAGGCGTCAAGATCGGACTTTTTTGCACCACCCCGGCAGTGGCCATCAGCCGTGCCATCGGCCGTAAGGCCGCCCTCGAAATGCTGCTCACGGGTCGCTATTTCCCGGCCGACGAAGCCAAGGCCCTGGGGCTGGTCAACCGGGTGGTGGCCTTGGACAAGTTGGCCGACGAGACCGAAACCCTTGCCGGACAGATCGCCGAGGCCAGCCGTTACGTCCTGGCCGTGGGCAAGCAGGGGTTTTACGCCCAGATCGATGCGACCGACCAGAAGGCCTTCGAGGTGGCCACCCAGACCATCGCCTTGAATATGCTGGCAGAGGATGCCCAGATCGGTATCAGCGCATTCATCGAAAAGAAAACGCCCGAGTGGAAAAACCGTTAACGGTGGCCATCCAAAGTGGCCAATTGGCCTATTTGTGAACGGACACGAACTACCAATGGTTGCAACATGAAACGCAGCGTCAAATTAGGCCTCATCGGTGGGATCCTGGTCGGCGGACTGGCCGTGATCGCTCTGATCGCCTCCTTTTTCAAGGGCATGCCCATCGGTACGGGCTATACTGCCAAGTATCTCTGTTCGAGCACCTTCATTTCCGGGCGCGACCCGGAACCCGTCTTTCGCGAGGATGTGCTGCCGGTCAATCCCATGGCGCACCTGGTCTCCTACGAGATCGACCCCGTCGCCAGGAGCGTCCGCGCCTCGTCGCTGGGACTCGTCTCCAGTACGGCCATCTACCGGGAGGGGTGCGGCTGTAGCCTGATCGCGAACACGACCGCGGGCGGGATGAACGCCAAGCCGCCGCTCCCCCCGGATTTCAAGCGGCTGCCGCCCGCGCGCCCGTCGGATCGACCGTGGCCGCACGGCAGCGGCGATCCGGTCGATCCGGCCGGTGTCGGCGTGGATGCCGACCGGCTGGCGCAGGTCGTGGACCAGGCCTTCGCCGAACCCGGTCCCGAGCCCAGGCGCAACACCCGGGCCGTCCTGGTGGTCTATCGCGGGCAACTGATCGCCGAGCGTTATGCCGACGGTTTTCACAAGGAGATGCCCATGCTTGGCTGGTCCATGAGCAAGAGCGTGACCAGCGCCCTGGTGGGCGTGCTGGTCGGTGAGGGCAAGCTCGATATCATGGCCCCGGCCCCAGTGCCCGAGTGGAATGATCCCAGCGATCCAAAGAGATCGATCACGACAGATCAATTGCTGCGCATGAGCAGCGGCCTCGCCTTCGACGAGGTGTACGCACCCTTTTACGACGTCACCAACATGCTTTACAGCAGCGCAGATTTTGGGGCCTTTGCCGCGGAAAAGCGGCTCGCCGCGCCGCCCGGTACGGAGTGGCAATACTCCAGCGGCACGGCCAATATCGTGGCGCGCATCGTGCGCGAGGCGGTAGCCCCGGATGCCGCCTACTATTACCCGGCGCTCTATGAGAAATTTTTCGACCGCATCGGCATGTCCAGCGCCATCCTGGAGCCGGATGCCTCGGGCACCTTCGTGGGCTCCTCCTATATCTTCGCCACGGCCCGGGACTGGGCGCGTTTCGGCCTGCTCTATCTGCAGGACGGCGTCTGGAACGGCGAGCGCATCCTGCCCGAAGGGTGGGTGGCCTATACGACCACGCCCACACCGCCGGCGCCCAAAGGGGAGTACGGCGCCATGTTCTGGCTCAATGCCGGCGCGCCGGGCGATCCCAACGACCGACGGTGGCCCGATGCCCCGCGCGACGCTTATGCCGCCGAAGGGTTCCAGGAACAGAAGGTGATCGTCATCCCATCCCGCGACACGGTCCTGGTGCGCTTCGGGGCCACCTCCGACCGAAGCACATGGAACACCAGCCGCTTTATCCACGACGTATTGGCGGCCCTGCCATGAAGGAGCCGGTATCCAGATGAAAGACGACAAACCCAGGTGCCCCTGGCCCAGCGACGATGCCCTCATGGTGGCCTATCATGACCATGAGTGGGGCGTGCCGGTTCATGACGACCGCCTCTGGATGGAACACATTACCCTGGACGCATTTCAGGCCGGTCTCTCGTGGCGTACCGTGCTGCACAAGCGCGAAGCGTTCCGACAGGTCTTTCACGGTTTCGACCCCCTGCGTATGGTGCGCATGACCGAACCGGAGATCGAAGCGGCCCTGTTGAATCCGGCCATCATCCGCAACCGCCAGAAGGTGCGCGCCGCAGTCCACAACGCTGCCTGCTTTCTGTCGCTGGCAGAGGCCCACGGATCGTTCAGCGACTTCATCTGGTCGTTCACCGACGGCCGGGTGGTGCACAACCGCTGGAAGCGGGCGGAGCAGATCCCGCCCAATACGCCGCTCTCCGACCGGGTCAGCAAGGCGCTCAAGCAGGCCGGCTTCGCCTTTGTGGGCAGCACGATCTGCTACGCTTTCCTGCAGGCCGCCGGCGTGATCAACGACCATCTGGTCGGCTGCTTCCGACACGGGGAGATCTTGGTGATGCAGCGATAGCCGCATGTGAATGAATTCCTGCTTTCGCCGGAATGCAGTCGAAGAGGCGTTTGGGCTTTTTGCGAAGCCATTTAGTGTAAAGATCGAGTACGAGCAGGCAAAAAAAGATACGGAGCACGCCATGCCCCCCATAGTTATCACCCTCCTCTCCCTGCTGGTCGGGGCCCTGCTTTCCATCTATCTGCCGATGAACAGCATGGTCTCCCGGCATTTGGGATCGGCCATCACGGCCAACATCACCTTCTTTCTCATGGCGCTGGTCACCTCCATCGTTCTGTTCGCCGTGTGGGGCGATCCCGCCAGCCTGGTGCGCCTCAGGTCCGTGCCCATCTATTTGTATCTGACCGGCTTCGTCAGTGCCTTCATCGTCCTGGCCACCACCTATCTGATCCCGCGCATCGGGGTGCGCCAGTTTTTCATCTTGACCGTGAGCGGCCAGATCCTCACCGCCCTGGTGGTCGGCCATTTCGGCCTGCTCTCCACACCGGTCGATCCACTGTCCGCCAAGAAACTCGTCGGCGCCGCCCTGGTCATGCTGGGCGCCGTTTTTTCCACGCTCTGAGCAAGGGAGGTTTTCCCATGCCGCAGCAACGTGCCACACAAGATCCAAGGAGGTAACCGGCCCATGGCCCCAACGACAACGCAAACATCCCCAATCGACTTCGAACGCATCTTCCATCCCAAACGGATCGCCATCGTCGGGGTTTCCCAGGAGGGGCTCGGCTTCGGCGCCGGCATTTTCGTCTCCCTGCGGCTCATCGGGTTCGAAGGTGAAATTTTCTTGGTCAATCCCAAGGGCGGCGAGTTGAACGGCGAGCCGATCCATCGCAGCGTGGAGGAGATTCCCCGCGCCATCGATTTCGCCATCATCGCCGTGGCGGCCCGGGCCGTGCCCGAAGTGCTCGAAGCGTGCCGCCTCAAGGGTGCAGCCGGCGCCGAAATTTTTTCATCCGGTTTCAAGGAGTTGGGAACCGCCGAGGGCATCGCCCTGGAACAAGAGATCGTGCGGGTGGCGGCCCGGGGCATCCGCGTCATCGGCCCCAACTGTTTCGGCATCTACTGCCCCCGCAGCGGCCTTACCGTGTTGCCGGGTCCCGACCTTTCCCGGGAGACCGGTCCGGTAGCCTTCTCGTCCCAGAGCGGCGGCATGGCCGTGGATTTTGCCAACGCCGGCAAGTCGGTGGGCCTGAAATTCAGCAAGGTGGTCAGCTTCGGCAACGGCTGCGATCTGCGCGAAACCGAGTTGCTCGACTATTACCGCGAGGATCCTGAAACCGGCCTGGTGGCCATGTATATCGAGGGCATCCGCGACGGCGACGCTTTTTTCGAATCCCTGCGGCGCACCACGGCCAGAAAGCCGGTGATCGTCAACAAGGGCGGCCTCTCGGCGGCCGGCCGCCGGGCAGTGCAGAGTCATACCGCCTCCATGGGCGGCAGCCGCGAGATCTGGCAGTCGATCCTGCGCCAGGCCAATGCCGTGCAGGTGGGCGACATGGGCGAGATGGTGCAGACTTGCCTGGCCTTCAGCCTGTTGCCCCCGCAGACTTTTCACAACATCACGGTGCTGGGCGGCGGCGGCGCCCTGGGTGTGGCGGCCGCGGACCTGGCCGAAAACTTCGGCTTGCAGATCCCGGCCTTTGAACCCGATCTGGCCGGCCGCATCGACGAACTGCTGCCCAAACCCGGATCGAGCCCCGGCAATCCGGTGGACGTGGCCAATCCCTTCGTGCCACCCAAAACGCTCAAGGCGATCATGCGACTGGCGGCCGGCGATCCGCGCATCGATCTGCAGATCTTTACTTCCCTGCTGCATCATTATAAGAATATGGCCATGTTGACAGGACGACCGATCAAGGCCGTGACCCCCTACCTGGAACTGGCCGACGACATCCGCGAGGTGGCGGCGGAAACCGGCAAACCCATCGTCGTCATCCTGTCCAACCCCAAGAGCGGGCCGGATCACCTGGATGTGGTCGATATGTTCGTGGATGCCCGCCGCGCCTTCATCGAGCGCGGCATACCGGTATTCGCGGAATTGCGCGACGCACTTCGGGCCATCGGACATCTCAACGCGTATTATGAAAGGAAATCATGATGAACAAGGATCAAGCCCTGCAACTGATCGAGACCGCCCGCAAAGAGGGGCGCAAAACGCTCTCCGAATACGAAGCCAAACAGGTGCTGACCGCCTGGGACATTCCCGTGACCCGGGAGATTCTGGTCGGGGATCGCGCGGCCCTGGCCGGCGCCCTGAACGCCATCGGCTTTCCCCTGGTGATGAAAGGGTGCGCCGCCGAGATCGCACACAAGACCGAAAAGAACCTCGTGCGCGTGGATGTCCGTGGCGAGGCCGAAGCCGTTGCCGCCTTCGACGGGATCATGGCCGGCCTGGACGGCAAGGGCGGCGTGCTGGTCCAGGAGATGATCGGCGGCCGGCGCGAGTTGGTGATGGGCCTGACGCGCGATCCCCAGTTCGGGGCCTGCGTCATGTTCGGCCTGGGCGGGATATTCACCGAGATTCTCAAGGACATCTCGTTCCGCAAGGCGCCCCTCGAACACCATGACGCCATGGAGATGATGGGCGACATCAAGGGCCATAAGATCCTGGAGGCCGTGCGCGGCATGCCGGCCGCCGACACCGGGGCCCTGGCCGACATGCTGATCCGCATCGGGCAGATCGGCGTGGAGATCGAGGCCGTGGCCGAAATCGACCTCAACCCCGTGATTCTGGACGGCGCCCGACCGGTGGCCGTGGATGCGTTGATCGTGGTGAAATAGCGCCGGTCCACAAATGGCCGATTGGCCCGATATCGGCGTTGCATGAAAAAATTTGTCCTCAGAGCGCATCCGATTCATCGATGTGGCGCGATTAGGCACCATGCCGCTGATCTATCATTTGAACCGCTGGGTGCCCCAGCTGGTGGGCAAGCCCAAGGCGGCCGGGCCGCTCATCGGTCCATTGTTCCACGCGTACCTTGCGCCATTTGAGCCGCAAGGGAAAGGAAGTGATTGTCATGCCTACCCCAAAGTGTGAATCGTGCGCCTTCCGGGCCAAATATGACCGGAATCCAAATTCACTGCTCGGCCGCCTGTGGCGCTGGCACACCTCCTGGTGCCCCGGCTGGCGGGGCTACATGCGTTCCCTCTCCGCCGAACAGAGACGCGAAGTGGCCGACAAGTACGACCTGAAACGATACAAATGATCAAGGACATCACTCAGAAACTTTACGCCGACATCCCCCGGGAAATCCTCTATCACTACACCACCTTCTCCGGTCTCCTGGGCATCGTGGGCAGCCGCGCCCTGTGGGCCAGCGACATCCGCTACATGAACGATTCGGCCGAACTCAAGCACACGGCCGACCTGATCGCCAAGGAGATCAGCCGGCGCATCGCCGCAGGCCATCCCAACCCCAATCTGCTCAACCAGTTCCTCGATTGGGTCTCCCATCGCATCACCAACGGCCACCTGCTCTTCGGCGCTTCGTTCCGCTCCAACGGCAACCTGCTCAGCCAGTGGCGCGGTTACAGCAGACTGGGCAAGGGCGTCAGCCTGGGCTTCAACCCCGCCTATATCCTCAAATGCGCCCAAGCCCAGTCGTTTCAGATCGGCAAGTGCATCTACGATCCGGATGAACAGCGCCGGCTCATCGTCAGGGTGGTCGACGCCGTCGAAGCCCTTGTCGAGCAGCGCCCCAAAGTATCCGATTCGGACAATCCCTGCAGCTCGCTGCCCTACCACGCCGCGTTCCAGCACATCGAAGGCGACCTGCTGCGCATCGCGGCCGTGCTCAAGCATCCCTCGTTCGAGGAAGAGGCCGAGTGGCGCATCGTTTCGCCGGCCATCACCGACTATCTCAACGCCCCGGTGCTTTTTCGCGAAGGCGCCTCCATGCTGGTTCCCTACGTGGAATTCAAGTTCCAGCCCGAGAACGGCAGGCCCATCGCACTGGAGCACGTCTTTCTGGGCCCGACGCCCAACATCAACATCTCCATGAACTCCCTGAACATGTACCTGCGCAAAAATAAGGTCACGCCCGCGCGAGGTGCCGACTACTGCCAGATCCCCTTCCGTCAGAAATAGATATATTTCAATTTTTAGACCACTGCCAGCAATATGTGGCCACTCATTTGCCTTGAACCATTTGTTTTCTATAGATATTTCCGACTGCTTGCCAAATGTGATCCACTCCAATGGCCAGCTGGTTTCAGAACAGTGTGGCATTTTCTTTACAGCAGGCTTGCAATTTAGCCATTTTGAGAACTATAAGATATTATTTTAATGGGTTAGCTTGACCTTAAAGCGCATCCTCTCTTCGGTCTTAAATGCGCCTCGGATCTGGACGGCGATAGGGTTGAGACTCAGGTGGGGCGGCCGTAGAGAACGGTTATTGGTTTTCTCCGCGCCGGGCAAGGCTGGCCTATCGATGGCGGATGAATGGATGTACGGTTCAGTCGAAGGGATAAGGGAATCTTGAATTCAAAGGTCACTATCAGGGACGAGGCGCCCGGCGACATTATCGCGATAAGCGAGGTGACCATCGACGCATTCAAGACCTCGGCGATCAGTCAGCTCACAGAGCAGTTTATCGTACAGGCGTTGCGTGCTGCCAAGGAGGAGGATATGGACATTTATGTGTGCGGTCATGGAGGATGGGGCGTCGATGGTCGGTCCTCGATTTTTGTGCAGGTGCCGGCAGGCACGGAGGTTGTGTTCTACAAGGAGATCGGAGACGTTCTTTATGTGAGTGAAGCCGAAGCTATCCTGAGAGGGGCCCCCAATGCGCTTCGCCCGGTCCGAGTGATCCGATCCTTCGAGAGTTGCCCGGAGATGACACTTTTTCCGGCGCGAGAATTCTGGCGGAATCTCGGTGCCGCCGCGACCGCGGGAGGCGCCAACTGGCACGCAGTGGCGAGCCCTACACAGTTGAGCTACTTTCTTCGTGCCTATACACCATCCCGCCTTCATTGGATCGCCTGCAGCAGCCGCATGTTAGAGCCGGTCAAGCGCTGAAAAATTGGAGACGGCGTAAACGGGAAAGACTTTCATAGGGGACCATGGTCCCATGTGTGTGCCGAACCGAGCTCACTGAAATGACCAAGCGCTGCTTGAAAGGAAAGAGCTATGGTCGGAATCGGAGTGCCAGACATTATAGTACTTCTGATTGTATGGGGTATTCCCATGTGTAAGCATTACAAACGGGATCTTCCCAGAGTGTCCCAAGGATTGGGCTCAACAGGTGCGCGTTTATCAAGATGAGGTGCATGTGAGAGAGACCTTTTTCCCCAATGCTCATCAGGAGGAAGGCCAGAGATGCCCTTTTGGCGGGAGGCTGGAAAGGATCGTATGAGGATCGACGGTGGTAAAGATCTGGACGAACGGACAAAATCCCAGACGTCCGGCCAAGCCGGCGTGAAGCCCTCCGGTACCGGCGAGGCCAAGCCCACAACCGTCATGACCCCGTCGCGGATCGAAACGGCAAAGAAGCGATTCTTCAACGAGATCCGTGCTGTCCGCGATGCTTTGGGACGAAAGACGGGGGCGCACAAGCTGCGGGAGAGCGAGGAGAAATTCCGCAGCTTTTTCGAGGTCGTGAAAGACCCCGCATTCATACTGGAGGTGGATGGCCGAATTCTGGAGGCCAACCGGGAAGCCTGTGAGCGGTTGGGCTACAGCCGGGAAGAGTTTTTGAAAATGAACATCCGGGAGGTGGACGCTTCAGAACAGGCTGAGTTGATACCCGGGCGATTCGAGGCCCTGCGGCGGCAGGGCCATCATCTGTTCGAAACCATTCACCAGGCACGGGATGGCACCCGGGTCCCAGTGGAGATATCGGCCCGACTGTTCGAATCATCGGGAAATCGACTGATTTTCACCATCTGCCGAGACATGACGGAACGAAAGAGGGCGGAGTCGGCGTTAAGGGAGAGCGAGCGGCGTTTTTCCGCCTTCATGGCGCACCTGCCTGCCAGCGCTTTCATCAAGGATGGTTCAGGGCGTATATTATATGCCAACCGATACCTGGAGCAGCTTCTCGGACAGCAATGCATCGTCGGCAAAACTACCGAAGAAATGGTCCCGCTGGAGATCGCCAAGCGCATGCGCAGGGACGACCTGAGGGTCCTGACAGAGGGACCGATCCTCGTTAAGGAACGACTCACCGACCCGAACGGCGCCGAAATTTTCTTTGATACTTATAAATTCGCGATCGAGGGGCACGATGTGCCGGCCATGGTGGCAGGTATCGCGTTTGACACTACGGAACGCGTCCGGGTCGAAAGGGAACTGGCCGAAACCAAGATTCTGCTGCAATCGGCCTTCAACCAGACACCGGTTCCCATGGTCCTGGTCAGCGCTCCCGAAGCGGTCATTCTATATGCCAACGATGCCGGAAGGGAGATGCTGGGCATAGATGGAGCGTCCTTGTCGGGGCGGTCCCTGGATGAAATTTCACCCACCTGGCAGGATTTCGACGGCGAGGGCCATCCGGTTCCCTGGAACGAGCTGCCCCTGATCCTGGCGCTCCAGGGGGCAACGACCAAAAACAAGGAGATGATTGTACAGCGCAAGGATGGTAGCCGGCGATACGAGATGGTCAGCGCGGCTCCCATTTACAACAGTGAGGGGAAGATCATCGCCGCATTTCTGGTTTTTCCGGACATCACGGACCGCAAACGCATGGAGGATGCGCTCGAGAAGCGCGTCCTGGCGCTCACCCAGCCTCTGGACGATGTGGAGAACATTGCCTTCGAAGACCTGTTCAACCTTTCCGATCTTCAACGCCTGCAGGACCTCTTCGCGGAGGTCTGGGGCGTCGGTGCGCTCATCACCCGACCTGACGGGACACCCATCACGCGGCCAAGCAACTTCACCTATTTCTGCAGCGAGTTCATCCGCAAAAACGAGATAGGATTCAGAAACTGCAAGATCTCGGATGCGACCCTCGGCCGGCACAATCCTTCCGGGCCGACCATCGGGGCCTGTTTGAGCGCCGGCCTGCTGGGCGCGGGCGCCAGCATCACCGTCGCCGGACGCCACATCGCCAGCTGGCTGATCGGCCAGGTCCGCAGTGAGACGCAGAGCGAAGCGCAAACGATGGCCTACGCGCGCGCCATCGGCGCCGACGAGGCAGCGTTCCGCGATGCCCTGCTCAAAGTTCCCGTCATGCCCCAAAAGACTTTCGAACAGATCGCCCAATCCCTTTTCACTCTGGCCAATCAACTCTCCAACACGGCCTATCAGAATATTCAGCAGGCGCGGTTCATTGCCGAGCGCAAGAAAGTGGAGGATAAACTGGCGCGAAGCGAACAAAATCTCAAGGAAGCACAGCGGATCGCCAGGATCGGCAATTGGGAATTGGATCTGGTAAGCAATAAGCTGGAATGGTCGGAAAGCGTGTATGCGCTTTTTGAAATCGATCCCAAGGAGTTCGGCGCCACAGCCGAGGCGTTTTTGAATGCCATCCACCCGGCGGATCGCGAAAAGGTGGAACAGGCCTATTACGGCTCCGTCAAAGATGGCAGTTCATACGAAATCGCCCATCGTTTGCTGATGGAGGATGGACGGATCAAGTGGGTCAACGAGATCGGCCATACCGAATATGACCCACAGGGGCGTCCCATAAAATCCTTTGGCGTCGTGCAGGACATCACTGCGGAAAAGCGTGCGGAGGAAGAGCGCCAAAGGTTCGAGACCCAGATGCGCGAGGTGCAAAAACTCGAGAGCCTGGGGTTGCTCGCCGGAGGAATTGCCCACGATTTCAACAATCTGCTCATGGCCATCCTCGGGAACGCCGATCTGGCAGCCCTGAAGCTCTCTGCGGTGTCGCCGGCGCGCAATCATATCGAGGAGGTCATCCGGGCCTCCCATCGCGGTGCGGATCTGTGCCGTCAGATGCTTGCCTATTCCGGCAAGGGGCATTTCGTGGTCGGCTGCCACGACCTTTCGGAGATCGTCCGGGAAATGGGCCAGATGCTCGATGTGTCGATTTCCAAGAAAGCGATATTGAGCTACACACTTGGCGAGGACCTACCGGCGGTGGAGGTGGATGCCACCCAGATCCGTCAGGTGATCATGAACCTGATCACCAACGCGTCCGAAGCCCTGGGCGACAGGAAAGGGGTCATTTCGATCACGACCGGCGTCATGGCATGCGATGACGTCTATTTGGCCACGAGCTATCTGGATGACCGTCTCCCCGCGGGTGACTACGTTTACCTGGAAATTTCGGATAGCGGTTGCGGGATGGATGCCGAAGCCCTGAAAAAGATGTTCGATCCGTTCTTTACCACGAAATTTACCGGCCGGGGGCTGGGACTGGCGGCGGTGCTGGGCATTGTGCGGGGTCACAAGGGAGCGATCAAAGTTTACAGCGAAGTGGGCCGGGGAACCACCTTCAAGATCCTCCTGCCCGCTGTGGGGCGGAAAGCAGGCGACCATGAGAGGCCGGGTGAAGAGGGCGCGCCGCTGCATGGCGGCGGCACTATCCTGCTCGTCGACGATGATCCCGATATCCGTGACGTGGCATCTGCGATGCTGGAGATGTTGGGTTTTCAGGTTCTGACGGCGACCAATGGCCGGCAGGGCTTAGAGATCTTCCGCACCCGGGGGTCAGAGGTCGTGTGTGTCATTCTCGATCTCATGATGCCCGAGATGGGGGGGGAGGAGGCATTTCGGGAGCTGCGCAGGATGCGAAGCGATGTGCGCGTGATCCTGTCGAGCGGTTACAGCGAGCAGGAGGTGGCGCAACGTTTTATCGGCAGAGGGTTGACAGGGTTTATCCAGAAGCCGTACACCATGTCCAATCTGCGCAATGCACTGCGCCGCGCCCTCGATTGAATGCAACGGTCGGGACGATCATTTGACAATGGAGTAACTCACAGATGAACAGTGTTTCAACTGCGTTTCGCAATAAGGGCGGGCTTTGCCGCCGATCCCACGGCAGGCGGGCGCTGAGCGTGACCACTGGCCTGACATTGATGGTGCTGGTTTTCGGAGCGGCGAAAGCCTTGGCGCAATGGCCCCAAATGGTGCGATCCGCGGATGGCACGGCGATTTCCTGTGAGGTCCACGGCAACGGGGAACCCACGCTGGTTTTCGTGCACGGCTGGAATTGCGATGCCCGCTACTGGCGGGCCCAGGTGCCCTATTTTGCGAAACGGCACCGCCTGGTCATCCTCGACCTGGCCGGTCACGGCCACTCGGCGGCGACGCGCACGCGCTATAGTATGCGTGCTTTCGGAGAGGATGTGTGTGCGGTGACAACGGCGGCGGGCGCGGCCCGGGTGATCCTGATCGGCCACTCCATGGGCGGGTCGGTGATCGCGGAAGCCGCCCGTCTCATGCCCGACCGCGTCGTCGGCCTGATCGGCGTGGACACCCTTGAAAATATCGAGTATCCGGTGACGCAGGAAGATGCTGATAAAATGGTCGTTCCGTTCAGGAAAGATTTCAAAGCCGAAATCCGGCGGTTCGTGGGGGAAATGATTTCGCCAAGAACCGATGGGCGGCTGCGCGAATGGATCCTGGCGGACATGTCGGCCGCGCCGCCGGAGGTGGCCATCGGTGCCATGGAGGAGATGCTGAAACAGTATATCAGCGGTGAAGCGGCAAAGATTTTTGAGCAGATCCGCGTCCCGGTCATCTCCGTGAATGGAGACCTGTGGCCGGTGAACTATGATGCCAACCGGCGGCACATGGCGTCGTATGAGGCCATTGTGTTGAAGGATGCCGATCATTTCCTGATGATGAACCGTCCGGAAGCGTTCAATCGGTCCCTGGACAAGGCGATCCGGATGCTGACGGATACGAGGTAGTGTTCATAAGGCGATGCGTCTGTCTTTGACTGCTTTGCAATATTTGGAACAATTGCGGTCGCAAATTTGCCGCATGCTTTTCGCACCGGCCGCGGTGTGGCTGCTCGTGTTTCTCTTTCCCAGGTTCATCGAAAGACTTCAGGAATTGAATCCATTTTCAGGTGGCGGCGCGCCGCACCTGCTGTTCGAAGCCGCCATGCTCTGGCTGCCGGTGTTGTCCGCCCTGGCCTTGATCGTCTGGCTTCTTGTGCGCAATCCCCGTTTTCTGCGCTTGCCCGTGTCGCTGCCGGCCACGCGCATCCTGGCGTGCATCCTCGTTTCCGCGGTCGCCCTCTTCGTGGCCATCATGGTCGTTGCGGTGTCGCTCGGCTATCTTTTCCGAGAACCCGCCATCGATCCTCAGGCGGGGATTCACATCCGGACCTGGCTCGACGGGGTGTGGTATGCCACGGCGCTGACTCCCCTCGCCACGACCCTGTGGGTGTGGTGTGCCCTGCACCAGGATAGAGGAGCGGAGCAGGAGGTTGCGCCATGACCCTGCTGGTTGCGACATGACAACGTGCTTTTCCAGATTGTTCCGGTGCCTCATCGGTATAGGGATCATCCTTTCAATTCCCTTTGTGTCGGCCCGGGCTAAGGCGGCTTTCGACGATCTGGCGGCAACCTATCGCTTCCTGGTGAGCGATCGGGATGCCGACGGCGGTGCCCTTTACACGGCCACGGCCGGCGCCTTGAATGGCCGCGTCCTGCCGCTGAGCTACCTCGACAGCGCGGACTACTGGGGTGAATTTGTCTGCGCCTCGCCGGATGTCGTCTGTGCGGTCGTCGACCGCTACAATCCCGAAGACTCGACCCTCTCCCCGCTGCCCGGTGCGGGTGGTCCCCTGCAGATCGAGCGGGTCTTTGTCCACAACGGCGCCAACATTTACGATGGTGCAGTGTGGCAGATTGCGGTGGTCCTGGGGCAGGCGGCCAACGGTTTCATCAATCCATATGCCGCCGACGCTTACGATCTGGCCGGCAACCAGAGCCTGCTACTTCGCGAAGGCCATTGCGGCGATGCGGAAGTGGTGGTCAAGGGGGCCAATCGGGCCGTCACCCGCAAGGAGATCTTTCGATACAACGGCCGGTCGGTCTCCGATCCCCAAAGCGCTTTTGCCTTCCGCATGTTCGGCCGGTCCTGGCTGTCCGATGATCCTTTCAGGGGTACGCCCTGGGAGCGCTGGATCACCGTTGAAGGGCTGCCGACCCGTCAGACCGGGCCGACACCCGCATACCGGCGCGGCCGGATCAGCTGGTCGGACTGGAAACCGATCACCGGTGAAAACGCCTGGGCGTTTCTGTTGGGGCCGCTGCACGCCGCCTATCTGCACCACGTGCGGTATAAAGGGGGCCGTTTCATTCCTTTCGACGATCCGGCGATCCGTCAGGCCCTGGCCCTGCTGCCCACCTTTGCCGCGATGCAGTCCGACATCGGCGCCGTCTACTATGCGCCTGCGGGTACGGCCGGCAACGTGGGCGGCACCTTTGTGCATCCCCAGCAGGTGTCGGTAGAGAACAACTTCTCGCTCTATGCCGGCTTGAAGGTGCTGCGGGCGACCTTGGAGGGGACCTTGGCCGGCCAGAAAACGCTGGACGAGCGGGACAAGAGAGCGATCCGGCAAGCGTTGGCCAGCATTCAAACCATGCTTCACGGTGGGAAATCGGCTTCCGGCCGCACCACCGCCGGCCTCCTCGACTTTTTCAGGCATCGGGCGTGGCATGACGGCGGGTTTGTCCCGGGCGGTCTGGCCAATGCAGCGGACCGGGTCGAGACGTGGGTGCCAATGCGTTCGCCCCTGGCCGTGGATGTCAATACCTGGGGCGTGGCGGCCCTCGGCGCGGGCATGATCGACGATTGGTTCGGGAGCGGCGCGGCCTTCGACAACTGGCAGCAGGTCAAGCGCTGGGGGGGCTACGGCGCGGGCCAAACGCTGTGGGGCGTGGGCTATTCGGACCGCGACGGCAACGGCATGACCGCCGGTGGAGACTTTCGCCAGGGTATGATGTCCGCCGAGTGGACTGCCGGCGCCATCACCATGGTGCGCAACCTCCGCCGGCATTATCTGCGCGCGGCGGCCGACGGGGCTGCCAAGGCCCAGGCGCGGGTCGCGAGCCTGGACCGCGACGAACGGCAGATGCTGTCCGCCTTGGTGCGCCTGCGCCATGACCGATACGCGAACGAGGCTTTTCCCGGCCGCCCCGACCGCTACGCCCGCCTGATCCGGACCCGATCGAAACCCTATCTCTACGCGAGCCGACGGGCCATGATTCCCTTCGGCTGGTATGCCAATCCCATTCCCAGCACCTGCGCCACGGGTTGGGTCGTGCTCGTCGCCAACCACTACGATCCCTTTGGATATGCGGGCCGTCCCAATTGACACGTTGGTAGGTTTTGACCCCCATTCAGCGCTGAATTCCCTCGGATTGCGTTATGCTCAGGGACGGTTAACTTTCATTTTAAATATCTTTCTTGTGAAGTTAACACGACCTCATTAAAAGGAGAGAAGCCATGAATGTAAACGATTATTGCAAAAATGTGGAACTCGAGCTTGGCGTGTGGAAGGCCCGCCTGTTTGATCTTCAGCGGAAATTTGATAAGCTTCCCGGCGTTGATAAGGATAAGGTGTTGTATCAGTACGGCGATCTGGTTAATATTATCACCGAAATGGAAGATCGATTGTCCGGACTGCGGAACGAGTGCCCCACCGAATGGAGTCCGGTCAAAAAGGAGATCGATGAGGGCACAGTGGATTTGCGTGCCAAGTACGAGGCAACCCTGGAATTCATCGGCAAGGCCGCACCGGTGTCCATCCCCGGCTAACCAGATGTGATAAACGCGTCGCCCGGCAGCCCCCTGATCGGTGATTGGGTGGAACTGCCGGGCAGCTTTTTTTGTCATCTCGAAGATGTTTAAGTCCAAACTCTTCTGGTCCGATTATTTCGAGACGCAGGCACAACGGCAGGGACCCAGCCCCCGGCGGTTCAGGTCCGCGGCCAAGTGGGCGGGTATTGTCGTTTCGGCGTTTGCCGTCGTTCTGTTTTGTGTCATCCTCCTGTTGCGCTGGATGCCGGTGCCCACCAGTGCGTTCATGCTGGGGCACAAGATCAGGGGTAACCCGGTCGCATACCGCTGGGTGCCGCTGAAAAAGATTTCGCCCGCCTTGGCTGTAGCGGTGGTCGCGTCCGAGGACCAGCGTTTTCCCGACCACTGGGGTTTTGATTTCAAGGCCATCTCCGACGCGCTGGAGGATAATCGGCGCAGGTCGACACCCAGGGGGGCCAGCACCATTTCCCAGCAGGTGACCAAGAACCTCTTTCTCTGGTCCGGTCGCAGTTGGGTCCGAAAGGGCATTGAAGCCGGGCTGACGGTGGCCATCGAACTGGTCTGGTCCAAGCGGCGTATTCTGGAGGTCTATCTCAATATCGCCCAGTTCGGACCCGACATCTTCGGGGCCGATGCCGCGGGCCGGCGGTTTTTCGGCTTGCCGCCGTCGCGGCTCAACGGTTACCAGGCCGCCCTTCTGGCCGCGGCCCTGCCCAATCCCGGGACGCATCGCGTCTCGCCGCCAACCCCCTACGTGTCGCAGCGGGCCGCGGATATTCAGGTGGAGGTGCGTCGTTTGGGGGGTGTGGCTTATCTGTCCGCGATCGGGATAGGTGCCCGCTGAGGGCCGGATACATCTCTGTAATTGTCAGCAATTCTAACTGAATGTGATTCACCTTGAAGGGCATGTATTACAGAAGGCGTTTGATAAATAATTCGCATGGCAACGGTTGAAGCAGGCCCGGGTGGGGCAGGTGGCCAGGGCCAAGTCAGCCAGCGGTCGATAGTGCCGGTTGAATGCAAACGGCACTAGCGGCCCAGACTGTTTGAGCGCAGCGAGTTTCTGGGCCGCCCGCCGTGCCTTTTACCGGCACTTGACCGCTTGGCGTGTGGCATCGGCCACCTGTCCCGCCCGGGCCGGATTTGGTGAATGGCATTCAGTTAGAATCCCTCCGTCTTTGTATAGAAACTTGACACCAACGTCATAGTCACATATTCAAAGGACCAACATCGAGGCCTTGGGTGGTTGCAACGGCCACCCATCAACAATGACCTTTAAAGCAGGAGAATTCCCCATGGCAGATTATTTGATCAATATTTTTCTGGATGATGAGAAACGCGGCAAAATCGAAGCGGCCGGGCTGGCGGACAAGATCGTCGAGATCGACGGCAAAAAGGCGGTGCAGGTGGAGATGTCCGCCAAAGAGCAGAAAAAACTGGTCAAGGGTTTCAGCGACCTGGCTTTCGACGCTTCTAATGCCTGCGTACTGCCGGCCGAAGCGGAAGCCAAGCTGGTGGGCATCATCGCTGATATGAAGACCCTGGATGTCATGAAATTCGCCATCATGAAACTGTACAATCCGCTGGCCGGTAAAGCGCCCCGATCTGCCTTGCGCTAATAGACGTCAACGGCGCGGTGTCGCGCCGATCGAGACCTTAAAAAGCCCCGCGCGCTGAATCGCCGCGGGGTTTTTTATGGCTGCGCCCATAACGGAATAGACGCCTTTATTCAAAAAATACATGGAATTGACACGCGTCCGCGATTTTGCAATACATTCTCACCTATAAATCAAGTTCCACTCTCCACGCGCGCCGCACAAGGACGCTGCACAATGACAAAAGAAACGCAAGAGGCATTGGCGCAACTCATCGCGGAATGGCAGGAATCCCCGACAAAAGCCAACGCATCATCTATTGGGTACAAGAATCATGCGGACGAGGAAAACGAGGCGCTGGGACGGTATATCGAAGCGCGTATGGATGAAGCCTGCGCCAGCGCCGCAAAAAGATAGTCTGCGGGGTACGATGAAAGTCACGATTGTTTACGACAACACCGCCTTCAAAAAAGAGCTGAAAGCGGATTGGGGGTTTTCGGCCCTGGTGGAGGCAAAGGGGAAAATGATCCTTTTCGATACCGGTGCGAGAGGCTCCATCCTCCTTTCCAACATGGCGCAACTCGGCATCGATCCCAGGGAAATTACCGATGTCTTTATTTCCCATGCCCATTTCGATCACACCGGCGGCTTGTCCACTTTCCTGGATCAGAAAAACGATGTCAAGCTGTGGGTCCCCGTCTCTTTGCGAGGCGTGAAAAAGCTCGGGGAGGTGGTCGAGATAGAGCGTGCCCGGAAATTGTACGAGGGGATCTACAGCACGGGAGAACTGGAGGGAATCGAACAATCCCTATGCATAGAAACGCATAAAGGCATCGTCGTTGTCGTGGGATGCTCGCATCCCAGGATGACGCACATTCTGGAAGCGGCATTGCATCTTGGCAAAGTCTACGGCATCATCGGCGGCCTGCACGGCAATCGACCCGAATCCCTGAAAGGTCTGGAACTCATCTGCGCCACCCATTGCACTCAATATAAAGACGAAATCGCCTCGCTTTACCCGGGAAAATACATCGAGGGGGGAGCCGGCCGGGTGATCGAAATTTAGCCGAGTGCCATCCAGATGTCTGGATGGGGAGCATCATGATCATTCACATCGTATGCGCCGAGTCCCTGGGTGCCCGCGGCCTTTCCTGGTGGGTCGAACTGAAGGATCGCAAGATTTTCATCGACCCGGGCATTGCCTTATCCTTTTCAATTCTCGTGCGCCGTTCCCCATGGCCCGCAGGAGCGCACCGCGCACACCATCATGATGAGCCGGATCGAAGAGGATGGATTTGTCTTTGTGCACGCGTCGGACTCACAACTGCTGGATGGCCGGACCATCGACACCCTATTGGCTTGGCATCCGGACATGGTGCTGGTGTCCGGGCCGCCCCTGTACCGTTACGCCGCTGAAACCTGCCGCCTGCAGCGGGACCTTGCCTAGGAAAATGCGCTCAGACTCCCCATGCATGTCGACACGCTCCTCGTGGATCACCATCTGCTTCGCTTCGAAGAAGGGCTGCAATCGTTGCGGCAGCTCGGACGCGAGTCGAAAAACCAGGTCTTTTGTGCGGCCGGTTTCATGGAGCGGGAACCGCTGCTGCTTGAAGCATGGCGTAAAGAGCTCTACCAATGGCTTCCCGTTCCGGACGGCTGGCACGAGGCCAATGCGCGGGGCGAGGCGGATTGGACGGATTGCTGGTCACGGGGCTGGCAGGCGCTCATCGAGCATGGAAAAATAAAAGCTGTGCCGCAGACTTGAACAATTTCCGAAATTTTGGATGGCCGTAGGCATCCAATTGATGTTAGAATTTTACAAAGTGACATTCGGACGATGATGACCATTGAAGAGATACGGCAAAAAGCCGCCCGATGGCTTCCGCCATCCTGGGATTCCGGGCGGTTGAAGGTTCACACGGACACCACGGACTATTTCGGCGTGGAGTATGGTGACGTGGTGATCCTCAACGGCAATCCCTATCTCGTGCGTCAAAATGCCAAGGAAGGACGCTTCGGGGTGGATGACGAGGTCAAGTTCTGGGTCAAGCGCGCCATCGATCTGCAGACCGGGGATGCCAAGATCATCAAGCTCGTCTTTTACGAAAGTTTTTTTTCACACATCGGCGACATCGAATTCGAGTGCTTTCGCAGTCCCCGGAAAGAGGCGCGCATCCTGAAACTCGTGGCGGGCCATGACAACTTCATGCAGGGGTTTTCCGTCGAGGATGAAAAGGGAAACGTTGTCCGGGTGCTCGATGTGATTCAAGGCGGGCCGCTTTCCAAGTCCATCGAGTCCCTGGATCTGGATCACCCAACCTACTTCAAGGAGCGTTTCCCGGAAATCTTCGATCGCTTTCTGGCGTGTGTCAGGGCCATCGAGTTTCTGCACGAGCATGGCGAAAAGCACGGGGACATCCGGCGGGATCACATTTTCGTCGATCGGGAAGACAACCGTTACCGCTGGATCGATTTCGATTTCAACTACCGCCACCGAGAGAATATTTACGGGTACGACCTTTTTGGCCTGGGAAACATTCTCATGTTCCTGGCCGGCAAAGGAGACGTGCTGTTGTTCGATCTAAAGAACCAGGGCAGCCCGCATCTGGACGCGCTGGAAGAGGATGATCTGAACATTGTCTTTCATAACCGGGTGGCCAATTTGAAGAAGATCTTTCCTTACATTCCGGAATCGTTGAACCGGGTGATGATGCATTTCTCCAAGGGAGCCAACTGGTATTATGAACACACGGCCCAATTTCGCCATGACTTGGAGTCCGTCCGGAATGATTTGGGGGCGTGACAGACCATCATGCGATAGACCGAATCATATGGAGAGGCACATGGGAAAAAGCACGGACCATGATCCAAATGACGACAAGGTTTTCAACAAAAACATCCTGATCGCCGTGGATGAATCCCACAACGCCCGCAGGGCGGTGTCCTATGTGGGCCAGCTTCTGGGCGGCCTGAAGGGCTTCAAGGTGACGATCCTCCATGTGGTGCCCGAACCGGAAGAAGATTATTTTCCCACCGAAGCGGAAAAAGAGCGATGGCTCGCCCAGTATGTCAAGAAGATCGATGTGCTGCTCGAAGATTACCGGCAATTGCTGATCGAGAAGGGGTTTGCCCCGGAAGATGTGTCGACCCGGTCGACCATCCGCTATTGTCCTTCCATGGCCGAGTGCATCCTGGCGGAACGGGACAGCGCCGATTACAGCACCATCGTGGTCGGCCGGCAAGGGCTGTCACGCAGCGAGCAGTTTCTTTTTGGCAGCATTTCCAGCAAAATCGTGAATCATGCGCGCAAGTGCACGATCTGGGTCGTGGAGTAGCACCAGGCCCCGTGGGGTGAGACGATGACCATCCGCAATCTCGATTTCATGTTCAAACCCGCCTCCGTGGCCCTGGTGGGGGCGAGCCAGCGGCCGGGCTCCATCGGTGCCGTGCTGGCACGCAATCTGGTGGGTGCCGGTTTCAAGGGGGAGATCTTCCCCGTCAACTCAAAATACAAGACCATCGAAGGATTGCCCGTCTATCCGGACCTGAAGAGCCTGCCCAAGGCTCCGGACCTGGCCGTCATCGCCACGCCGCCCGATGCCGTGCCGCAGCTGATCGAAGATTTCGGCCGACGGGGCACCCGATCCGCAGTGGTGATCACGGCCGGATTCGGCGAGGGCGGCAACGAGAACGGACAGCGGCTGCGGGCGCAGATGCTCGACGCGGCACGTCCCCATCTGCTGCGCATCGTGGGCCCCAACTGCCTCGGGATCATGGTTCCCGGCGTGGGGCTCAATGCCAGCTTCGGCCATGTCCAACCGCTCAGCGGCCATATCGCTTTCGTCGCCCAGTCAGGGGCGGTGCAGACGGCGGTCCTCGATTGGGCCACGTCCAGGGGGATCGGCTTTTCCCACTTCGTCTCCGTGGGCAACATGGCGGACGTGGATTTCGGCGACTTGCTGGATTACCTGGCCGCCGATTTCAGCGCCAAGGCGATTCTGCTGTACATCGAGAATATCACCCATGCCCGCAAGTTCATGTCGGCGGCCCGGGCCGCCGCCCGCATGAAACCGGTGGTCGTGGTCAAGGCCGGGCGCCACCGGGAAGGGGCGCGGGCGGCCGCCTCCCACACCGGCGCCCTGGCCGGCGCGGATGACGTTTACAACGCCGCCTTCGAGCGAGCCGGGATGTTGCGCGTCATGGATATGCAGGCCCTCTTCGACAGCGTGGAGACCCTGGCCATGGCCCGGCCCTTTTACGGCGATCGCCTGGCCATTTTGACCAACGGGGGCGGCATGGGCGTGCTGGCCACCGATGTGCTGATCGATAAGAAGGGACGTCTGGCCGAGTTGTCGCCCGACACCATCGAACGCCTGAACCGGGTGCTGCCCGGAACCTGGTCGCACAACAACCCGGTGGATATCATCGGCGACGCGCCGCCCGATCGCTACGTGGATGCCCTGAAGGTGCTGCTCGAGGACAAGGGGGTTCACGCCCTGCTGATTTTGAACTGTCCCACGGCAGTGGCCTCGGGCACGGAAGCGGCCCGGGCGGTGGTCGATACCTTGAAAAAGAGCGGACGCGCCGGTTCCCAGGGCATTTTCACCAGTTGGCTGGGAATCGATGCCGCCCGAGAGGCGCGCCGGATATTTGCCGAGAACCGGATCCCGACCTATGAAACACCGGGCGAGGCGGTTCGCGGCTTCATGCAGATCGTACGCTACCGTCGCAGCCAGGAAATGTTGATGGAGACGCCGCCCAACATTCCCGAAGCGTTTGCTCCGGATACCGAGGCAGCGCGCCGGATCGTGGCCGCCGTTCTGTCCGAGGGGCGCGCCTGGCTGACCGAAATCGAGGCCAAGGCCGTTCTGGCCGCCTACCAGATACCCGTTGTCCAGACCCGCGAAGTGGCCACCGCCGAAGCGGCCGCCGAGATCAGCGCCCGGCTGGAGGGATCGGTAGCCCTGAAGATCCTGTCGCCCGATATCACCCACAAGTCAGACGTGGGCGGGGTGGCATTGAATCTGACATCCGGCGATTCGGTTTTGGAAGCGGCCCGGGCCATGCTGCAGCGCATCGGCGAAACGGTGCCCGACGCGAGGTTGACCGGATTCACGGTGCAGCCCATGGTGCGCCGGTCCAACGCCAGGGAGCTGATCGTCGGGGTCAGCGAGGATGTGCAGTTCGGGCCGGTGATCTTGTTCGGCCACGGAGGCACGGCCGTGGAGGTGATTCAGGACAAGGCCGTTGCCCTGCCTCCGCTGAACATGAATCTGGCCCGGGAAATGATGCGGCGTACGCGCGTCTACCGGCTGCTTGAAGGTTACCGCGACAAACCGGCCGCGGATCTGGATGCCGTCGCGTTGACCCTGGTCAAGGTGTCGCAACTGATCAGTGATATCGCTCAGGTCGCCGAGATCGACATCAATCCCCTGCTGGCCGATGAACGGGGTGTGCTGGCCCTGGACGCGCGCATCAAGGTGGCCGAATCCGGTCTTCCGGCCGACCGGCGCATGGCGATTCGACCCTATCCCAGGGAACTGGAGGAGACGCTGATCCTTTCCGACGGCCAGAAGCTGTACTTGCGCCCCGTGCGACCCGAGGACGAACCGGCATTCCAGGCCCTGTTTGCCAGGCTCTCCAAGGATGAGATCCGCCTGCGGTTTTTGCACGCCATGAAAATTTTGAGCCACGACATGGCGGCGCGATTGACCCAGATCGATTATGACCGGGAGATGGCCCTGGTCCTTTGCACCCCGCCCCCCCAAAAAGAGCCGGAGCTGTATGGCGTGGTGCGTATTGCGGCGGATCCGGACAACGAACGCGCCGAATTCGCCATTCTCCTGCGCGGTGATATGACCGGCATGGGGCTAGGACCGATGCTCATGCGCCGCATCATCGACTATGCCCGAAAGCGCGGCATCCGAGAGGTGTTCGGAGAGGTGCTGTCCGAGAACCGGCCCATGCTGCGGATCTGCGAGGCATTTGGATTCAAGAGACGGCGCGATCCCCATGAGCCCGACGTGGTGATGGTCTCCTTGGCACTTTAAGGCGCGCAGGTCAAAGGTTGCGGTGACGTCAAAGTTGTTATGTGGCGGTTTTTGATCTCAAATAGGCGATGCAGCCGTCGAGCGTCGCCAGCTGTGGATAGTCCTGCTCTGGAATTTGGATCTTCAGTCGATCCTGGAGCCCCATGGCGAAGTTCATGAAATCCACGGAATCGAAATCGAACTGATTGCGAAATCGATCGGCGGGATCGAGTTGCGCCAGGTCGGCCTCAGGCGCGATTTTACCGATAACCTCCAGGGCCGTTTGTCTGATCTGATCTTCGGTTGGCATGGATTGCACCTGTCTCTGTATGGAAAAGCGTTCCGCTCGTCTGGGTATCGTGTGGATTTACATTCCTTAAATCGGGCCGGCCGTCAATACCTAAATCGGACCACGGGTGAGACGAACAACGTGCCTGTTGGCTACCCCAGTCTCGCAGGGGCGGGCTTTATGCCCGTCCGCACCATTCGATGAAGTGGAAGCACCGAATTGAAACGGAAGAGGTGACCGTGATGGGAAAGCAGCAGAAAAAGAAGAAAAAGAAAAAAGAGCTGACCTACCAGCACAAAGCCATCGAGATGGCGCGCGAATATTATGAAAAGGAAAAAGAGAAGGCCATCAAGGAGCGGCGAACCTTTCGAGGCCTGCAGATCATCCCAACGGCCAGCTATTACGATGAATCCCACGGGCACAAGCCGGGTGAACATAATTGGAAGGGGTTCGGCTTCGATCTGCATCCCCAGGTCTCCTTGACGGCCGGCGGCCTGGTATTGCTCTTTATCGTCCTGACCCTCATGTTCCGGGAGCAATCGGCCGCCTTTTTCCAGGGACTGCTCGACGGCATCGGCAACACCTTCGGGTGGCTCTATATCCTGGCGGCCAATTTTTTTATCATCACCATGGCGTTGATCGCCTGGAGCGACTACGGCAAGATCAGGATCGGCGGTCCGGATGCCCTGCCCGAGTTCAGCACGTTCAGCTGGTATGCCATGCTGATCAGCGCCGGCATGGGGATCGGGCTGATGTTCTGGAGCGTGGCCGAACCGGTGTTTCACTACATGACGCCCTCGCCGATGTTCGATGTGCCTCCGGAAACGGCCCAGTCCGCCCAGGTGGCCCTGGGGCTCACCTATTATCACTGGGGAATTCATCCCTGGGGGATCTATGCGCTGGTCGGGCTTTCCCTCGCCTTTTTCGCCTACAACCGCGGTTTGCCGCTGACGATTCGTTCGATTTTTTCTCCGCTGCTGGGCGACCGTATTTACGGTTTCTGGGGCAATCTCATCGATATCCTGTCGGTCCTGGCCACCCTTTTCGGCCTGGCGACATCGCTGGGGCTTGGGGTCAAGCAGGTCTCGGCAGGGCTCAACTATCTGTTCGGCCTTCCGACCTCGACCGAATTCGCCGTATTGCTCGTCGGCATCATCACGTTTTTCGCCGTCCTTTCAGTGGCCGCCGGCCTCGATAAAGGCGTCAAGAATCTCAGCATGGCCAACATGTACACGGCGGCGGCTTTCATGGTCTTTTTGTTGATCGCCGGGCCGACCGTCTATATTTTAAAGGCCTTTACGCAGAACATCGGATTTTACATCCAGAACCTGCCGCAACTGAGTTTCTGGGTCGAGACGTTCTACGGTGCCGAGGGGAGCAACTGGCAGAATCCCTGGACCATTTTCTACTGGGGCTGGTGGATATCGTGGTCCCCCTTCGTGGGCATGTTCATCGCGAGAATCTCCAAGGGGCGGACCGTTCGTGAATTCATCCTCGGCGTCATGATCTTTCCGACCATGCTCTCTTTTCTGTGGATGTCGTCGTTCGGCGGATCGGCACTCTGGCTCCAAATCACCGGCGCCGCAGATATCGTCACCGCAGTTCGCGCCGAAGTCTCCACCGCCCTTTTCGTCATGCTGGAAAGTTTTCCGCTGACGGGTATCACCTCCTTCATCGGCATCGTGCTGGTCGTCATCTTCTTCGTCACCTCTTCGGATTCCGGATCGCTGGTGGTCGACCACCTCACATCGGGCGGCAAGCTCGATTCGCCGGTGCCCCAGCGCATTTTCTGGGCCGTGATCGAAGGGGTTTGCGCGGCGGCGCTGCTCATGGGCGGCGGTCTGGTCGCCCTGCAAAGCGCCTCCATCGCCACGGGCCTGCCGTTTACGATTGTGCTGCTCGTCATGTGCTACAGTCTGTATCGAGGCTTGCAGGAAGAGCACTACCACGCCACGATCATCGCCAAATTGAAACCCGAAACCCATAAGATCGAGATTCCGGTGAGCCGGGCGGATCCGGCAGGGGAGCCGGATCAGGCCCGATAGATAGTGCCCATGCACAAATGGCCAATTGGCCCGATATCGGCGTTGCGCGAAAAATTTAATCCTCGGAATATCGTCCATATGCCTGCGGTTAAATTTTTCGCTCGCCTTGATCTCGACCCAATTTGCCTATATGTGGACGGACACTGATAGTCTCTGTCCATGCCGTAGCCAAATCCAAAGGCTGAATGAGAAGGAACCCGCATATGATCGGCGCGATTGCCGGAGACATCATCGGATCGGTCCATGAAGGGCATCCGATCAAGACCAAGGCGTTTCCACTCTTTCATCCGCAGTGCCGTTTTACCGACGATACGGTGCTCACGGTCGCCATCGCCGACGCCATCGTCAATCGACGATCCTACCAGGATGCGGTGAGAGCGTTCGGTCGGCGCTATCCCCATGCCGGCTATGGGGGTTCTTTTATCCATTGGCTTTTTTCCTCCGAACCCACCCCGTACAACAGCTGGGGAAACGGCGCCGCCATGCGGGTCAGTCCGGTCGGGTTCGCCTTTACTTCCGAAGAAGAGGTACTCGAGCAGGCGAGGCAGACGGCGGTCATCTCGCACAATCATCCGGAAGGTATCAAGGGGGCCCAGGCCGCTGCCCTGGCGGTTTTCCTGGCGAGAGCCGGCCATGAAAAGGAGGATATCCGATCGCAGATCACCCGCCGGTTCGGTTATGATTTGAACAGGGGCGTGGATGATATTCGGCCCGGCTATGCATTCGACGTCTCCTGCCAGGGAAGCGTGCCCGAGGCCGTCATCGCATTTCTCGATTCGACCTCCTTTGAGGATGCCATTCGAAATGCCGTATCGCTGGGCGGCGACAGCGACACCCAGGCATGCATCGCCGGGGGGATCGCCGAAGCCTTCTACGGTGGGGTGCCCGGGGAGATCCGGGCGGCGGTGGACGCACATCTCACGCCGGATCTGAGAGAAGTAGTCGATGCATTTCACCGCAAATTCAAAACCTGATGCAGGATCCAGCAGGGATGCGCATCTTTCTGACGCGATTCAGGTGCCTGGGGTTCAAAGGGCAAACCAGCCGTTTCATCTCAGGTCAAGAAAATGAAGAACCTGCCGAACTAATGAGGTGGGTATTTTACACGGGCCGATGGGGATCGGATTGAAACGTTGCCGGTCTGGCAGAGGATGAATGATAATGATGCTGTTTTATCGTGTTCGAAAAGGTTATCATGGGAAAACCCTTGACGTTGCGGGAGTTAAGGGGCGCCATTTCCCAAACACACAGGACCGGGATTGAGCGCAGCCAACAGAACCGGTAGAGCGCACGCATCTCAGCGATACGGTTCAATTTTCTTCGAGTATCTCCCTGACCTTTTTCGAAAGCTCGCTGATGGTGAAGGGCTTCTGGATGAAGCCCTTGCAGCCTTGCGCCAGAATCTCCTCGGCCTGTCCGTCGAGGCTGTACCCGCTCGAAAGCAGCACCTTGACATTCGACGCGCGGGAACGAAGGGCGCTGAAGGTGTCGCGGCCTCCCAAATCGGGCATGATCATGTCCAGGATCACGAGATCGACGGCCCCTTCGTTGCGATCGAAAACCTCGAGCCCTTGTTTGCCACCGGTGGCTGTGATCACCTTGTACCCGAGCCCTTCGAGCATTTGGGTGCCGATGTCCAGGATCATCTCTTCATCGTCGATGAGCAGTATCGTTTCCATTCCCTTTTCAATCTGTTCGGCGGCCGGCCGCTCCTGTTCGACACTTTTTGTGGACGCGGGCAGGTAGACCATGAATGAGGTACCGACCCCCTTTTCGCTCTCCACTAAAATGAATCCCCCATGGTTCTTGATGATACCGTATACCGATGCCAAACCCAGACCCGTGCCGCGGCCGCGCTGCTTGGTGGAGAAGAACGGTTCGAAGATGCGTGCCTTGGTGGCCTCGTCCATCCCCACGCCCGTGTCGGTCACCGTGATTTTGACAAATGGCCCGGGGTTGAGGTCGTAGGGACTGACCTCATCCTGGCGCAGCACGACATTCTCCACGGAGAGATACATATCGCCGCCGCCGGGCATGGCCTGCCAGGCATTGACGAACAGGTTGAGCATCACCTGCTCCATCTGCCCCCGGTCCACTTCTGCAGGCCAGAGATGGTCATCCACTTTGTGATGGATGCGGATCTCTTTTTTGGTTCGGCCGAACATCTGGGCGCTATTCAACAGGAACGTCCCGAGGTCCGTGCATTTCACCTCATACTTACCGCCCCGGGCAAACCCTAATAGTTGCCGGGTCAGGTCCGATCCGCGCTGCACGTAGGCTTCCATGTTCTTGAGCCGGTCGTGGAAAGGATGCGATGCGGACAGGTTCATGAGCATGAGGGTGATGTTCCCGAGGATGCCCATGAGCAGATTGTTGAAGTCGTGGGCGATGCCGCCGGCGAGGGTCCCGACGGCCTCCAGCTTCTGGGACCTCCAGAGTTGCTCTTCCAGGTTCTTTTTTTCCGTGACATCGATGAGAAATCCCCTGAGGCCGGTGAATTGGCCATCCCTGTAAATGGGGGTCGAATGAATCAGGGCCGGAAATTTGGTGCCGTCTTTTTTGCGTGCAGTGTACTCGCTGAGGCCGAGGCGTTCGCCCTGCATGACGCGCATGTAGCTGGCCAGCGCCCGTTGGTGGTCCTCGGGCGCGATGACATCCATGACCGTGATGCCCTGTTCCACGTCCTCCAGCGTGTATCCGAAGCGCTCCAGGGAGATTTCGTTGACGAAGGTAAATCGACCGTCGACATCGGTTTCGAAGACCGTCTCGGGAAGCAGCCTGGCCAGATCCCGGAAGCGCTCTTCGCTCTGCCTGAGGGCGTCCTGGGCCTTGTTGCGATCGGTCATGTCGATGAGCGATGCGACACTTTCCCGTGTTTCAGGGATCATGGCCACACTCATGAAAAAGTCGCGCGCCTCGCCCGTGCGGGTCCTTGCCTTGAATTCGTAGGCATTTGGCGCCGAACCGGGATCGATCCGGCGCTGCAGGTGGTGCTGTTTCATGAGTTCCAGGTCTTCCTCCACCACGAAGGCGGTCCAGCTCATCTTGTTTTTCCACCTCTTCACGGGAATAGCCGGTGACCTTTTCAAAGTTGGAGTTGGCCAGCAAAATGGTGGTGTCTTCGGCCACGATGATATTGGCCGTGGCCGTGTGTTCGAAAATGGTGCGGTAGCGCTCTTCGCTCTTCCTCAGGGCCTCTTCGGCCTTTTTTCGATCGCTGATGTCATGGGTGATGCCCAACAGGCCTTCGGGTCGGCCGCCGTCATCGTAAAGAATGCTCAGGGTGACTTCGGTCCATACCGTGGCGCCGTCCCTGCGGATCATCTCCAAGTCGAGATTCATGGTCCAATCTTTACCCTGGGCCTGACGCCTGGGGACCTGCATCTTTTCGCTGGCGAAAAGGGCCATGGCCTTGCGGTAGGAGTCGGGAGTAAGGACCTGATCCATCGTCTGCTGCATGGCCTCCTCGGGCGAATATCCCCTGAGTTCCATCACCGAAGGACTCACATAGACATATTTCAGATCGGCGTCCAAAATCCAGATGACGTCCCGGAGGTTCTCGGCAAGCAAACGGTACTTTCTTTCATTCTCCTTCAGCGCCTTCTCCGCCGCAATTTTTTTCGGCACATCGCGACCCAACCCCCTGAACCCGATGGGTTCTCCAGAGGGGCCGCGCACGAGCGATGCCGAGAGTTCGGCGATGATCTTTTTCCCATCCTTTCTGATGATTTCGTAATCGGCAATGGTCTGTTGCCGGCCGGTTCGGTAGATTTCGTTAAAAATCTCGTACGCGCGCCTGGCGGTTTCAGAGGAGGTGCACTCCCGATGGTTCATGCCGAGAAGTTTTTCCCTGGGATAGCCCATCACCTTGCACTGGGCCTCATTGGCATAGGTGTAGTTGCCATGCAGGTCACACTCGAAGTAGGCCTCGTCCATGGTTTCCAGGATCGTGCGGTAGCGCTCCTCGCTTTGGCGCAGGGCCTCTTCGGCACGCTTGCGGTCGGTGATATCCATGCACGAGGCGATACTCTCCCCGCTGCCCGGTATCAGGGCCACGGTGAGGTAGATCTCCCTGATCTCCCCTCTGCGGTCGATCAGGCGGAACTCGTAGCAGTTGGGGGACAAGCCGGCTTGCGTTCTTCTTTCGAAATGGTAGCGTTTCATCCGTTCACGGTCTTCCGCTTGGATGAGCGTGGTCCAGCTCATCCGGCCTTCCATTTCCGCTTTGGTGTATCCGGTCAGGCTCTCGAATTTGGAATTGGCCAGGAGGATGGTGGTGTCCGCAGCAATGAGAATCGTGGCATTGCCGGTGTTCTCGAAAATGGTGCGATAGCGTTCTTCACTCGCTTTTAAAAGGTTTTCGGCTGCCTTGCGTGCGGTCACGTCATGGACGATGACATGGAACCCGGCAGGCCTGCCGGCGTCGTCGCGCATGAGACCCGCGGACATTTCGTGGATTCTGACAGAACCGTCTTTATGGATCACATCGTAGTTGACCACCCGGCCGGGTTGACCGGTTTCGTAAATCTGGTGAAACACCTCTTTCATTTGATGGGCCATGTCCGCCGTGGTGTAGCTGCGGTAATTCATTCCCACGAGCTCTTGGGCCGGGTAGCCTAAGAGGGAACCGGCTGCCTGATTGAAGGAAATGATGTTTCCTTTCAGATCGAGCTCATAGTAGCCCTCCTCGATACTCTGCAGCACCTGGCGGTGTTTCTCTTCGTGTTCACCCGATGCGTTTTTGAGGCGCCGGATCTCGTCTTCGAGTTTCGCTACTCTTTCTAATAGGTCTTCCCTGGTCGGACCGGTGTTCATCCGCTTTGCCGCTCCCCCTTTGTTATGGATTCTCCTGGCGCCGACATCGAGGCATGCCGTTGCCGCCAGACAGGTTATCGGCATTTTCGCTGAACTCTTGAAGTGGGATAACAACCCGAAATAATGAAAAAGAAGGTAATACCCAATTTCCTTCTGCGAGTATGGCAACCCATCCAATGGCTGTCAAGCGCCAAGCCTGCAGTGTTCAGACCCTTGCCCCATTCAGATAGGGTTGGACCGGAGGACACCAAATGAGGTCCACTTTTATCTGTTGACCCTATCGGCGCTTGACGTTAGCATTTTGAATCGTTTACGTATCTTTTTTCCCGTCCTTTCCATCGGCGTGTCAGGTTGCGGCGGGGCCGACCCCACCGGGGGCATGCCTTTGGTTCACCAAGATAAAAGAGGGAGGTAGCGAGATGGTTCAGCTCACATCTCCGAGCTTTGGGCATCTGCAGTCGATACCCAAAAAGTTCACCTGCGATGGCGACGATCTTTCCCCGGAGTTGAGATGGTCCGGACTGCCCGAGGGGACGAAAAGCCTGGCATTGGTCGTCGACGATCCGGATGCGCCCGACCCGGCCAAGCCAAAAATGACCTGGGTGCACTGGGTGCTTTACAACATACCGCCCACGGCGGATCGTTTGCCGGAGGGGGTTTCGAGCGATGCCCTGCCCGCCGGCACGCTGCAGGGGCTAAACGACTGGAAACGCACCGGATACGGCGGCCCCTGTCCGCCGATCGGCCAGCACCGCTATTTCCATAAGCTGTACGCCTTGGACGTCGTCCTCGATGATTTGAAGCGCCCGGCCAAGGCCGCATTGGAGAAAGCCATGTCCGGCCATATTCTTTCCCAAGCCGAATTGATCGGCATGTACCAGCGAAAGTAGGGCCCGGCACATTTTCCTTCCGGCATGCCTGATTCTGGCGTCTGTGTGGCGTCATACGCATCGGCACCTTCCTCATGGGGATCATTTTTGATATGCTGGCGGGCGGACATCGGGCAAAGAGGAGCGCGCATGAAAGAGACGCTAAAACCGGGCCTTGCACATGAATTCCGTTTTCGTCTGACCGAGGCCAAAACCGTACCGGCCCTTTATCCGGAGGCAGCCGAATTCCAGGTCATGCCAAAGGTGTTTGCTACCGGCTATATGGTGGGTTTCATCGAATGGACGTGCGTCCAGACGATTAATCCCCACATCGACTGGCCCGACGAGCAGAGCGTCGGCACGCACATCAATGTGGCCCATGTTGCGGCCACGCCACCCGGGATGGAGGTGCGTGCGCAGGTCAAGGTCATCGAGGTGGACGGCCGCAGAGTGGTCTTTGAGGTGGCGGCCTTCGATGAATCGGGTCTCATCGGCAAGGGGTTTCACGAACGCATGATCATCGATGCAAAGAGATTCAATCGAAAGATCGAAGAAAAGGCGAAGTCCATCGATGGATAACGGATGCGTTGTCGCCGCACGCAACAGGAACCGGAAATTGCCGCGGGCGCACAGGCGAATCAGGCCAGTATGGCCGTTGGGTTGGAGGTGGTCGCCATGAACAAGGAGATGGGAAGATTCGGGTGTGTACTCATTTGTGTCGCCCTTCTGTCGATCGTTTTTGGATGCAGCAAATTGACGCCTGAAGCGTATGATCAACTTCGGGTCGGTATGAGTTTCGAAGAGGTGGTGAAGATCCTGGGGCAACCCGACGCGTGCGAAGGCGCATTGGGTTTCAAGGAGTGTACGTGGGGCGACGAAACCCGACACATTGACGTCAAATTTGGCGGTGAAAGCGTGGTGTTCTACTCCGCCAAGGGGCTCTGATAGGGCATTGAAGCCGACCATAGGGGATGACCAGCACATCTAATGAGGAGAAGGCGCCGTGGGCATCTGTACGTTAAAATCATATGGGCGGCTGCTTCTTTTTCTAGTTGTGCCGCTATTCTTTTCATGTGCCAGCCTGGCCGAAAAAGTTCGGCTGTCCCAGTTCGACACGACGTTTGAGGTGTACGACATCACCTTGAGGCGATCCCAATTCCACGCCGTTCAAGATTTTATCGACCCTGCCTACAGAGGTGAAGATGTCGCCTTCGAGACCTATAAAAACATCAAGGTCGTGGACTTCATGGTGACTCATGTAAACATCTCAGAAGATTATCTCACTGTCGATCAGGTGGTGCAGCTGCAATATTTCCTGCTGGATCGCAATATCCTGAAAACCATTGAATACCGTCAAACCTGGCGTTTTGATGAACAGAAAGAAAGGTGGTTGCTCCACACCCCCCTGCCGGATTTCAGCCCCTGATAAGATAGAAGTTATCACTTGCAGTGGCGCGAAAGCTTTGTTAATAATAATTGTTATTATTTAAAACTTGCCATCGAGGTTGCCGTCAATGACCGACCATGACACGAGGTTTCGTTCCATTATCGAAAAGTTAAAGGGCAGCAACCACAAGTTGACGCCTCAGCGCCTGGCCATTGCCAGGTTGCTGGCGATGAGCGAGGGTCATCCGTCGGTCGAGGGTATTTTCGAACAGTTGCGGGACGAATTTCCGACCATGAGCCTCGCCACGGTGTACCGCAACGTGATGCTCATCAAGTCGTTGGGCGAAGTTCTGGAACTGGGATTTGCCGACGGCAGCAACCGTTATGATGGCAACAAGCCTTACCCACACCCTCACCTGATTTGCGTGAGGTGTAAAACCATCGTGGATCCGGATCTCGAGAGCCTCAGGGACATGTCCAAGGAGGTCGAGACAGAGACCGGGTTTAAAATATTGACCCATCGGCTCGATTTTTTCGGCCTTTGCGCCAATTGCAGGCCAATAGAATAGGGCGGGGTGGCAACAGGAGGTGACGTCATGGCAGAAAAAACTTTTAAACAGGTGTGTGAATGCAAGAACTGCGGCAACGAGGCGGAGATGGTGGTGACGTGCTCGTTGTCGGATGTGTTGCCGGATGATGCGCCGCCGCCGAAAATCGTCGGAGCGGCTGAAGGCAAAACCAAGGGGCATGCCGTGTGCAGCCACTGCGGAAGCGAGGCCGACATCTGGCTGGATGTTTAGTGCGGATACGCTCGCATCCACCATCAGGGCCATGGCCTGCCTGAAACGCATGGGGAGGGATGGCGGTGATGGGGAGGCTCAGCTTTAACATCCTTCTCCCGCGAAAGAACGGGAAGGGAAAACGGGAAAGGAGAACCGTATGGAAGAGGTGGAGGTTGGCTGTGCCAGGCCCACTGGCGGACCGGTCGGAGAGACGGTAGCAGAGCCGAAGGAAGTTGTTCATCAAACGCAAAAGGAGGTGACCCCCATGATAAAAGTTGGTAAAAAAGCTCCGGATTTTACTGCTCCGGCCTATCATCAAGGAAAATTTGGCGCGGTTAAACTGTCCGAGTATTTGGGCAAGTGGGTCATTCTCTGTTTCTATCCGGGCGATTTCACCTTCGTCTGAGCGACCGAAATTTCGGCAGTTGCCGAAAAGTATCCCGAATTTCAGAAACTCGGCGTTGAGATTCTCTCCATGAGCATCGACAGCGTGTTCGTCCACAAAATGTGGAACGACAATGAACTGTCCAAGATGGTGAACGGCGGGGTGCCGTTCCCCATGCTCTCCGATGCCGGCGGACGGGTCGGCAAGGTGTTCGGCGTATACGACGAAGACGCCGGCGTGGAAACCCGCGGCCGGTTCATCATCGATCCCGAGGGCGTGGTGCAGGGTTTCGAGGTGCTGACACCGCCGGTGGGACGCAATATCATGGAATCCATCCGACAGGTGCAGGCTTTCCAGTTGGTGAGAAACAGCAAGGGCAAGGAAGCCACTCCATCCGGCTGGAAACCGGGCAAAGTGACCTTGAAACCCGGGCCCGATCTGGTCGGCAAGGTGTGGGAGGTGTGGAAAACCGAGATGGCATTCGATTGATATAGCGATTCACCGCTGAGTCGAATCGGTTGACGCAAGAGGTCGTATCCCTTGGGTTGGGGATGCGGCCTCTTTTTTTAGTTCGTGCCCCTCCACGAATGGCCAATTTGCCTATTTGTGGAGGGACACTTGTTAATTTTGAAATAATGTTCAAAACTCTCGTTGACAACCCGGGCGCCCATCATTATTATGAACGTGATTTCAAAACAAACGGGGAGTGAACATGCCGAGACCCAGAAAATGCCGCCGTGTGGGACGTGAACCCGTGCACACCTTTTATAAACCCCAAGGTGTGCCGCTGGAGGGGTTGACCGGCCTAAATCTCTCCATAGAGGGGCTGGAGGCGATTCGCCTGGCGGATGCCGAAGAGATGGACCATCTGGAGGCGGCCGAACGCATGGGCGTTTCCAGGCCAACCTTTTCCCGGATCCTGGCCGAAGCGCGTCGTGTCGTGGCCCGGGCATTGAGCAACGGATGGGCCATTCACATCGACGGGGGCAGTTACCGGGTGGTCGGCCAGGAAGGTCAGGCGCATCGGCCCGGCCCCATGGGGGGCGGCCACGGCCGTGGAAGACGAATGAGAGAGTTTTAACGGGTGAAAAACCCTGAGCAAAGGAGGCATATCATGCCAAATCGTGATGGAAGGGGACCTCTTGGCAATGGTCCCGCAACTGGAAGAGGGTATGGCGGTTGTCGAACCGGATATCAGCCGGGTGCCGCCGGCGGCTGGGGCGGCCAAATCATGCAGCGCTTTCAGCATAGATGCCGGCGCCTGCTGGGGATGCTCCCCGGACAGGGGCGTTTGACCGGCGCGCCCATGGGGACCGGCCGCGGCGGCCGATTCCGCGCCACCGGTGCATCGCCGGAAATTTCTTCCTCCGACGTCTGGGGCGGCAGACCCAGGGGAGCGGGCAGAAACCGTCGATAACCGTTGTCCCGGCGGCAAGCCACCGCATTTTCGGAGCCGAATCCGGACGTGCCCGGGCTGCCGCCGGAACCCGTATCGTCGTCGGGCCCCGGCTGGATCTGGACGGGTGTCGGCCCATCTTTGGCGACCCTGTTTATGAGCATATGCTCTTTTCCTTGACGAATGCCCATCAACGTAGTAAGCCAATCTGTCCTGGTCGTAAAAACGATGACAAAGGTAAGGTGGAGAATATGCCGCGACCTAGAAAATGTCGGAATGTCAACACAACCCCTGAGGTGACCTATTTCAAGCCCCGGGGAGTGCCGTTGCGTGAACTGGCGGAAGTCTATTTGCCATTGGACGGCTTCGAAGCCATCCGCCTGGCCGATCTGGAAGGGTTGAACCACGAGGCGGCCGCCCAGCAGATGCATGTCTCCCGCCAGACCTTTGGCCGAATCCTGGCGTCGGCTCACCAGACGGTCGCCAAGGCTCTAGTCGGCGGAATGGCATTACGTATTCACGGGGGGGATTATCGTTTGGCGGAATCGGCTTCCGAAGAAGCCGCCACCGAGGATCTCACCGAAAGTCTATTCGATAACCCGAACAACAACCCGGATGATCAGCACGAGCCCCGGACCTGCGCATTTGGAGAACCTGTGGGTGCTGAGTGTCATGCCCAAAAGGATCAACAGAAGCAGCACCAGGAGCACCAATTCGTTCAAAAGGAGAATATGTCCATGAAAAGAATCGCAGTCACCAGTGAAGGACCGACCCTGGACGATCGCGTCGATCCACGATTCGGCCGCGCGGCCGGTTTCGTTATCGTCAATCCGGAAACCATGGAGTTCGAGTATCTGGACAATGGCGCCAGCCAGGCCAGAGCCCAGGGGGCAGGGATTCAAGCTGCCGAGAACGTCGTATCCACCGGCGTCGAAGCCGTGCTGACCGGTTATGTCGGCCCCAAGGCCTTTCAGGCGCTTGCGGCCACGGGTATCCGCGTTGCCCAGAATCTCGAAAATATGAGTGTGCGCGAGGCTGTGGAACTTTATCTTAAGGGCGACGTCACGTGGTCCAACGCCGACCAAGCCAGAGGATTGGGAAAATGAAAATTGCGATCGCCAGTGGCAAAGGCGGGACCGGAAAAACCATGGTGACCGCGTCCCTGTCCGCCAGCTGGGGCAGGCCGGTGGTGGCCGTGGACCTGGACGTGGAAGAACCCAATCTGCACCTGTTTTTAAAACCCGACATCACCGGCAGTCGGGATGCATTGATGGAGGTGCCCCAAGTCGACACGTCCAAGTGCGACTATTGCCGGAAATGTGCCGAATTTTGTGAGTACAAGGCCATATCGGTGCTGGGCGACGTGATCATGATCTTTCCGGAGATGTGTCATGGTTGCGGGGGATGCCTGGCGCTATGCCCGACCGGCGCCCTGACGCCGGCCCATCGGAAATTGGGGGAGGTTTCCTGGGGAACGTCCGGAGAGAACAGGTTTCTCATGGGCCGTTTGCGCGTGGGTGAAGCGATGAGCCCACCGCTCATTCATCAGGTGATGACGGAGTTGAAACGACCGGAGGTCTCCGCGGATCTCACCGATGTGTTGATCGATGCCCCACCGGGTGTCAGCTGTCCGGCCATCAGCGCGGTGATCGACAGCGATTTCGTCGTCCTGGTCACCGAGCCGACCCCTTTCGGGGTCTTCGATCTGCGCCTGGCCCACCAGGCGTTCACCACATTGGGCAAACCCATGGGGGTGGTGGTCAATCGTGCCGGCGTGGGAAATGATGAGGTCTACCGGTTCTGTTCCCAGGCGGGTTTGTCGATCCTGGCCGAAATCCCCTATGACCGGGCCATTGCGGAGGCCTATGCCGCGGGTAACGTCATCGCCCGCACCTCGGCATCGATGACGGCCCTGTTCCAGCGCCTTGCCGAAACCATTCGCCAAGCGGCTGCACCGGCAAAGGAGGCCCGTCATGCATGAGATTCTGATCATCAGCGGCAAGGGCGGAACCGGCAAGACATCGGTGACGGCGGCCTTTGCCCATATCTGTGAAAAGGCCGTCATTTGCGACCTGGATGTGGATGCCCCTGATTTGCATTTGATACTGCAACCCGAGCCGAGGCAGACCACTGCGTTCATATCGGGTTTTGAACCCAGGGTTGCCGCTGAGAAGTGTACATCGTGTGGGACCTGCGAGCAGATGTGCCGCTTCGGCGCCATTAAAGTGGGCGACGAAGGTGCCGTGGTGGATCCCATCCGCTGTGAAGGTTGCGGTGTCTGCGTCTATTTTTGCCCTGAAAAGGCGATCGATTTCCTACCCAAGCACTGCGGTGACTGGTCGATTTCCGATACCCGGTTCGGTACCATGGCCCATGCCCAGCTCTTTCCGGGTGAGGAGAATTCTGGAAAACTGGTCGCGCTCCTGCGTACCAAGGCCAGGGAGCTGGCCGCATCCGAAGGCGCCTCTCTGATCCTTGCCGACGGCCCTCCGGGTATCGGCTGCCCGGTCATCAGCGCGCTTTCAGGTACCAACCTGGCGGTGATGGTGACCGAGCCGACCCCATCCGGGATTCACGACTTGGAACGCGTGGTGGAATTGTGTGACTATTTTAAAATACCCACGTCGGTCATCATCAACAAATGCGATCTGAATAAAACCATTGCTGGCGATATCCGTACCTTTTGTGATAAGAGGGGCATTTGCCTTTTGGGCGAGTTGCCCCACGATTCGGATTTCGTCAATGCCATGGTTCAGGCGCGCGCCATTACCGAATTTTCCCAAGGCCCGACCTCTCGGAAGCTTCGCGAGGCGTGGCAGAAATTGCTTCAACAAGCGGCTGAATTGAAAGCCGCATGACGCTTTATACGAACAGGAGGAATTATGAATAATGTTTTAATTGCTGTCCCTTCGGAAAACCCGGGCGGGTTGGAAGCCGGCCTGGGCGCCCATTTCGGGCATTGTGATCTCTATACCCTCGTCAGCGTGGAGGGGGGCGCCATCGGTGATGTAACGGTGATTCCCAACATGCCGCATCAACAGGGCGGATGCATGGCGCCGGTGCAGTACCTGGCCAGCAAGGGCGTCCATCGTCTGATCGCCGGCGGCATGGGATTGCGGCCGTTGATGGGATTCAACCAGGTGGGTATCGAGGTCTATCACGGCGGAAACGCCAGGACGGTCGGCGAGGCGGTGCAGGCTGCCATCGAAGGGCGCCTGCCCCAGTTCAGCCAGGAGCATACATGCGGCGGCGGAGGCGGTCGTTAGTCTCCACCCGGTTTGCCATGGACCCTTCATTGCCGATCGGATTGAATGCAATGACAACTTCATTGGATCACAGGGACGCAGACGCGCTTCACGATGCCGGACCGGATTGCGAACAGTTCCAGCGGCATGCCCGTTTTCCCCAACACCTTGGCATCCTGGCGGCCGCCGATGGCCGGGCGACCGGTGTCGGCAGCTGCGGTGATGCCATCGAGATGACCATCCGTCTCGATGGCGAAACCATTGCGGACATCGGCCACCGTCCCAACGGCTGTGCCTACACTGTGGCGTGTGCCAGCGCCGTGAGCATGCTGGCCCATGGCCGGAGCATCGACGAGGCGCTGCGGTTACAACCGGAAGATGTGGAGAATGAACTGGGAGGACTGCCCGAGGATCATCGTCATTGTGCCAGACTGGCGGTCAATACCCTCGGAGAAGCCATCGCCGACGCGTATCGGACGATGATGCGGTAACGCAACTGGGAGGATCCCATGCCGATTTACGAGATTACATGTACCGCATGCGGTTATTCGGGAGAAGTGATTGCGCTCAATGCCGGCGGTCCGCTGGCATGTCCGTCGTGCGGCAGCACCGATACCCGCAAGCTCATGTCCGCCACCAGCAGCATGACCGGCAAATCTTCGCCAACCTTTCCCGGCACGGGAGATACGGCCTGCTGCGGAAAGCGTCCGTCTGAAGCGTCGTGCGCAGGACCGGGTTCGTGCTGCGGGAAAACGTTTTGACAGCAAACGCGTCGGACAGAACCTGAATTTTATGCAACGGGGATAAATATGGGAAATCCACAGATCATTCTATTGGTAACGTCGCGTTTGGATCAGTTGGCGTCGTTCGAGAAGGCCTTACGGTCGGATCCCGGCGTGGAGTTGATCACCATCGGCACTGCGGAAGAGGCCATCGATGCCGCCGTTCGCCTGGTACCCGTGATGGCTGTTGTCGATCAGCAGGTGCCCGGGGCAACGGCCCTGGAAATCGTTCAACGCCTGTTATCGGTCAATGCCTTTATCCACACCGCGGTATTGACCGACATGGACGAGGCCTTGTTCCACGAACACAGCGAGGGACTGGGTGTGCTGGCCGGACTGCCCCTGCGGCCCGATGAGAAGGATGCCGCCGGTCTGCTCGCCAAGTTGCGGGAGATGGCACCTCTCGGATAGTCCGCTGCCGGATCATTTTTCGGTGCCACCATCTTGGCGCCTCCTAACAAAATACCCCCGATGGGACGGAACCTCCATCGGGGGTATTTTGTTTGGGTTCAATCGTATTGCCCCCGGGCCATTCTTTCAGAGGTCACGAATCGGCTCAACTGATCACGCAACTCCTCGGCGAGATCGACGAAGCGGCACCCCACCGATACATATCCCGGCATATCCAATGACTTCATCCATCGCACTTCGGCCCGGAGTTGCTTCAAGAAGGAGAAGGATGTGCCGCCCGCGATTTGCTGCAGTTCCAGGATGTCTTCTTCCTTCAGTTTGTGGCTTTGGGATTCGGCAACCGCGATGTTGATGCCCCCGGCACTCAGGTTGACGATCAAAGCGGCAACCCGGTCCTGGTTGGGAAGCGTGAAATGACCGAAATAACCGTCCTCGATGTTCAGGGCCAGCCGTGGGTAAAGCCTTTTTTCATCCTGGGACATGCATCTTCTCCTTTTTAGTATCCGCCTAAAATTTTGAGAAAATCGGTTTTGGCGGCAATGTTCGCCAAGGCCTCTCGATACGGGTCGGCCTCGATGTCGGCTTCAACATCGGCATAGAACATATACTGCCATGGCTTGCCATGAATCGGCCGCGATTCCAGCTTGACCAGATTGATCCGGTTCTCGGCAAACACCTTCATGACCTCGATCAGGGCGCCGGGTTGATTCACGGTTGAAAACACAATGGACGATTTGGTTTTGGGTCTTTCGGAAAGGGGTGTTTTGCCTATTATCACAAAACGGGTGTAATTGCGAGGGTTTGTTTCGATCCCTGATGCGATCACGGACATGCCGTAGATGTCGGCGGCGTCGCGGCTGCCGATGGCGGCATAGCCGCTCCGCTCGATCTGCTTCAAGCGGCCCACCGCGCTGGTGGTGGAGTTCATGTGGGTGATCTGCCAGTGGGGGTAGCGCTCCAGGAACTGGCGGCACTGGTTGATTGCCGGCTCGCTCGCCAGCACGTGCGTCACCTGGTCCAGCGGCGTCTTTTTTGAGGCGATGAGATGATGGATGATGCGCAGGTAGAGTTCTCCGACGATCTTCAGGTCGTATTCGAGCAGCAGGTCGTAATTTTCATGAATGCTGCCGGTCAGCGCGTTTTCCAGAGGAACCACGCCATAGTGGGCGTGGCCGCAGCGAACGGCTTCGAAGATGGATCGAAAGGCGGGTTGGGGAGCCATTTTGATGTCGTCGCCCAGGTACTGGCGGCAGGCCATGTGGCTGAAACTGCCCGGTTCGCCTAAATAGGCGACCATGGCCGGGTCGGTATCGGCACTTTTACCATTGCGGCCGGCTTTTTCCACGGAGTCGAAATCGAGCTGCTTGCCGACTACGGGAGCGATCACGTAAATATCGCGGGTTAGTTGACCGAACTGCTCCGGGTAGAGGCTCTGGGGGCCGTCGGAAAGGGCGTGATCCGGATCGTGGTGCACCTCCACCATCAAGCCGTCGGCACCGGCGGCTACTGCCGCGCGGGCCATGGGGGCCACCTTTTCACGAATACCGGTGGCGTGGCTCGGGTCCACGACCACCGGCAGATGGGTCAATTTTTTCAACACTGGAATGGCCGACAGATCCAGGGTGTTGCGGGTATATGGCTCGTAGGTGCGGATGCCGCGTTCGCACAGCACCACGTTGTCGTTGCCCTCGGCCAGTATGTATTCGGCGGACATGAGCCACTCCTCGATGGTCGAAGCCAGCCCCCGTTTGAGCAACACCGGCATGCCCAATCGGCCGACGCATTTGAGCAGTTCGTAGTTTTGCATGTTGCGTGCGCCGACCTGAACCATGTCGACATATTGCCGCATCAGTTCAGCCTGGCCGGGCGAGGTGATTTCGGTAACCACCGGCAGGCCGGTCTCCTCGCGCACCCGGGCCAGGATCTTGAGACCCTCCTCTTCCAGCCCCTGGAACGAATAGGGCGAGGTGCGCGGTTTGTAGGCCCCTCCCCGGAATATGGCAGCGCCGTAACGCTTGACGTCACGGGCGATGGTCAGGGCTTGCGCCGCACTCTCCACCGCACACGGGCCGGCGATGATTGCCACGCGGTGACCGCCGATGGCGATCGGCCCCACCTTCACTTGGCTGTCGTGGGGATGCCACTGGCGGCTCACCAGCTTGAATTTTCCATTGATGGGAATCACTTCGGACACACCGGCCATGGCGGTCAGATGCTTGGGGTCCAGGTCTCCCCGGCCGATGGCGCCGATCACGCTCTGACCGGCCGTGTCCAACTCCCGCACCACGCACCCTTTTTCATACAATGCGGCCCGGATGCGACCCTTCTCCTCGTCACTGGCATCGCGCTTCAATACCACAATCATGGTCCTGCTCCTTTGTTACGGTTCTTTGGTTATCGGTGCATCCGTCGCAAACAAAAGGCCCCGTGGAGGGGTGCCTTCTCCACGGGGCCGGAAAATAGAAAACCCCAGGTGAAGGATGATCTCCACCCGGGGTCGCAGCTCGATTTAGATGCTAATCCGCCGGATGGATGCCTCTAAAGCTAAAAAAGAAGCATCCACTAAAAAAACGAAAAATATGTCCTGTGCTGCTGGTCGACATGGCTTGGTATCTTTTCATTGATTCAATCTGATCCATCCTATACCTCATCGAACGAGCGCACGTCAACGGGTTTGTGTTGCAACAGTGATTCCAACTGAATGCCATTCATTAGACCCGGCCCGGGCGGGACAGGTGGCCGATGCCACACGCCAAGCGGTCAAGTGCCGGTAGAATGCACGGCGGGCGGCCCAGAAACTCGCTGCGCTCAAACAGTCTGGGCCGCTTGTCAGCCGTTTGCATTCAACCGGCACTATCGACCGCTGGCTGACGTGGCCCTGGCCACCTGCCCCACCCGGGCCTGCCATGACCGTTGCCATGCGATTTTTTTATCAAACAACGCATGGTGGCCATGTAAAAAGTTGTTGCCGGACGGCGCCGTAAAAGGTTCAAGATCAAGGCGTGCGAAATTCCGTGTCCTGAGGCGTACTTGTCGTACGCCGCAAGGACGACGGGATGAGCGCAACGCAGATATCGGACTCTTTGCGGTGTCGTCAACGCATGGAAAGCACGCCTTCCAAGGTGAATCCCATTCATTTGGAACTGCCGGCGGGTGCCTGGGGATGTTGAGTTGAGGAAAGCCTCGTGGTAGAGAGTATCGGCACACATGATCACATGAATTCGATGCAGATGCCGTTCCCGAAGGCTGGTTTTAGCGATGAAAAAAATAATCTTGCACCGGTTTTTATATGAGACCCTGATGGTGGTGGCCATCGCCGTTGTGCTCGCGGCCGGCAGTTATCTGTTGCGGCCGGAAGTGCTGCCGCTGGTGGCCACTTCGCCGCCGGCGCCTTCCGGCAATATCGACATGGATCTGTTCAAAGTCATCGATTTCGAACAGGCCCGGCGGATGCATGAAGCCAACGAGGCCCTGTTTGCCGATGCGCGCCCGTTGATCGCCTACGAGGTCGGCCATATCGAGGGCGCCATACATCTCGATCCCTACGCTTTCGATCAGTGGGCCGATAGGCTGATGGCCGGCACGGCGCCCGATCAGGTGATCATCACCTACTGCGACGGTCCGCAGTGCACGCTCGCCCGTGAACTGGCCGAAAAGCTGACCTGGCTGGGGTTTGAACGCGTCTACTACCTGGTGGACGGCTGGGGATTGTGGCAGGCACACGGCCTTCCGGTTTCCAGTTTGATCTCGTCCCCGTAAAATTTGATAACGTTATCAGCGCCCGAGGGCCATCAGGCGATAGATCGGCAGGCTGCCCAACCACGCAGCATCTTCCGGTGAGAGGTAGTCCCCGATCGACGCATCGAATAGAATATTGGCTTCCGCCGGGAATTCGTCGTCGCCTTCCCATACGAAGATTTGAATCGGAGCGTAGGGCAGCACGTCCAGTTGAAAAGCGGCCGGTCCGGCATCGATCGGCGTGCCCCCGAGTTTGCCGGCGGCTTTTTGAAATGCCGCAATGTTCTGGCCGAATACCTTTTTGAGCGGATCGATGGCGCGCTTGACAAACGGACCATAGTAGAATCCGGCCCCGGGGATTTCGCGGTAGGCCACCCACTGGCCGGTGAGCCTGGGTTGGCACCCCAGCAGGTAATGAAGCACCAGCACTTGTTCCTGGAGCGGTACTTCAGCCGACGCTTCGTATGCATCGCGGAAAGCAAATTCCGGATAGGAGACGGTGTAGACGCGATCCAGAAAAGGGATGCGCAACTTATCGATTCCGATCGTTTCAAATCCTGATCGGTCGGCGATTTCGGCTAACTTCTGATTGGCCAGTTCCAGCGCGGCCAGGTCCCGGGCTTGTTGAAAATCATCGACTCGTGCCATGGGTGTGCGACTCCTTGCGTATTGACGTTGCGTGGGACTCTAACTCGTTTCGGACGTTAAATCAATGTCTGCCGGTCCGGTCGCGACGATGAGTTCCGAGGCGCCGGATGCGGTATGACGTTTACCATTTCCATCGAATCTTTTTGAGAAGAATATGGGTGAAGCCGTGATGGGCCAATTTTTCATGCTGCCGGCATTGATCGTTGGTTTTGTGATCGTCGTTCTGGCATCCAGGCAGATTGGCCAGCTTCTGGCAAAACTCAAGCTTCCTCTGATCAGCGGTTTTTTGTTCACCGGGATCGTTGCGGGTCCCTACGTGTTGAATCTCATTCCTGTCGATGCGGTCCGGCGTCTCAGGTTCGTGGATGAAGCGGCCCTTGCCTTTATTGCCTTTGCCGCAGGTGCGGAATTGGTGCTTCGCCAGCTCAAACCCAGGTTTAAAACCATTCGATACAACGCCTATTTTCAGATTCCATCCATTTTCGTTCTGGGTAGTGCCGCTTTTTTCTTCCTGTCCGAGTGGATCTCTTTTACCCGTTCCCTGCCGACCTCCCAACGGCTTGCGGTTGCTATGATGGCCGGTGCCATCCTGGTGGCCCGATCGCCATCGTCGGCCATGGCGGTAGTGAACGAGCTGCGGGCAAAAGGCCCGTTTACCAAAACGATCCTGGGCGTAACGATGATCATGGATGTGATTGTGATCACGTTGTTCAGCATCTGCGCCGCCGTGGCCGCAACCCTGCTTACCGGGCGAACCTTCGATCTGCGCTTTTTATTGATCCTGGTCCTGGAGCTGTTCCTCTCCGCGGTCGTCGGATACTCTCTCGGCCGGTGGCTGGCAGCTGTGTTATCCTGGCGACTGCGTCGCGGCCTGAAGACCGTCGCGGTGCTGTTGACCGGCTATGGGGTTTTTGTCCTGTCTTCGTGGCTTCGATCTTGGTCCCAGGCCCATTTCGTCATCGATGTGCTGATGGAGCCCATGCTCATCTGTATGATCGCGGGCTTTGTGGTCAGCAACTACACTCCCTATCGCACCGAGTTGATGAAGGTGCTCCATGATCTCGGACCCATCGTTTATGTCGCCTTTTTTACGCTTACCGGCGCCGCCATCTCCTTGGATATCCTGGCTCAATGCTGGGGAATCGCGCTCGCCCTCTTTGCTTTTCGCCTGGTCGCCATTTTCATCAGCGCTTTTTGCGGGGGACAGCTGGCCGGTGATCCGATCAAATACAATGCCCTTGCCTGGATGGGTTACGTGACCCAGGCCGGCGTCAGCCTGGGTCTGGCCAAGGAGGTGGCCGCGGAGTTTCCCGACTGGGGATCGGTTTTTGCGACGCTGCTCATCGCGGTGATCGTGTTGAATCAGCTGTTGGGGCCGCCGCTGTTCAAATGGGCCCTGTTCCTGGCCAATGAAGTCCAGCCGCGGCTGGCTGCCCATAGCCTCGGCGGCGTGCGTGATGCGCTCATTTTTGGTTTGGACGGGGAGTCCCTGGCCCTGGCGCGCCTGCTGCAATCCAATGGGTGGGAGGTCAAGATCGCCACCAATCAGGTGCGCTACGCCCAACATTCGTCCCAGAACCCGGAAATCGAAATCCATCCCATCAGCGACGTGAGCCTCGAATGCTTCAACCGGTTGGGGGTCGCCCAGGCCGACGCCATCGTGGCCATGCTATCCGACGAAGAGAACTACCGGATCTGTGAATTGGCCCAGGAGTATTTCACGGCCCAGAACCTGGTCGTGCGGTTGAACGAAAGGAGCCATGCCAGGCGTTTCCATCACCTCGGGGCCCTGGTGGTCGAGCCGAGTACAGCGGTGGTCAATCTGCTGGATCAATTTGTCCGATCGCCCTCTGCCGCCACGCTGCTGCTCGGCCTCGAAAAGGGACGGGAAGTGATCGAATTCGAACTGCGCAATCCCGACCTTGATGGGTTTGCCGTGCGCGATTTGCTTCTGCCCCTGGATATTCATATCATTTCAATCCGGCGGCATGGGGAATTGATCGTCTGCGGCGGATTCACCCAACTGCAGGTTGGCGACTGGCTGACCGTGGTGGGGTCCAGACCGAGCCTCGAACAGATGATGCTGCAGTTCGGGGAGAATCGTGACCACGCCGTATTGAGTATGGTTGGCCGCGCAGTGCCAAAGCAGATGGTGTTTAAGCGGCTGGAGAAGGAGGTCCGGGAGATCTCCTGCGGCGGAGAGGGCGATTTGTGCAAGGTGCGCTACCGCCAGGCATTGGATAACAGCTCGATTCTCGATTTCAATGACCCCATGCACGTGGATTCGTTTTTCCGGCGTGCGGCAGAGGCGTTGTCCGAGTCGCTCGGCGTCTCATCCGACACCGTCTATGGATTGCTTGTGGAAAGGGAAAAGGAGAGCAGCACTGCCTTGCGGCCGGACCTTGCGATTCCGCATATCATCATCGAGGGGACCGGAACGTTTCATATCCTGCTGGCGCGCTGCAAAGCCGGTATCTATTTCTCAGAACTGGCGCCCCGCGTCACGGCGGTTGTCGTACTGGCGGGCACGCGGGACCAGCGTAATCAACACCTGTTCGCCCTTTCGACCATCGCCAAGCAGGTCCAGCAGCCCCAATTCCAGGAGCGGTGGCTGCGGGCCAGGAACATCTGGGCGCTGCGCAATATCGTACAGGTGTAGATTGTATGTTGATGGCGCCGGTGTGGCAGGAGGTTGACGGCGCCTATCGGGAAGATCTAAAAGGAGTCTCGGCAGCCTGCATCCGCGGCTTTCAACGATTGATGAAGGAGCAACAATGCGTTCACCCCGATCCATCGGCACCAGCACCCAGTTCTGCATGGTGATCGGCAATCCCATCGCCCACAGCCTTTCGCCGGCCATCCACAACGCCGCCTTCCAGGCCCTGCACTTGGATTTCGTCTACCTGGCCAGCCGGGTCGAAGATGTGAAAAGCGCCTTGGCCGGCATGCGCGCGTTGAGCAACTTCAGGGGCATGAGCATCACCATTCCCCATAAAATAGAAGCCATGAAGCACGTGGACGAGATCGGGGAGCTGGATCGTTCCATCGGGTCTATCAACACCGTGATTCACGAAGGGGAGCGCCTGGTCGGTCTGGGAACGGACGGCCCCGGCGCCCTCAAGGCCTTGACCGACGCCGGGGTGGACCTGCACGGCCGTCACATCCTGATGCTGGGGGCCGGCGGTGCGGCGCGCATGATCGCCTTTACATTGGTGCGCGCCGCGCAACCCGCACAGCTTTCGATTCTGGACATCAACGCCGCCCTGCGCGAAGGGCTCGGCGCGGACCTGGCGGCCGGCACCCGAATCCCCGTCTCTACCCAGGCATTCACCGAAAGCCACCTGGCCGCGGCCATGGCGACAGCCGATGTCATCATCCACTGCACTTCGGTGGGCATGCATCCCAACGTGGACGCCTCCCTGGTGCCGCCAACCCTTTTCCGCTCCGGCCAGGTGGTGTTCGACATCGTCTACACGCCCCTCGAAACCCGTCTTCTGGCCGATGCCAGGGCCCGAGGGCTTCAGACCATCTCCGGCGTGGAGATGTTTATCAACCAGGCGGTGCTGCAGTTCGAACGGTTTACCGGCGTGGATGCGCCAGTGGACGTGATGCGGCAGGTGGTCATGACCCATTTGAAACCATGAATATCGTCCTGATCGGATACCGGGGAACCGGCAAGAGTGCGGTGGGCGCCGAGGTGGCCCGGCGTTTGGCGATGAATTGCGTCTCCATGGACGCCCGCATCGTCGAAAAGGCAGGCATGAGCATCCCCCAAATCGTGGAGCGATACGGCTGGCCCGGCTTTCGGGATAGGGAAACCGAGGTGGCCCGGGAACTGAGCGGCCGGGACCGCCTGGTCGTCGACACCGGCGGCGGCGTGATCGAACGGCCCGAGAACATGGCCACTCTCGGTGCCAATGCTTGCGTGGTGTGGCTCAAGGCCTCGGTGGACGTGATCGTATCGCGAATCTCGGGGGGCAGCGAGCGGCCGGCCCTGACCAGCGGCAAGAGCTTCACCGATGAGGTCGCCGAGGTGCTCACGCAGCGAAAACCCAAGTATCGGGCCGCGGCCCATCACGAGATCGACACCGACCATCTGTCCATCGATCAGATTGCCCATAGGATCGTCGATATTTACCGTGCCGTCTGCGGTCAATGATATCACTTTCCGATTAATCCCTTCGAATTCCTTTTTTGCATCCGAGTTCCTGCAGAAACCGCTGCTGAAGCGAGTTTTTTTAAAAACACGCCCTTCCCATTGCACCCAATCTATCTCCTCTATCTGATCGCTGGCCCTCATTCAGCGATTCTAACTGAACGCCATTCATTAGATCCGGCCCGGGCGGGACAGGTCGCCGATGCCACACGCCAAGCGGTCAAGTGCCGGTAAAATGCACGGCGGGCGGCCCAGAAACTCGCTGCGCTCAAACAGTCTGGGCCGCTTGTCCGCCGTTTGCATTTAACTGGCTCTAAGACCGCAGGCGCACGTGGCCCTGGCCACCTGCCCCACCAGGGCCTGCCATCTCCGTTGCCTTGCGAATTTTTTTATCAAACAACTGGAATGCATGCCCTTCAAGGTGAATCACATTCAGTTAGAACTGCTGGCCCTCATTTCGCGACATTGACATTCTAACATTTATAGGTTAAAAGGTTTTTTTACGAAAATTTAGTATACGAAATAAAAATCAGCGAGCGGCATACCGCTTCGGGAAGTCGTGCCATTTTTTATGCGAGCCTTGGCCGGCATTCACCGGGACTTGCGAATGAAAACCGACTATGCAGGCAGTATTTTACTGTCCTTGAGACGGATCATACGATCCATCGATCAGCACAACAAGCAGCTTGGAAAGCGATATGAACTCACGGTTCCGCAGCTGGTCTGCCTGCGGCAACTGCTCATGGACGGTGAGCTGACGCCCGGTCGTTTGGCCCAACGCGTCTACTTGAGCCAGGCCACGGTGACCGGCATTATCGATCGGCTGGAAGAAAAAGGATGGATCGTTCGCGAGCGCAGCCGACTGGATCGCCGCAAGATCCTGGTCCGGCTGACGGGGAACGGCGCCCGCAAGGCCAATGGCATGCCATGGCCGCTCCAGGAGCGGTTTTCCAAGGGGCTGGCGGCATTGAAAGCAGAAGATATCGAGCAGATCGACGCCATGCTCAAACGGCTGGTGCAAATGATGGAGGCGCCGGCCATGCCGGTTTGGGCCTTCGGCCCCAGCGAAGCCGTGGCGGCCGATGACATTCACTTCCCGGAATAGAATTTCCGACCTGTTCCGGAATTACACGGAGACATAACACATGGAGAGCGATGCCAAGATCGTCGTGCGGAATCTTTACAAGATCTTCGGATCAGACCCCGATCAGGCGATGGAGCTGTTGGCCAGGGGCCTCGAAAAGGCGGAAATTTTCGAAAAGACGGGCATGACCGTCGGGGTCAACAACGCCAATTTCGAGATTCACGCCGGGGAAATTTTTGTCATCATGGGGCTGTCCGGTTCGGGCAAATCGACCATCGTGCGCATGCTCAATCGGCTGATCGAGCCCACGTCCGGCCAGGTCATGGTGGATGGCAAGGACGTGGTGAAAATGGGGCAGGATGAACTGGTCAAATTCCGGCTGCACAACATGAGCATGGTCTTTCAATCCTTTGCCTTGATGCCCCATCTGACGGTCCTGGAAAATGCCGCCTTCGGACTGGAGCTGGCCGGCGCGGACAAAGCCAAACAACGCGAGCGCGCCATGGCGGCGCTGGCCCAGGTCGGGCTCGAAGGCTGGGAAGAATCTTATCCCTCGCAATTGAGCGGCGGGATGCAGCAGCGGGTCGGTTTGGCCAGGGGTCTGGCCGTGGATCCGGATATTCTATTGATGGATGAGGCCTTCTCCGCCCTCGATCCGTTGATCCGCACCGAGATGCAGGATGAACTGCTCAAACTTCAGGAGAGTGATCAGCGGACCATCGTGTTCATCTCCCACGATCTGGACGAGGCCCTTCGCATCGGCGATCGGATCGCCATCATGGAGGGCGGCCGGGTGGTGCAGGTCGGGACGCCCGAAGAAATTTTGCAGAATCCGGCCGACGATTATGTGCGCGCGTTCTTCCGGGGCGTGGACCCCACCAATGTCATCTCCGCAGGAGACATCGTCCGCGACACGCATCCCACCATCATCAAGACCAAGGTGGGCAGCCTGCGGGCCGCCCACGAACTGCTCAGCAGCAGCGAGCGCGATCACGGCTATGTGCTCGATGCCAAGCATCGATTCCTGGGCGTCGTCTCTTCCGAGTCGCTGCGAAACGCCATCGAATCCTCTCCCAAGGGCAGCGCCATCGATTTGGCCTATCTTCATGAAGGCGTTGCCGTGAGAGCAGACGCATCCATGCAGGACATATTGCCGGAGGTGGCATCGAAAGCCTGGCCGGTGCCGGTGGTGGATGAGAACAATGTGTACAAAGGGGTGGTGTCGAAGAATCGTTTTCTGAGAACGCTGCATCGCACAGAAGAGCAGATGGAAGAAAATGGCCGCCATCAAGAGAGTGCGGCTTAACCATATCATAGCGGGAGTGCCCCATGTTTGAAGATAAAGTAATTCCCCTGGATGTATGGGTGTCCCAGTTCGTCGATTGGCTGGTAGACAATTATCGGCATGTGTTTCAGGCCATCAAGTGGCCCATCGAGCAGACGTTGAACGGATTCGATACGGGTCTGAACGCTTTGCCGCCGCTTCTGGTCATCGTGTTGATTGCCGTAGCGGCCTGGCGGTTTTCCGGCATTTCGCTGGCGATCTTTTCCATGATCACCATGACGCTGATCGGTCTGCTCGGCCTTTGGGGGGAGTCCATGACCACCCTGGCCATGGTGCTGTCGGCGGTGATTTTCTGCGCCATCGTGGGCATTCCCCTGGGCATTGTCGCCGGGCGCAGCGACCGCTTCGAGGCATGGATCCGGCCGGCCCTGGATGCCATGCAGACCACGCCGGCCTTCGTCTACCTCGTTCCCATCGTCATGCTGTTTTCGGTGGGCAACGTGGCGGGAGTCCTGGCCACGATCATCTTTTCCATTCCGCCCATCATCCGGTTGACCAGCCTGGGCATCCGCCAGGTCCATCCGGAGCTGGTCGAGGCGGCCCAGGCCTTTGGCGCCACCAACTGGCAGGTGCTGCGCCGGGTTCAGGTGCCGCTGGCCATGCCGACCATTCTGGCCGGTCTGAACCAGACCATCATGATGGCCCTGTCCATGGTGGTGATCGCGGCCCTCATCGGTGCCGGCGGTCTCGGATCTCCGGTGATGCTGGGTCTGAACACCCTGGATATCGGTCGGGCGGTGATCGGCGGGTTGGCCATCGTACTCATGGCCATCGTGCTCGATCGCATCACCCAGTCCATGGCACAGAAGCGATAGGCCGTCGGACAGAACCGATCGGATCGCATCACCATTCGGAAAGTGAAGCCGGATCGATCCGGCGCCGGGGGTAGATGACCCGGTTGCAGGCGCGGTCGGGCCGTTCTTTTAATCAACATGATAGAGGAGGAGACGTTATGCGCAAGTTTATCTCAATATGGACCGTGTTGTTTGTCGGGGCCGCTCTGGCCATGATGCCGGGGCCGGTATTCGCCAAGCAGATGAAACCGGGCAAAGGGATCAAGGTTCAACCGGCGCGGGCCACGTGGAGCACCGGCTTTTTCAATGAAGCCCTGGTGCGCCGGGGACTCACGGAGCTGGGGTACGATGTCAAGCAGCCCAAAGACCTTCAGAATCCCATCTTCTACAAGTCGGTCGTGTTAGGCGATGTGGACTACTGGGCCAATGGCTGGTTTCCCCTGCACGACGAACAGCTGCCCAAGGATTTCAACGAAAAGGCCGAGGTGGTCGGGTACATCGCCAAGTCCGGCGGACTTCAGGGATACCTCGTCTCCAAGAAGGAGATCGAGAAGTTCAAGATCAAGTCCCTCGACGATTTCAAACGCGACGATGTCAAAAAGGCCTTTGACAGCAACGGCGACGGCAAGGCCGACCTGACGGCCTGCCCGCCGGGTTGGGGGTGTGAAAAGGCCATCGCCCATCATCTGGACATCTACGGCCTCGAGGATGACATCAATCCCATCAAGGCCGGTTACGAGGCGGCCATGGCCTCGGCCATCGGCAACTACAAGTCCGGAGGCCCCGTCTTCTTCTACACCTGGACGCCCAACTGGACCACATACAAACTCAAGCCGGGCGAGGATGTGATGTGGATCAATGTGCCGGAAAGGGACGACGCCGACAAGGCCGTTTCCGGACTCGAAGGTGCGGTGAGCGATCCCATCCATATGGGATTCGAGGCCAACGACATCCAGATCGTGGCCAACAAGAAGTTTCTGGCCGACAATCCGGCGGCTCGGAAGTTCTTCGAGGTGTTCAGCCTGAAGCTGGCGGATATCAACGAGCAGAATGCGCGCATGAACGAAGGGGAGAAATCCCAGAAAGACATCGAACGTCACGTGGACGAGTGGATCGCCAAGAACCAGGCCCAGTGGAACGGTTGGATCGAGGCGGCCCGTAACGCAGCGAAGTAGTAATGGATCAAACTGGAAAGGAGAACTAGCGATTACCATGAAAGTGACACGAAGTGTTTGGTTATGGATTTTGGCAGTGGTTTTAGGATGCGGATTGTTGGGTGCCGAAGCGGCATCGGCATTCCAGGTCGGCGACCTGAAGGTGGGCGGCGCGATCCGCGTTAATTATGTCTACGGTGATTATGACGAAGATGGCACGGGCAGGGCCCAGCGGGGTGACAACGACGGTAATTTCGAGTTCGACACCTTCCGCGTTAACCTGGACTACCAGCGCGACAACCTGCTTGGCAAGGTGGAGTATCGCTTCTACGACGGCTATCACTTTTTGCACACCGGCTGGGTCGGCTATCAGCTCACGCCGGAGAGCCAGATCCAGGCGGGCGTGAACCGGGTGCCCTTCGGCGTCGGCCCCTACGGTCCCTCTAACAACTTTTTTTTCGATCAACATTACTATGTAGGGCTCTCCGACGACATGGACCTGGGTGTCAAGTACATGACCCAGTTCGGCAATCTCAAGCTTGACCTGGCCTACTATGCCATGCCCGAACCCAACGGCCGCGGCGACAGCGACCAGAGCGATCGCTACTCCTACGACATGGTCCACGAAACGGACGATCCCACCGGATATTCCGCTTACGAAGAGGAACATCAGGTCAACCTGCGCGCCGTCTACTCCTTTTTCCGAGAAAGCAGCCTGCCCACCGATCTGGGCGTCTCGCTGCAGTACGGGCTGCTCGATGCCAAGGAGGATTATGCCGACGATACCAGCGCTTATGCTGGATCTGTCCACAGCAAGACCACCTGGGGCAACTGGGCCCTGATGCTGCAGTTGACGAAGTACAAATACGATGCCGACTATGACGATCCCGCTTATAGCGATGACCTCATCGGCATGGGGGCATGGGTTTATGCCGCCCCGGTGGCCAGCGAAGGGACCATTCCCTCGGTAGCCCTCGCTTACACTTGGGCCAACCCGGTGTCGTTCATCGACAGCATCACCTTTTACAACGACTACAGCATCATCATCAAAGACGGCAGGGATGAGTTGGGCAACGACCTCAGAGACAGCGAGCTGAACGTGACCGGCATGGCCATCGCCAGCGGCGGATGGTATACGTATATCGATTATGCCTGGTCGGACGGCAACTACTTCATCGGCGACTCGGGTGATTTTGGTTCTAATCAGAACAACGACTGGCAGTACCGCTTCAACGTCAATTTCGGCTATTACTTCTAATCCCTGTGAATGGGTATAGTCTCCGGTTGACCGGAGACTGTTCTGGAACGGGTGGAAACTGAAAAGGATCGCGACATCGCGCGGCCACTGGGGATTGGGCTGGCGAGGTTGCGATCCTTTTATTTTTTACGATTGAGAGTGTCTGACTTGTGCCTCCTGCTCGATCTGCAGCGCATCAATGGCCACATGATTGCCTTGGCACGACCTTCCGTCTAAGAAGGTAACAGAAGTTCTAATTGAATGCGATTCACCCCGAAGGGCATGCTTTCCAAAAGGCGATTGATAAAAAAATTCGCATGGCATCGGCCACCTGCTCCACCCACGCCGGGTTTAATGGATAGCATTCAGTTAGAATAGCTGACAAGGTAACCTGTCGGTTGTCAAATCCACTGCCAGCGATTAAAATGCTATGGTGTTGATATGCCCCGACCTTGGACCGGCCCTTTCAACTCTGCGAGTCCTGAAATTCATGCGGCATCAGTCGGGACGGCGACTTCAACGGCAGAACTTGCGATATGGGTTTGTCGGAGTTCGGAGGCATCCTTCATTGTTTGATTTTCTTTATGACGTTAATCTTTAAATTTCCGGTTTCGCCGGAACAGGAGGTGTCCCATGGCCCAAAAGAAAATATTGATGATCGTCGGCGATTTTGTTGAAGATTACGAAGTGATGGTGCCGTTTCAGATGCTGTTGATGGTCGGCCACGAGGTCCATGCCGTCTGCCCGGATAAAAAGGCCGGGGAATCGGTCAAGACCGCGGTGCACGACTTCGAGGGCGACCAGACTTACAGCGAGAAGCGCGGGCATAACTTTACCCTCAATGCCACCTTCGACGACGTGGCGGCCGAGCGTTACGATGCACTGGTGATTCCCGGGGGGCGGGCACCTGAATATATCCGCCTCAACGGCCGCGTGTTGGAAATGGTGCGTCATTTCGCTTCGGCCGGCAAACCCATTGCCGCTATCTGCCATGGCGCGCAGGTGCTCGCGGCGGCCGGGGTTCTGGAGGGCAGAAGCTGTTCGGCCTATCCGGCCGTGGGACCCGACGTGACGCGGGCCGGGGGCAAGTATATGGATATTGCCGTGGATCAGGCCCACGTCGACGGCAACTTGATCAGCGCCCCGGCCTGGCCCGCCCATCCCCAGTGGATGTCGAAATTTCTGGCTGCTTTGGGCACGCGCATCGAATTGTGATTCAGGGCGAAGATCCCCTGCCTGATCAGTGACGCCATTGTGACCAAGTCTTAAACGGAGAGGTGCGTTGGCCGATTCCAATTTTATTCGTAAATGCATAAATGACACCGGCGAAGGATTGCGCGACGGTCTTTCTCATTACTCTGGCGCCAGTCGTGTCGCCGTGATTTATAGGGTTCAGCCGGAAGACCCTCCCTCCATTTTCGATCCGCAACATCTATTGCGTGGACATGAACCCATCCTCAAAGAGCTTTACCTGGATCGCGCGGAGTGGCAGGCAAAGACGGCCTTGTCGGAGTATATGAAGGGGTTTGGTCATTTTATTCCTGAGAAGAACTTGCATTTAGCCGGGTTGGTCTCTTACGGCAGCCGTTCGCGAGAGGTGGCTTACCAGATGTGGTTTACCGAGCACCATCCCGATGTCTGCTCCGTCGGTCCCACCGAGCGTTGGCTTGAATATGCCGCCTGGCGTCTGTCGCATGATCTGGCCAACAGCACCGAGCTTTATACCGGCATATCCGGAAGCTTTTTAAGAGAGTATGCCACCCACGCCGTTCGAGATTATATCGTCGACCAGATGAATATCCATTTGGGATGGGATACCCCACTTCGCATTTTTCCCATTCTGGACGCGGTATTGAGCATATCCAAAACACGTGAGGAGCATGCCTGGCCGCGTGGAAGGCTTGTTTTCGTCGAGCGAGGATCCATTGAGGAGCTGAACTACGTGATCCGCTTCCCGGCCAACGAATTGCCGATATTGGCCAATTTCAAGCACGTGTGCAAATTGCTCCAGGCGGTGGAGAACGCCCCGAGGGTCTTGGTGTCTGACGGTATATTCATCATCGGCATTGCCGAGGGGGCGATGCCCGCCTTCTATTTGGTGGCATATTTTTTTGGTCAGTATGGGTATGTATCCATCAAAGAAGAGGCAGTGTGCAGTTTCTCGGATGGCAGCTTCAAATCCACCACCCGTCGGGCCAAGCTGGTACAGGTCGAAGAAGCATTGCTCGAATCGGAGCTGGATAACGAAACCGGAAGTCAACTCTACAGAATTGTCTTGCAGCTCGTGCATCATGCCCAAGCTAACCGTTTCGGATGCACGCTGGTCGTTGATTTGAACTGGACACCTGTAACGATCGCAGGCCACAAGCCTGATGATCCCATTGATCTGACATCGCCCAATTCCATCGAATTGGCCCAGTCCCTCTGCAGGGTGGACGGAGCCCTGCACATCTGCCGGGATTTGAAGTTGCATGGATTTGCATGCCTGCTGGACGGACTAAAACTCGAGAATGAAGACCGATCTCGAGGTGCCAGGTTCAATTCGGCGCTGCGTTTTACAAAGGCCAACGCCAATATCATCGTGGTCGTGGTGTCGATTGATCACCCCGTATCCGTCATTCAGCAAGGCGTTGAAATCAACGCCCAGTGTGGGTGGAGCCCTCTTCCGACATCCGTCATGGAGCCTCAGCTGCTTGAAGATTGGATCCACTCGACGGTTCATGATGCGAACATAGAAGAATAGAACAATGCCAGCTTCCATGATTCGGTTTTATTCCATTTTTGGATCTGTTTTCAGCATGGGGAACAGGATCGTCACCCGGCTGCCTTGGCCCGGTTGGCTGTCGATGTGGATGCTGCCGCCGTGTGACGCCATGATCGCCTTGCACAGGCTGAGCCCCAGCCCGAAACCGCCGGTGGCGCGGGATCGCGAGGGATCGACACGAAAAAAGGGTTCGAAAACACGGTCCAGATCTTCCGGTGGAATGCCGATGCCGTGGTCCTGAACCGTGATGCGATACTCCGTCCCGTCCCGGCCGGCCGCGATTTTCACCGGGCCGCTCTCTGGGCCGGAGTATTTGACTGCGTTGTCAATGACGTTTTTCAGCACCGTGCGCGCCTTCTGCGGGTCGACGCGCACTGCGGCCGCTTCGATGGTTGCCGCTTCTACAGCAGGGGTTTGACCGGTGAACTCGGCCGTCACCGAACGGATAAGTTCGCTCATATCCACTTCCCGCAGGTCGAGCCCTGCAGCCGATTGGCGCAGGCGGGCCGTCTCCAGGATGTCGGTCACCATGGCCTCCATCTCGTCCAGATCTTCCCTCAAGCCGGCCCTGGTTGTCTCGTCGTCCAACAACTCGACGGCCACTTTCATGCGGGCGATGGGCGAGCGTAACTCGTGGCTTACGTCGAGCAGCAGTTTTTCTTTGGATGCGAGCAGGTTCTGGATGCGCTCGGCCATATGGTTGACCGATGCGGCCAGGTCCTGGAATTCATCCGAACGTCTCAGCGGCATGCGATAGCCCAGGTTTCCATCTCCGTATTGATCCATGGCGGCGGTCAGCCAGCGCACCGGCTGCATCACCCGGCGGATGTAGAGATAGGCGGCGGCGAGGATCAGCATCAAAACGATGCAGACCATGACCAGGGTTTTCACCGCCTGGCGTTCGAAGGCTTCGCTTTTCAATCGCCAGAAAATCAGTCGGCCGCCGCCGTGGGCCACAAGGATAAAATGGCCTTCCCGGCCAGCCCCGACCTGCACCTTCGGGCTGTCGTGCCACAGGTGCCGATGAGAGCTGAAATCGGGCAGAGGTGTTCCCTGGGGAATGGTCCAGCTTCCATCGGGCCCCTCGAAATGGATCATCATGCCGGTGCGGGCCGAGATGGCCTGGGCCCTCATCCGGTCGGGCGGGTCGCCGATATCCTGCACCAGGTAGTGGATATATTGGGCGAAGTTGAGCCGGAAAGCGTCGGCCATGTTCCGGCGCAGGGTGTAGAACCCGCCCATGACGGTCAGGGTCATCAGGATGCCGGCCAACGCGATGACGGCCACGAGACGGAAGAAGACCGAGTGAAAGAACCGCTTGAAATGCCGCCTATGCATCCTGGGCATCGCCTCCCACGAAAACATAGCCCGCGCCCCATACGGTTTTGATGAACCGGGGAGCGCGCGGATCGTCGCCCAGTTTCTGTCGCAACCGGCTGATGGTAATATCCACAGTACGATTGAAGGCCTCGCTGTCCATGCCGCGCAGCTCCTGCAGGATGTCATCGCGATCCAGAACCCGGCCCGGATGGCTGGCCAAAAGAGACAGCGCATTGAATTCGTTGGTGGTCAGAGCGATCTGGGCGCCATCGATCATCGCCTGGCGCCGGCCCAGGTCGATGGTCAGGCGTCCGCGCTCGAGCAGGCGGTTATCCGGCGCCTGGCGCGTGCGGCGCAGCACCGACTGGATCCGGGCCACCAGTTCGCGTGGTTCGAAGGGCTTGGGCAGGTAGTCGTCGGCCCCCAGCTCGAGGCCCACGACCCTGTCCATCAGATCTCCACGTGCGGTCAGCATGATGATGGGCACGCTGCTCGACGCACGAATCTGTTTGCACACCTCGAACCCATTGGTATCCGGCAGCATCACGTCCAGGATGACCAGGTCGGGTGCCTTCTGCTTGAGCAGCTCCATTCCCTTTCCCGGGTGGGCGGCCGCCAGCAGCCTGAATCCAAACCCTTCCAGATACTTGACCAGCAAGCGGTTGAGTTTTTCGTCGTCGTCGATGATCAGCAGGGTCGTGTTCACATCACTCCATTTTCCTCGGTTGACCGCCGGGCGTGAGAACGGCCATCGGATAGCCGGCGATCAAGCCGATGCCGGCCAAGACATGGGCGCGCCACAGGGACCAGAATCGGCTGTCCACACCCTCCGGCACCCATCCGGGGGCGCCCTCCCGGGGACGTATCGCCGCCTTGCCGGTCGGCCGGAGGGGTGGGACGGTTGGGTGATCTTCATAAGGTGCGGGCGTCTGATCGAATTTTGATTGATTCTCTTTTGGCATTGTTTTCATATCCTTTCAAGTTCGAAGCCGTACGGTCAGCGATTCGAACTGAATGCCATTCATTAAACCCGGCGTGGGTGGAGCAGATGGCCGATGCCACGCTGCGCGCCCTTCAAGGTGAATCAGATTCAGTTAGAATTGCTGCCTTGCGACGATCCGGCCACCGGACCCGTAGTGCGCCGATGGCCGGATCCCATGTAAGCCTGCACTCTATCTGGCGTCCCACCACAAGCGGCAACCGCCACGGCTCGAGGCGTGCTTTTCCATGGCCTGCACCAGCAGCCCGCGCTGTTCGTCGGACAGGGCGGCATGAAAACGCACGAACTGGCTGGCGGCAAAGGCGGCCATGCGGTCGAATTTTTCGCGGTGCTGCGCCATCAACGCCGCTACCTCCTCTTCGGTGATACGCTCCTGTCCGACCAGGGCGATCACCTGACGATGGGCCTGCTCGCGTCCGGTGTGCAGCTCGACGATTTTTTCCTTGAACGCGGCGGCGATCTCCTGCAGGAGCTGTTGCTGTGGCTCGTCCAGCTCGAGTTCCCGGACGATCTTGTCGGTCAAATGGGCGATGCGCTCCTCAGGTGAATAGAAATGGTGGTAGCCATAGGCTGCGCCGGTGAGAATGATGCCGGCCAGCGCGACGACCATGCCGCCGTAAACCATGTGACGTTTTTTCATGATGACCTCCTTTTGGGTCTGTTGATGGGAGTTAAAACGGTTCCGATTGTGTGTGGACCCTATCGCACATTCTGGCGTGGCGCTTTTCAGGCGGGTAACGAATGGTAACAAGTTGTAACATCGGTGTCGTTGATCAATCGTCAGGCGTCTTTCTTCATTTTTGCCTTGGCGATCGCCAGGGAATTGGACTAATCTTTCTCAAACGGTTTCCGAATGGGAAACCTGGCAATCGAAACAGCAACCGGGAAGGAGAGAGGCATGGGGGAAACATTCACGATTCGCAATCTGGCCGACATCGAAGCGATCGAAAAGGTACCGTTGCTCGAACGGGTGACCGAAAAAAGCACCTATGAACTGATTAGTAAGGGCGCGGCGATCAATCCGGACGCCACGGCCATGAGCTTTATCCTGGACGGCGAGCGCTTTCAGGAGCCGATCCGGGTCACCTACGGCCAGTTTATGGCCAAGATCCGCCAGACGGCCAACATGCTGGCCGATTGGGGCGTGGGGCCGACCGATGTGGTCACCTACCTGCTGCCCAATCTGCCCCAGACCCATTTCGTGTTGTGGGGTGCGGAGACGGCCGGCATCGCCAACCCGATCAACCCCATGCTGGAGGCCGACACCATTAAGGAGATCTGCCAGGCCGCCGGCACCAAGGTCCTGGTCGCCCTGGGAGACATGCCGGGGGTCGATATCTGGCCCAAGGTCGAGCAGATCCGTAAATCCATACCGTCGCTGGAAAAGGTGTTGCGCGTCATGGGCCCCACGGACGAGGCCGAAGGGATTTTTTCTTACGAGGAGACAGTGGAGCGCTATGCGGGCGATCGCCTGACCTTCGATCGGCAGATCGCGCCCGACGATATCGCCTCCCTCTATCACACCGGCGGCACCACAGGCCGGCCCAAACTGGCCAGGCGCAGCCATTTCAACGAAGTGGCCCTCTCCTGGGGGCTCAAAGCCGCCGCCGAACTCCAGCCGGGCGAGGCGGTCATGGTGGGCCTGCCCCTGTTCCACTGCAACGGCACCTGCGTCACGGGCCTGCTGCCCTTTTCCCTGGGCGGCGAGGTGGTGATTCTCTCCCCGTCAGGCTATCGCAACCCCTCGATCATGAAGAATTTCTACAAGATCGTGGAATATTACAAACCCGTCTTCTTCTCCTGCGTGCCCACCGTGCTCTCGGTGCTGCTGGACATTCCCGTGGGCGATGCCGACATCTCCTCGCTCAAGTACCTGATCTGCGGGGCGGCGCCGCTGAGCGTCGAGCTGTTCCGGCGCTTCGAGGCCCATTCAGGCATGAAGATCCTGGAAGGCTACGGCCTCACCGAATCGACCTGCGCCTCGTGCGTCAACCCCAAGGACGGCGAGCGCAAGATCGGCAGCATCGGCATCCGGCTGCCCTATCAGAACGTCAAGGTGATGATCCTGGACGCCGACGGCCGCTACCTGCGCGACGCCGAGATCGACGAGATCGGCTCGGTCTGCATCAGCGGTCCCACGGCTTTCAAGGGTTACGTGGAAGAGATCCACAACCGCGGGCTGTGGGTCAAAGAGGGATGGTTCAACACCGGCGACATGGGGCGCATGGACAAGGATGGTTTCTTCTGGCTCACCGGCCGCATGAAGGAGCTGATCATCCGCGGTGGCCACAACATCGATCCGGCCACCATCGAAGAACCCCTGTACAAAATGAAGGGGGTCAACATGGTGGCGGCCGTGGGGCGCCCGGACGCCCACGCCGGCGAGGTGCCCGTGGCCTACGTGGCGCTGGCCCAGGATGCCGGGATCAGCGAGAACGACATCGTGCAGTGGGCCCAGAGCCACATCGGCGAGCGCGCCGCCATCCCCAAGGCGGTCTATATCGTGGATCAGATCCCCCTCACGGCCGTGGGCAAGGTCTTCAAACCGGCCCTACGCTGGGACGCCATCCGCCGGGCCTACGAGCAGGAGCTCGCCCAGCTGGGAGATCTCGCCCAATCCATCGAGGTGCGCGTGTCCGAAGACAAGGTGCACGGCACCCTGGCCACCATCCGCATCCAGGCCGCGGCCGGCGCCGACCGCGCGGCGATCGAGGCGAAGGTCGGGGAGTTGCTGGCGCGGTATACGGTTCGGTTTGGGGTTGAGTTTGTTTAAAGGGAAAAGAAGAAGTTTAAAGTGTAAAGTTTTAAGTTTAAAGTGAAGGAATTCTGTCGATTGGAGGGTGGCTGTAGTGCAGACCGACCGGCAGCATAATATCCAAACTCTTCGCGTTGGAAAGACAAGAGGCGGATGAGGGAATGCGTGCACTGCCGCTATCCTATTTTTTGCCGTGAATATGTAGGGGCGGGCTTTATGCCCGCCCGCTATGTTTCCTTAAGGTTTTAAATAGTAGGCGGCCAAAAGAAAACGGCGATCCCCACCAGGTGAGGATCGCCGTTTTAATTACAGAATTACGCCTGTCTTGAAGTACTATTGAGCCTTCGCTTAGAACTTGATGCGGGTACCGGCCACGGCCACGTGGATGTCTTCCGGGTCGCCAACGCCATCTACGTCCGCCATGTAGATGCGATAGGCGGCATACAGCTCGATCGGCTTCCAGGGCTTCACAACGTAAGCGGCGCCATAGTTCGAGGCGTCAACTCCCTCGGCAAACAGGTCTTTGGTTTCGCCGTATTCGATGGAGAAGGCATGGATGTCGAACATGTAGCCGAGTTTGGCATAGTAGCTGACCGCTTCATCCCGGCCGCTGGCTTCGAAGTCACGCTGGCCGTAGGCCACGGTGAAGTTCAGGCCGAAGGGCATCAACCAGGAGACCGAACCACCCCACTGGGCATCCACGGTATCGGCCTGACCTTGGGGGTTGGCATAACCTAAAGCAGCCGCCAGTTTGTTTCCGCCAAATTCGGTCGCGTACCACAGGGCGGCGTCATAGGCACCTCCGTTAGCGGCACTCGCGGAGAGCGTAAGGCCTGCAAAGCTGGGGGTGTTGTAGCGGACGCGTTCCGCACGGCTAAGAATGCCGTCAAAATTGCTTCGTGTATCGCCGATGTCGACACCGCCTCCAAACAAGGTTCCGTCGTCATTTTTCCACAGAAGCGATCCGCCCGTGGTGTTGATGTCCGAATAGGTGACCACAGAGGTGCCGGAGAGATCCACTTCGAGGGTGCCGTTGGTGGCGGTGTCGCCCTTCCCGATTTCGAACATACCGAAGCGGGTGTCGAAATAGACATTGAACCAACGATCGTTCCATTCGAAAGCACCATCATTATCCTGATCGATGGTCACCCGATTGGATGCGTTGCGCTGGGCCTCGATTTCGAACTGCATACCGACCTTCACCTGGCCGAACTGCTCGGAGCCGGTAATGCGCACGCGGGTCGAGGAGGCGTCGTTGTCGGTGATGAAGACGTCGCTCTGATCCCCATCATCCGCATACATCACCATCTGGTTGATCTGCCCGCTCACTTTGGCCTCCAGGGCGCAGGCCGGATTGATGCCGGCAAACACCATCGCCGCGCAGACCGCGCCTACCAATAGAGTTTTTGCACAAACCTGTTTCATGTTTCCTCCTTTAAGGGATTGGATCTTTTGCGGGGAATCCCCACTTAGGTTATACCGCGGGCGCACTCCTGGACGAACCATCGACAGGCGAGATAGTACGGTCTGGAATCCGGCCGCGGATCTTCAAAAACCGTTGGCATTCCCTATTACCAAACTTTGCGCATTTAGCAACTATTTCATGAGGTCTGTGATAGCTTATCGTTAGATGTCGGTTAGGCGGGCGTTTTCCTCCCCTCTTTATAATCGACAGAATACCTTCACTTCAAACTTTACACTTTAGACTTTAAACTATCCCTTATAACTTGCCCCACCGGGCCTCATCCAAAATTCAATATCATACTATCCCGCGCCGTATATCTATCGAACCCCCTCCCGGCCGCTTCGGCCACATGCCCGGGGATGGCGATGCCGGCGGGGTGGCGGCGGTAGTTCAGGAAGGTGCGTCCGTCGATGCGCACCTTCATGCCGGGCACCGGAGATTTGAGTGGGACCACGGCGTAAACGTCGCGCAAGGGTGCATACAGCTCATGGTAGCCCAGTTCTCTGGCTTTTTCGCCGATATTCACCTCCATGTAGTGTCTGGCGTCGGGTTCGATCTGGTCATGGTAAATCTCTCCAATACGGTCGAGCACGTCGTTGATATGAGCGTTCATCACGATACCTCCTTCTCATTGCCCATCCACAAATGGCCAATTGGCCCGATATCGGCGCTGCGCGAAAAATTTAATCCTCGGAATATCGACCATATGCCTGCGGTTAAATTTTTCGCGCGCCTTGATCTCAACCCAATTTGCCTATTTGTGGACGGACACTCATTAAAACAATCAATTGTTATGACAAAAATTTAGGTATTCTGGATGCAGGTTCAATGGCAGATGAAGAGGGGTGCTATGGCAGGGGAATGGCAGGTGCCGCTTGTGTCATTTGCGTTTGGCCACCGAGCGCCACCCGCCCAGGGCGGAATAGGTGGGGCGCAGCACCTTGCTGATGTCCCGGGCCTGCTCGATGACATAGAAGGCTGCCGGGTCGATGCGGCGCACGTCGCTGAGGATCCACTTCAAATCCCTGCGGCGGCAGGCGATGTAGAGCTCTTCGACCGGGCCATACATGCCTTCGCCGCGGAAGATGGTGACCGGCTGGCCGTTCTGGCGCAGGCTGTCGGCCAGTTGGCGGCCGGTATCGGGGGTGATCACCTTGAGGATGATCAGGCCGAAGGCCAGCTTGCGTTCGACGACGATGCCGACCACATTGCCGGTGGCATACCCCAGGGCATAGAACAGCACCAGCAGGGGCTGTTCCTTGACCTGGTTGATGACGGCGCTGGCCACCAGGACCCAGATGGTGATCTCGAAGGTGGCCAGAAAAAAAGGCGATGGTGGTGCGGCCCTGAACCGTGATGATGGTGCGCACCGTGCCGATGGAGACGTCGCAGATTCTGGCGACGAAGATGATGAGGCCGGTCAGTAAGATGTGCATCTCGAACATGGAACGGTACTCCTGTGGCCTAAACCTTGGCGCGGGCGTACTGGTCGGGCCAGTCGATGTCCTGGCCCAACTCCCGGGCGGCCTTCAAGGGCCAGTAAGGCTGGCGCAGCATTTCGCGGCCCAGCAGCACGGCATCGGCCTGCCCCGTGGCCAGGATCTGTTCGGCCTGCACCGGCTGGGTGATGAGGCCGACGGTACCGGTGGCGATGTCGGCCTCTTTGCGGATGGCGGCCGCCAGAGGCACCTGGAAGCCCGGCGCGACCGGGATTTTGGCATGGGGCACCAAGGCGGCGCTGGAGCAGTCGATGAGATCGATGCCCATGGGCTTGAGCCGCCGGCAGAATTGGATCGACTGGTCCAGGTCCCAGCCGCCGTCCACCCAGTCGGTGCAGGAGATGCGCACGAAGAGCGGCAGGTGCGCCGGCCACTGTTGGCGGGCGGCCTCGGCCACCATCAGCGGCAGGCGCATGCGATTTTCCAGGTCGCCGCCGAAGCGGTCGGTGCGGCGGTTGGAGAGCGGCGACAGGAATTCGTGCAGCAGGTAGCCGTGGGCCATGTGCAGTTCCAGCACCTCGAAGCCGGCGGCCAGGGCCCGGGTGGCGGCTTCGGCGAATTGATCCACGACCTGTTGGATCTCTTCGGTGGTCATCTCCCGCGGCATGGGCGAGGCGTTGCTGAAGGGCAGGGGGCTGGGCGCGATGGGTTGCCAACCGCCGTCGTTTAAGGCGACCGTTCCACCGCCGCGCCAGGGCACATCGGTGGAGGCCTTGCGCCCGGCGTGGGCCAGTTGGATGCCGGGCACGCAATTTTGGGATTTGATGAACGCGGTCATGGGTCTGAAGGCTTCGACCTGCCGATCGTTCCACAAGCCGCAATCCCATGGTGAGATGCGCCCCTCGGGGCTTACGCCGGTCGCTTCGACGATGACCAGGGCCGCGCCTCCCACGGCCCGGCTGCCCAGGTGGACCAGGTGCCACTCGTTGGGCATCCCGTCCCTGCAGGAGTACTGGCACATGGGCGAGACGAAGATGCGGTTCTTGAAGGTGATGGATCTTATTTGCAATGGGGTAAAGAGTCGGCTCATTTTTCGGTCTCCGTGGCATCGGTTCGGTGCAACGCGCCTATTCCATTTCGAATTTGGTCCGCAGCGCCTTGATGCGCCCACGGCGGACCTTCTGGTCCACCCGTTTTTGCCTGGCCTTGAGGCTCGGTCGGGTGGGCCGTCGCCGTTTGGGGGTGACGACCGCCCTGCGGATCAGTTGCTGGAGGCGGGCCAGGGCCGCGGCACGGTTTTTCTCCTGGCTGCGGAACTCCTGGGCCTTGATCACCACCACCCCTTCCCGGGTGATGCGCTGGTCGTTCAGTTTGAGCAGGCGCTCCTTGAACGGCTCGGGCAGGGAGGATGCCGGAATATCGAATCGCAGATGGACGGCCGAGGCCACCTTGTTCACATTCTGGCCGCCGGCCCCCTGGGCGCGGATGGCCTCGATGTCGATTTCCCCGAGGGGGATGGCCACTGTGTCGGTGATGGGCAACATGCCGGGCCCTTTCTCCTATCCCAGGTAGACCGTGATGACATCCTTGCGCGCATGGACATGCTGGATGGTGACCTGGACCAGGTCTTCGGGCTTGAATTTGATGTTTTCGGCGCCGGCCAGCGGGCATTCGATCAGGTATTTGGGCAGCAGGATGAAATAGGTGCCGCGCCTTTTGTACAGAATGACGGCCTCTTCCTTGGTGCCGATGCGGCCCTCCAGGTATTTGAGCAGCCAGTAGCGGTGGCGGCGGTACTGAAGCCGGCCGACCCGGGCCATGGGTTCGGCCAGGGCGGCGATGGCCGCATCTATCGCTTCGGCCTGGTACGGCTTCTCCAGGCCCAGTGCCGCCCGCAGCTGACGCTGGGTCACCAGGTCGAAGTATTTGCGGATCGGTGACGTGCAGGTGACGTAGGCCGCCACGCCCAGGCCGGCGTGAGGTTCGGGGCTGCTGCTCAGGTTGAAGCGGTTGATCTGCTTGCGCTGCATCCAGGATTGAAACAGGGACCCCTGGTCGCGGTCGAAAAGGCGCTCGCGCGGTTCGGCCTGGGAGCGGAAGATGGCCGGGAGCCCATTTTCGCTGAGGAAGCGGGCGGCCAGGCTGTTGGCCAGGATCATCAGCTCGGAGACGAACAGATGGGAGGGGTTTTCGCGTTCGATGCGCGTCACCACCGGTTTGCCATTGGCATCGATGCGGATGGCGATCTCGGGCAGTTCGATGATCAGGGCGCCGTCGTCCAGCCGCCGGCTGCGGTAGTGTTGGGCGATGGCGTGCAAGGCGCGCATTTGCGCGTCGGTTTCGGTCAAGGCGTCCGCATCCTGATAGGTGAGCTGCCGGCTGACCCGGATCAGGCTGGGCACGATGTCGTAGGCCACCACCTCGGCGTTGGACGTCAGGGTCACCAGGGTGCTGATGGCCGGGCGGTCCTGGCCCTGTTTGAGACTGCAGATGCCCACTGACAAGGGTTCCGGCAGCATGGAGATCTTACGGTCCGGCATGTAAATGGAACTGGCGCGGCCCCTGGCCTCCTGGTCGATGGGATCGTGGCGGTCGAGGTAATGGCCGACATCCGAAATATGGATGCCGATCACAAAGTGATCGCCCTTGGGGGTGATGCTCAAGGCGTCGTCAAAGTCCTGGGTCGACGGCCCGTCGATGGTCATCAAGGCCAGCTCGCGCAGATCGCGCCGGCCCTCTTCGGCCGTCGGCGGATGGTCGGCCAGGGACGCGGCGCGCTTTTGGATCGCCTCGGGAAACGCATCCGTGACGCCCTCGCGCAGCAGATCGAGATTTTCATTGGGCTGCCAGACACCGATCCTGACCAGGAAGTCGAAGATCGTCTCTATGGAACCGACCCCGGCCCGCTTGATCATGTCCCGCCCCAGATCTCGCCGGGGGCTCTCTTTTTCAAACAGGTAGTAGGAGATCAGGATCGGAACGATGCCGTCGGCCAGTTCGGGCCGACCGGCAGCCGCCGGACCCGACAGGACGCTCTTCATCCAGGCGCCGCCCTGCTCCACGAGGCGCGCCTCCTGTTCCTGGCGGGCGCGCTGGGCGATCATCTCCTCGACCTTGGCCGCCGGGTGAGGATGGAATTGATCGGGACCGAACTTGAAGTAGAGCCGGTCGTCGAACAGGGCGCGCATCACCGCCGATTCCTGTTCGCTGTTGGCATGCTCAGGAAAGCTGAGTGCCGTCAGGGTGGTCAGGTCCACGGCGGCCTGCTCTTCCTGCAGTACCTCCCACAGCCCCTGGATATCCACGGTGAGGCTCAACGCCTTTCTGCGGGCGGCGATTTCCTTGAGACGGGCGGTCAGCTTGTCCCGCCCTATGGTCGGGTCGAGCCGTTCGGTCGAGCGGTGCAGCAGCCGGCCGGCCGAGAGCTTGACCTCGCGGTTGTTTTCCGACAGGAGCCGCAACCGCAGATTTTTCGCCTCCAGCACCACGGCGCACAATATTTTCTGGCTTTCGATATATTCAACGACCTGACCCGGTTCCATAGGATTCCTTTCTCGGCCCCTTTTAACAAGCCGCCCGGTCGAAGTCAATCGGCGTCATGAAAGAAAAATAAGCCAAAACAAGGTGTTGACCAATGGCGGCGGGCGTCTTAGGTTATCACCTGGTTTTTTCGGAAAGGCGATGGTCGAGGGATGAATAAGTTTAAAGTTTGAAGTGTTAAGTTTTAAGTGAAGGAATTCTATCGTTTAAAATTGATGGCGATGTAACGTGTCGTCATTCTTAACTCGAGCGGAGGTTGCGGGGCAGGCTGTAAAACTCGCCCCGACGAGATTCGGGTGGTCCTACCGTCCGTTACCATAAACCCACATTCTTGGGGCTGAGTGTATCCCCCAAAATTGGAGCGTCTATATGCAGTAAGCAAACGACATTGGTTATAAATCGACAGAATACCTCCGCTTTACACTTTAAACTTTACACTTTAAACTTCTGTCCCCATGAAACCCCGTGAACTCATCAAACCCTATTTCGTTTCACGCTGGCGCGTCATCGCCCTGGGACTGGTTTCCCTGATCATCGTCGATTTCTTGCAGCTCATGGTGCCGCGGGTCATCAAGTGGGCGGTGGATGACCTGACCCTGCTGCGCGCCAGCGGGAGCGGCTTGCTGCGCTATGCGGCGGCCATCGCCGTCCTGGCGCTTTTCATCGGCGGATTCCGCTATGTCTGGCGGCGCTGCCTGCTCGGCACGGCGCGGTACCTGGAGGCGGATTTGCGCAACCGCCTGCTGACCCATCTGCAGACCCTGTCGGCCGGATTTTTCGACCGGACCAAGACCGGCGACCTGATGGCCCACGCCACCAATGATATCCAGCAGGTGCGCATGGCCGCCGGCATGGGGCTGGTGGCGCTCAACGATGCCATCGTACTGGGCGCCGCCGCCATCGGCTTCATGCTCTATATCCACGTGGAATTGACCCTCTACGTGCTCATCCCCATGCCGCTGGTGGTGCTCAGCGCACGATTGCTCGGGCGCCGTCTGCACCATCGCTACCAGGGGGTGCAGGCCGCTTTCTCGGACTTGACCGAAGCGGTGCGGGAACGTCTGGCCGGCATGCGCATGATCAAGGCGCACAACGCCGAAGGGGCGTCCCTGGCGGCGGTGGAGAGCGTGTCACGGGACTATGTGGCCCAGAACATGCGGCTTGTGGGGGTGACCGGGGTTTTCTTCCCGCTGATGGTCATGCTGACCAACCTGAGCCTGGCGGTGGTGCTCTATTTCGGCGGCCGCAAGGCGATCCTCAACGAGATCACGCCCGGCGATTTCGTGGCCTTCATCAGCTACCTCGGCCTGCTCTCCTGGCCCATGATGGCCCTGGGCTGGGTGACCAACCTGATCCAGCGCGGGGGGGCCTCGCTGCAACGCCTCGGCGCCATCTTCGAACAGCAGCCCGAAATCCGCAATGCTTCCTCAGCCAAGCGTCTGCCGTCGGTCCGGGGAGACATCGTGTTCGACGGCGTCACCTTCTCCTATGATCGAGATCCGCGCCATGCGGTGCTGTCCGACATCCGGCTCGAGATCCGACCCGGTGAGGTGCTGGGCATCGTGGGGGCGCCGGGCAGCGGAAAGAGCACCCTGCTGAGCCTGGTGCCGCGGCTGTACGATGCCACCCGGGGCCGGTTGACCATCGATGGGATGGATGTGCGCGACATCGACCTGGCCGACTTGCGCCGCCAGGTGGCCTATGTGCCCCAGGAGCCCTTTTTGTTTGCCGGCACAGTGGGGGAGAACCTGATGTTCGGCTGCCCCCGCGACTGCGCCGCCCGTTTCGACCAGGTTGCGGCCGATGCCGGATTGACCGAAACGTTGGCCCATCTGCCGGCCGGCCTGGAGACGCGCGTGGGTGAAAAGGGAGTCCTGCTGTCAGGCGGTCAGAAGCAACGCATCGCCCTGGCACGGGCCCTGCTGGTCGATGCCCCCATCCTGCTGCTCGACGATCCCATCAGCCAGGTGGATACCCAGACCGCGGCCGTCATCGTGGCGGCCATCCGGCGCATGGCCGGCCGCAAGACGATTCTCATCGCTTCCCACCGGCTGTCGGCCGTGCGGTTTGCCGACCAGATCGTCACCCTGGACAACGGCCGCCTGGTCGAGGCCGGCACCCATGAGCAGCTGCTTTCCACCGGGGGGTATTACGCCCGGGTCCATGGTCTGCAGGAGTTGGAACATGCGCGCTGATTACGGCTATGTGGAAGAGGGGCACAGCGGCAAGCCCTACGATCCGGCCCTGATCCGTCGGCTTTGGCCACTGGTGCGGCCCCATCGGCGCATGCTCCTGGGGTCGGTGGCCCTGGTCGTGGTCCTGACGCTCATCGAGCTGGCCTTGCCCTATTTCGGCAAAATCGCCATCGACCGCTACATCGTGCCGCCGGCCAACAGCGGCGATGTTGCTCCGGGTGCGACTGGCGGTGCCAGCGAAACAGAGGCGAGCCGTTATCTCACCGTGCCGTTGACCACGCCCGAGGCGCGCGCCATCGTATCCGCGCACGCCGATCTCTTCGCGACCGACGGCCATACGGCCCGCATCGCCTACGACGATCTGGCGCATCTATCGCCGGAGGACATCGCCGCATTGCGGCGGGGCGACATCCGGGGGCTGGGATGGGCGGTGGTCGTCTTTCTCGTCCTTGTGGCGGCCGAGTTCGGACTCACCTTTTTCCAGCGCGTCATCATGGAACGGGCCGGCCACACCATCATGCACGACCTGCGCATGCGGCTGTATGCGCATATCCAGCGGCAGAGCATGGCCTTTTTTGCCCGCCGGCCGGTGGCCAGCCTGGTCACGCGGGCCACCAACGACGTGCAGAACATGCACGAACTGTTCACCACCTTCGTCTCCATGGTGTTCAAGGACGTTTTCCTTCTGGCGGGCATCACCATCGTGCTGCTGGCCCTCGATTGGCAACTGACCCTGGTGGCCTTCGCCGTCCTGCCCATCGTGGTGTGGCTGGCCATGCGCTTTTCGGCCCGTGCCCGGGGAGTGTTTCGCGCCCTGCGCGTCAAGGTGGCCGAAATCAACACGCACATGGCCGAGTCCATCGATGGCATCAAGACCATCCAGTGCTTTGTGCAGGAGGCGCGCAACCGGCAACGCTTCGAGCGCCTCAATGCAGAGAATTATCGACTGGGCATGCAGGAGATCCATGTGTTCGCCGTCTTCATGCCCATGATCGAGGCCCTGGGCATCGCCACGCTGGCCGTGCTGGTGCTCTACGGAGGCCACCAGGTGCTGGGCGGCCACATCACTCTGGGCGTCCTGGTCCTGGCCATCTCCTACATCCGGATGTTTTTCCGACCCATGCGGGACCTGGCCGAAAATTACAATGTCCTGCAAAACGCCATGGCCTCGGCCGAACGCATCTTCGGGCTGCTCGATATCGACGAACGGCTGTCCCAGGATGCGGACGCCGAGGTTGCCTCCCCATCGACGCCCCTGGTCCTCGAACGGCTGACCCTCGACCGTGTCTCGTTCGCCTATACGCCGGGCGAATGGGTGCTGCGCGACGTGAGCCTCGAGCTTCGCCAGGGCCAGCGGATGGCCCTGGTCGGCCCCACCGGTGCGGGCAAGACCAGCGTGCTCAATCTGGTGCAGCGCTTTTACGACCCGACCGCCGGACAGGTGCGCATCAACGGCTTCGATGTGCGCCGCATCGATCCGCGCCGCCTCCGGGGGCTGACCGCCCTGGTCACCCAGGAGCCGGTTCTTTTTTCCGCCACCTTGCGCCGAAACATTTTCCCTGATTCGGACGAGGTCGATCCGGCCGCCGAGGGCCGTGTGATCGCCGCGGCCCATTGCGAAGAGCTGGTGGCAAGGCTGCCCCAGGGTCTCGATACCTATCTCGACAAGGGCGGCGGCGGACTCTCCAGCGGCGAACGCCAGCTGATCACCATCGCCCGCGCCCTGGCACGCGATGCGCAGTTGATCCTGCTGGACGAAGCCACCTCCTACATCGACTCCCAGACCGAAGCCGCCATATATGGCGCATTGGACAACCTGATGGCCGGGCGCACCTGCATCATCGTGGCCCACCGTCTCTCCACGGCCCGCATGGCCGACCGCATCGTAGTGCTCCATGAGGGGCGCATCGTTGAAGAGGGATCCCACGACCGACTCCTGGCCGCCGGCGGGCTCTACGCCCGGCTTCACCGGCAGGACCGCATCAACGCGGCCGCCCGGTCCATGCCATAAAATCAGCACCCTCCACCCACGCCGAATTTAATGAATGGCATTCAGTGAGAATCGCCGGTTCCTCCCGTTTGCGCTTGCCAAATTTGCGGTCGCATGCTAAGGAGCGCACTGTTTGCACCATGTAAGAAGTCTAAACCGCCGGCGTTTCCTGCTGCACAACTTCAAAGGTTTCCATGCGGCTCGCAACCACGCAATCACCCGGCGCACTCAGGACCATGCGCCCGTCATTCTCATAACGAAACCCTTAAAAGGAGGTTGGATCGATGGCTTACGATGCGACAAAGATGGCCGACTGGCAAATTTCCGAAGAAGCGGAAAAGAACATGCCCATGCCCGAGGAGTGGCGGGCCAAGCTGGGTCTTGAAGCGGACGAGATGCTGCCCATGGGCCGCCTGTCCAAACTGGATTTTCTGAAAATCATCAAGCGCCTGCAAGGCAAACCGGACGGCAAGTACATTGAAGTGACCGCCATCACCCCGACCCCGCTGGGCGAGGGCAAAAGCACCACCTCGTTAGGCTTGATGGAAGGCCTGGGCGCCCGCGGCAAGAGCGTGGGCGGCGCCCTGCGTCAACCTTCGGGCGGCCCCACCATGAATGTCAAGGGTACCGCGGCCGGCGGCGGCAACTCCCTGCTGATCCCCATGACCGAGTTCTCCCTGGGTTTGACCGGCGACATCAACGACATCATGAACGCCCACAACCTGGGCATGGTGGCCATGACCGCCCGCATGCAGCACGAGCGCAACTACAACGACGAGCAGCTGGCCCGCCTGACCAAGATGCGCAGGCTGGACATCGACCCCACCCGCGTCGAGATGGGCTGGATCATCGACTTCTGCGCCCAGGCCCTGCGCAACATCGTCATCGGCCTCGGCGGCCGCACCGACGGCTACACCATGCAGTCCAAGTTCGGCATCGCCGTGGGTTCCGAGCTGATGGCCATCCTGGCGGTGGCCACCGACCTGGCCGACCTGAAAGAGCGCATCAACAATATCACCGTGGCCTTCGACAAGAGCGGCAAACCGGTCACCTGCCGCGACCTGGAAGTGGGCAACGCCATGGCCGCCTTCATGCGCAACACCATCAACCCCACCCTCATGAGCACGGCCGAATATCAGCCCTGCCTGGTGCATGCCGGCCCGTTCGCCAACATCGCCGTGGGCCAGAGCTCGATCATCGCCGACCGCGTGGGCCTCAAGCTGTGGGATTACCATGTCACAGAGTCCGGCTTCGCCGCCGACATCGGATTCGAGAAGTTCTGGAACGTCAAGTGCCGCTTCTCCGGTCTGAAGCCCCATGTTTCGGTTCTGACCTCCACCGTCCGCGCCCTGAAAATGCACGGCGGCGGTCCCAAGGTCGTGGCCGGCAAGGCCCTGGACGATGCCTACACCAAGGAGAACCTGGCCCTGGTGGAAAAGGGTGTCGAGAACATGGTGCACATGATCGGCGTGATCCGCAAATCCGGCATCAACCCGGTGGTCTGCATCAACCGCTTCTATACGGACACCGACGCCGAGTGCGCCATCGTGCGTAAGGCGGCCGAAGCCGCCGGCGCCCGCTGCGCCGAGTCCAAGCACTGGGAAAAGGGCGGCGAAGGCGCCCTGGAGTTCGCCGATGCGGTCATCGAAGCCTGCGAGGAAGGCAACGACTTTAAATTCCTCTACCCGCTGGAGATGAAGCTGCGCGACCGCGTGGACCTGATCGCCAAGGAAGTGTACGGCGCCGACGGCGTGGACTGGCTGCCCGATGCCGCCGCCAAGGCCGAGATGCTGGAGAACGATCCCAAGTACGCCGATTTCGCCACCATGATGGTCAAGACCCACCTCTCCCTGAGCCACGACCCGGTCAAGAAGGGCGTGCCCAAGGGATGGCGTCTGCCGATCCGCGACGTCCTCATCTACTCGGGCGCCAAGTTCCTGTGCCCCTGCGCAGGCACCATCAGCCTGATGCCCGGCACCAGCTCCAACCCGGCCTTCCGCCGCATCGACGTCGATCCGGCTACCGGCAAGGTGAGCGGCCTGTTCTAAGCTTTACCAGGATATGTAAATACATCAAACGCCCCGGCTTCGGCCGGGGCGTTTTTTTGATGCCCCCAAGTGACATTATCTTTTCAGCTTTATCGCGATACGGATGATATGCATCCGTACTTCTTTCTCTTCCGCCAGAGGGTGACCCGGGATATGCCCAATTCCTCGGCCGCGTCGCCCAGGTGGCCGTCGTGCCTGGCGAGAGCGTCCACGATGGCGCGGTGCTCGCGTTCGTGCCGTTTCGGTGGATCGTTCAGGAGGCCGGCAAAGTGGGACTCCTGGGCAGCCATCGGCGCCTGGCTTTCGGGATAGAGGATCTGCAGGGGTAGGCAGGCGGGCGTGATTTCCATCTCCCGGCTCATGGCCAGGGCGTGCTCCATGGCGTTCTCGAGTTCACGAATGTTGCCCGGCCATGGGTACTGCTGGAGCAGTTGCCGTGCGGAGAGGCTGAGGGTTTTCAGATGCCGGCGGTCTTTCTTCTGGTGCTTGTCGATGAAGTGGCCCGCCAGCCGGAGGATGTCCTGCGATCGCTCCCTCAGCGGGGGAAGGACCAGGGGAATCACCGCCACCCGGTAGTAGAGATCCATCCGGAATCTTCCCTGGCGGACACCGGCCTGCAGATCCCGGTTGGTGGCGCAGATGATGCGCACGTCCACCGGATAGAAGCGGTCCGAGCCCACCGGGCGCACCTTGCGTTCCTGCAGCACCCTGAGCAGCTTGACCTGCATGCCCGTGTCCAGCTCTCCGATTTCATCCAGAAAGAGCGTGCCTTCGTGGGCCTCCCTGAACAGGCCGGCCCGGTCCGAGATCGCCCCGGTGAAGGCGCCTTTTACATGGCCGAAGAGCTCCGACTCGAGCAGCGTTTCCGGCAGGGCCCCGCAGTTGACGGCCACGAAGGGCTTGTTCTTACGATGGCTCTGGCCGTGGATGGCACGGGCGGCCACCTCCTTGCCCACCCCCGTCTCCCCGGTGATCAGAACGCTGGAGTCGACCTCCGCACAGCGCACGATAGTTTCAAAGACCGCCTCCATCTCCCGTCCGCTGCCGATCATTTCGGTCTGCAAGTCGCTGCGTCGCTTCTGCCGCCTGAAGTGAAACAACTCCCGCTCCTTTTCGGCCAGGCGGACGTTGTCGGTGATGTCGGTGAGGGTTTCGGCATGGGCGAACAGGCGGCCTTCGTGGTCGTGGATCGGGCGGATCTCACCCAGAAACTGGCGGGTTTGACCAGCCGCGGTCATGGATAGTTCGACCGGACCCTTGGCGCCCAGGGGCACCAACGGCGATGTGCGGCCGCCATGCAGGGTCAAGCTCTCGGGGCTGCCGAACATGTAGCGTCCGTTCTCATCGAAGATCGAGACGCAATCCCGGATGCCGAAGAGAATGCTCTGGAGCATACGCTTCTCTTTTTCCAGGTCGTCGCGCATGCGTTTCTGTTCGCTGATATCCACCAGAAGGATGTTGACCGTGGCCGGTCGGCCGTTGGCGTCGGTGTTGAGCGACTGGTGAAACAGGATCGGAATCTTTTCCCGGTTGCGCGGTCCGTAGATGTAGAGTTCGTACTGGACCGTTTTTTTCCCCTCCTTGAGCAGCCTGGCATTATGCTCCACCATTTGAATCTCTTCGCGGCTGATCAGGGTGCGCATGTCCCGGCCGATCAAGTTCTTCCGGCTGGCACCGGCAAATTCGAGAAAGGTCTCGTTGACGTCCAGGAGGACGAAGTTGAGATCGGTGAGCCAGTAACTGATCTTCAGATCGTCGAGGATCCGCTTGAAGTTGACGTTGTCCCGGGAGTTCACGGCGTTGGGCGGCATATGGAGATCGCTCCTCGTGTTTCAATGTTGTTTCTCTGATGTTTCACATATTTCATTCGCGTTAAGCATAAATTGAAACATGTCGGGCGTCAATCGATTCCCGTCGATTCATATTCGTTGTTAAATCAACCTGAAGATTCGATCCCGATGTTTGGCACCAACCTTGAAAGACCCTTCCCCTGATAGGGATGGGCCTTTGCACCTGAATCACAGCGTTATCGCCATCGTCCATCCCTTTTCACGCATCTCCCGGCAAACAGCGCAGGCACCCAAAAGGAGACAGGCGACACCATGCATGTGATCGAGTCCCGCATCGACACCCAATCGGATGGGTATCGGAAGAATTATGAGGTCATGGCGGCGCGCGTGGCCGATTTGAACGTGGAATTGAGCCGGTCGATGAACGAACGTCCGGAAAAGGCGCTGAGGCGGCTGGAAGAAATCGGCAAACTGCCGACGCCCAAGAAGCTGGATCTGCTCCTGGACCCCAACACCCCGTTTCTCGAAATCGCGCCGCTGGCCGCCAAGGGTATGTACGGCGGCACGATTCACAAGGCCGGGGTGATCATCGGGATCGGCATGGTCTCCGGCCGGGAGGTGCTCCTGTCGATCAACGACCCCGGCATCAAAGGGGGTTCCTCCTATCCCATGACCGTGAAGAAGACCTTGCGCAGCCAGACGATCGCCATGGAGAACCGACTGCCCATGGTGAATCTGCTCGATTCGGCGGGCGCCTTTCTGCCTCTGCAGTCCGAAATTTTTCCGGATGTGGACGACGGCGGGCGGGTCTTTTACAATCAGGCGATCCTGAGCAAGATGGGCGTCCCCCAGATCACGGCCGTCATGGGCCTGTGCACGGCCGGCGGGGCCTACGTGCCGGCCATGAGCGACGAGGTGGTCCACGTCCGGGGCCACGGCGCCATCTTCCTGGGCGGCCCGCCGCTGGTGAAAGCCGCCACCGGCGAGGAGGTCACGGCCGACGAACTGGGCGGCGCCGAGGTGCACTGTGCCGAATCGGGGGTGTCGGATTACTATGCCGAAGACGACGCCCACGCCATCGAGATCGTGCGCCGGCTGGTGGCCAACCTGCCGGACACCCCCAAGGCCCGCCTGACCGCCCGGGAGCCCCGGCCGCCCCTCTACGACCCTAAAGAGATCTACGGGATCGTGCCCGGGGATATTTCGGAACCTTACGACAGCCGGGAAATCATCGCCCGGATCGTGGACGGCAGCGAGTTCATCGAGTTCAAGGAGATGTACGGCGCCACCCTGATCTGCGGTTTCGCCCACATTCACGGCTACCCGGTGGGCATCCTGGGAAACAACGGCATCCTCTTTTCCGAAAGCGCCCTGAAGGGCACCCAGTTCATCCAGTTGTGCGATAAGCGCCAGATTCCCCTGGTGTTCCTGCAGAACATCACCGGTTTTATCATCGGCCGGGATTACGAGCGCGGGGGTATCACCAAGAACGGCCATAAAATGGTCAACGCGGTGGCCACGGCCACGGTCCCCAAGTTCACCGTCATGGTGGGCGCATCGTTCGGCGCCGGCAACTACGCCATGTGCGGAAGGGCATACGGGCCTCGGTTTTTGTGGACCTGGCCCAACCACCAGATCGGGGTCATGGGGGGCCGCCAGGCGGCCGACGTGCTCATCACCCTGCAGAACGACCAGCGGGCGAGGGCGGGCCAGCCGCCCATGACCGGGGAGGAGGTCGAGGCCATCCGGGAGCCGGTCATCGCGGCGGCCCTCAAGGAGGGCGATGCCTATTACAGCACCGCCAACCTTTGGGATGACGGGATCATCGATCCGGCCAAGACCCGCGACGTCCTGGGGCTTGGCCTTTCCGCGGCCCTCAACGCGCCTTTGCGCAGCGATGTACACGGCTACGGCATTTTCCGCATGTAACATTCATTGTAACCCATGCCCGACAGCAGAGGCCAATCCCATGGGGAACCGCATGTTTAAAAAGATTCTGATCGCCAACCGCGGAGAGATCGCGGTGCGGATCATGCGCACCTGCCAGGAGATGGGCATCGCCACGGTGGCCGTCTGTTCCGATGCCGACCGGCACGCCCTGCACGCCCTGGAGGCCGACGAGGCGGTGCCCATCGGACCCGCCGAGCCATCCAAGAGTTACCTGGACATCGACCGCATCGTCGATGCGGCCAAACAGACCGGCGCCGAGGCCGTTCATCCCGGTTATGGGTTTCTGGCCGAAAATGCGGACTTCGCCGAACGCTGCGAGCGGGAAAGGATCGTCTTCATCGGTCCGCCGGCCCAGGTGATCCGCAGCCTGGGGGACAAACTCACGGCGCGGCGGATCATGCAGGCGGGCGGGGTGCCCATCATACCGGGCATGATCGAGGCGGCCGACGCCCCCGGCGCCTGGGCGGCCGCTGCCGAACGGATCGGCTTCCCGCTGCTCGTCAAGGCATCGGCCGGCGGCGGCGGCAAAGGCATGCGCATCGTCGAGCGCCCCGACGACCTGGCCGAGGCCTGCCGGGCGGCCTCCCGGGAGGCGGCCGCCGCTTTCGGCAATGGCACCATCTACCTGGAGAAATTTCTGCCCAAGTCGCGGCACGTGGAGTTCCAGATCCTGGCCGACGGCCAGGGCCGAATCCTTCACCTCTTCGAACGGGAGTGTTCGATCCAGCGCCGGCACCAGAAGATCATCGAGGAGACCCCCAGCCCGGCCTTGAGCCCCGAGCTGCGCGCCGAGATGGGACAGGCGGCCGTGGCGGCGGCCCGGGCGGCCGGCTACGTGAACGCGGGCACGGTGGAGTTCATCCTGGACCCGGCCGGCCGTTTTTACTTCCTGGAGGTCAACACGCGCCTGCAGGTGGAACATCCCATCACCGAGATGATCACCGGCCTGGACCTGGTGCGCCACCAGATCGAGATCGCCGCCGGCCGGCCGCTGGCCCTGACCCAGGACGAGGTGCGCGGCCGGGGCCACGCCATCGAATGCCGCATCTATGCGGAAGACCCCGAGCAGCGCTTCATGCCGTCGCCGGGACGGATTGCATTCTTGCGGGAACCGGCCGGGCCGGGCGTCCGCAACGACTGCGGGGTTTATGCCGGGAGCGAGGTCCCGGTGGAGTACGACCCCATCCTCTCCAAGCTGGTGGTCCATGCGGAAACCCGGGAGCTGGCCATCCGGCGGATGATCCGGGCCCTGACATCCTATGTGGTGCTGGGGGTGCGGACGCCCATGGACTTTCTGCTCGATGTGCTCGCCTCGGCGCCGTTCCAGGCCGGAGAGACCTATACTGATTTCATCGCCGCCCATTTCGCCGACTGGGCGCCGGATCGCAAGCGCCTGGAACTGGCTGCCATGGCCTATGCGGCCGATGCCATGGCGCCCCGGGCGCGTACGGCAGGGCCGGTGGCTGCGACTGCGGCGCATCCCGGCCCCTGGCACACGTTGAACCATTGGCGGCTGTAGCCCGCCATCGACCAGGACCGGAAAGTGGAGGATCGGCTGCATGGATTGGAAGCTGAGATACAAAGAAGAGACCATCGCCCTGGCGGTGGAACCGTCCGGAGAGAGCGGGTTTATCGCGAACTTCGGCGATCGGGAAGCCCATGTGGTGTTCGAGCGCATTTCCGAGCACCGGTTGCACCTGATCGTGGACGGCCGCCAGACCTCGGCGTTCGCTGTCGAAACCGCCGAGGGCAAGGCGGTGATGATCGAGGGGTGCACTTTTTTCCTGTCGGACGACCGCGCGCCGCAAATGCGTACCCGGTCAGGGTCCAAAGCGGGGCCCAAGACGGTTACGCCGCCCATGCCGTCGGTGGTGACCCAGATCCTGGTCGCCGCAGGCCAGACGGTCGAACAGGGGCAGGGCCTGGTGGTGGTGTCGGCCATGAAGATGGACACCACCCTGACTGCACCCTACTCCGGAGTGGTCACGCGGATCAACGTGGCCGAAGGAGAGAAAGTGGCGCCCAAGCAGGTGCTGGTGGATATCGAACCCGAGGCGGCCGATTCGCCAGGGGCGCCATCCGCCGGAGGGGCGTCGTCACGGGCGTCGTAAAAATCGGCGTAATGATCGTCGAAACGATCAAGGAGGGCGGTTCATGGCTGAAAAGGATCTGATCTACCAAGTCGACGGGCAGGTGGCCACCGTGACCATCAACCGGGCCGCCGCGCGCAATGCCATCACGCCCGAAGCGGTGGTCCTGTTCCACTCGGCCCTGGACCAGGCCCAGGCGGATGACGGTGTGCGCGTGGTCTGTATCACCGGCGCCGGCGACAAGGCCTTTTGTTCTGGCGCCGACCTGGGCGGCGGCATGCAGGACGACGCCGACCGTCGAAGCCACTTCGACAGCTATGCCCGGCTCATCAGCCGACTGGCGGAATTTCCCAAACCGACCGTGGCGCGCGTCAACGGTCACTGCCTGGCCGGCGGCACCGGCTTCATGCTGGCCTGCGACATCGTGATCGCCAGGGCGTCGGCCCAATTCGGCACCCCGGAGGTCAACGTCGGGTTGTTTCCCATGATGATCGGCGCCCTGATTTTCCGTAACGTGCCCCGCAAGAAGGCCATGGAGATGATCCTGCTCGGCGAGCGGCTCACCGCCGCCCAAGCCCTGGAGATGGGGTTGGTCACCCGGGTGGCGCCGGAGGAGGATTTCGACGCCGAGGTGGGCATGGTGCTTGCCGCCCTGGCGGCCAAGAGCCCCATCGGCCTCAAGTTGGGCAAGGCGGCCTTTGCCGCCGCCGAACGGATGCCCCTGGCCGAAGCCGTGCGCTTCCTCGGCGGCCAACTGGTCGAGGTGGCAGGCACCCGGGACGCCCGGGAAGGCATCACCGCCTTTCTGGAAAAACGCCCGCCCCGATTCAAAGGAGAATGATCCGCATGAGCGATCCTGAAAAACTGATCATCGCCAACTGTAGCGGGTTTTTCGGCGACCGCCTGTCGGCGGCCCGGGAGATGGTCCAGGGCGGCCCCATCGACGTGCTGACCGGAGATTATCTGGCCGAACTGACCATGGCGATTCTCTTCCAGAAGAAGCTCAAGTCGCCTGAGGGCGGCTACGTGCCCACCTTCCTCAAACAGATGGAAGCGGTCATGGGCCAATGCCTGGAGAAGGGCATCCGCGTGGTGGCCAACGCCGGTGGATTGAACCCCGCGGGCCTGGCGCGGACACTGAAGACCACCGTTCAAACGCTGGGGTTGTCGCCCAGAATCGCCTACATCGAAGGCGACGATCTGATGCCGCGTCTGAAAACGCTCCAACAGGCCGGTGAACCCTTCACCCACCTGGACAAGGGGGTGTCCCTGGCCGATGCCGGCGCCGTTCCCATCACAGCCAATGCCTACCTGGGCGCCTGGGGCATCGCCGCGGCGCTGGCGCAGGGGGCCGACATCGTGATCTGCGGCCGGGTGGCCGATGCCGCCCTGGTGGCCGGCCCCTGCGCCTGGCGCTTCGGCTGGCAACGCACCGACTGGGACCGGTTGGCCGGGGCCTATGCCGCCGGTCACATCATCGAGTGCGGCGCCCAGGCCACGGGCGGCAACTATTCGTTCGTCCACGAGGTGCCCTCCTACCGCAACGTAGGGTTTCCCATCGCCGAGATGCATCCGGACGGCAGCTTCGTCATCACCAAGCATCCGGACACCGGCGGCCTGGTGTCGGTGGGCACGGTGACGGCCCAACTGCTCTATGAAATCGCGGCACCGACCTACCTGACCCCGGACGTGGCGGTGCGGATCGACACCCTGTCGCTGACCCAGGAAGGGCCCGACCGGGTGCGGGGCGCAGGCACCCGGGGCGAACCGCCGCCGGAGACCACCAAGGTGTGCATCAACACCCTGGGCGGCTACAAGAACACCATGACCGTGGTGCTGACCGGCCTGGACATCGACCGCAAGGCCGAGATCGTCGCCGACACCCTGTTCGACAGCCTGGGCGGCCGGGAGCGGTTCCGAACGGTGGACGTGCAGCTCGTGCACGCCGAAAAGATCGATCCGGCCACCAACGACGAGGCCTTCGCCTTCCTGCGCATCACGGTCATGGATCCGGATGCCGACAAGGTGGGTAAACGGTTTTCGGCCAAGGTGGTGGAGATGGCCCTGGCCAACATCCCCGGCTTCACCTTGACGTCGCCGCCCACCAACGGCGCGCCGGCGGTGGTGCACTGGCCCGCGTTGGTCTCCAATCGCCACATCCACCAGACGATTTGCATCGACGACCGGCCGGCGGTGGTGGTCGAAGCCGCCGGTGCCGATGAACCCTTCGTGGTGTCGGCCCCCATCCCGGACATCCCGGCGGTCCCCGGCGGCCCGACCGTCCGGGCGCCTCTGGGGCGGGCCTTTGCCACGCGGTCGGGCGACAAGGGCGGCAACGCCAATCTCGGCATCTGGGCGCAGACCCCGGAAGCCTATGCGTTCTTGCGACGCTTTCTCACCATCGAGCGTCTCAAGCGGCTGCTTCCCGATTGCGCGTCCTTGCCCATCGAGCGCTACGAACTGCCCAATTTGCTGGCGGTCAATTTCTACATCCGCGGTCTGCTGGGGGACGGCGTGGCGGCATCGGTGCGCAGCGACCCCCAGGCCAAGACTTTAGGGGAATATCTGCGGGCCAAAATAGTGGAGATGCCCGTTTCGATCCTGGTGACCCATTAGGAAGTAAAATGAGCTGGTCGGAATCAAAATAGGTTGACCGGAACCAAAATAGCCCGGAAGCAAATAGGGCCTGAAGTAAAGGAGATTGGATGAAAGCGATCTGCGCCGACCTGGCCTGGGAGCAGGATACCCTGGACGCCCTGGTGAGCGGACTGGCCCCGGACCAGTGGCAACTCCTGGCACCGTGCGGCCGCTGGACGGTCAAGGACGAAATCTGCCACCTGGCCTACTTCGACCACACCGCCCGCCTGGCAGCCACGGATCCCGAGGCGTTCCAGCGCCACCTGATCGAGGATCTGGGCCGGATCAAGAATATGGATGAAGCCACGGAAATCACTCTGGCCAAGGGACGGGCCATGTCCATCGGCGACCTGCTCGCCTGGTGGCGAGGGGAGCGGCGGCAACTGGTCGACGCCCTGGTTCGTCTGGACCCCAAAGACCGCCTGCCGTGGTATGGGCCGCCCATGAGCGCGCGCTCGTTCGCCAGCGCCCGGCTCATGGAAACCTGGGCCCACGGCCAGGACATTTACGATGCCCTGGCCATCGAGCGGCCCGTCAGCCCGGGGTTGCGCCATATCGCCCACCTGGGGGTCACGACTTTCGGATGGAGCTTCGCCAACCGGGGCATGGCGGTGCCGGAAACGCCCGTGCGCGTGGAACTGGCCGCGCCCTCAGGCGAAATCTGGACCTGGGGCGATGCGGCCGCCTCGCAGTGCATCAGCGGCCCGGTCGTGGACTTCTGCCAGGTGGTGATCCAGCGGCGGCACGTGGACGACACGGCCCTGGTGGTGGTCGGCGATGTCGCCCGCCAGTGGATGGCAGTGGCCCAGTGCTTCGCCGGGCCGCCCACCCTGGGGCCGGCACCCGGGACCCGGGTCATTCAGAAGCACCATACTTAGCCATTGCCAGGAGGTTTGGATGTATCCCTATCTGTTCCGCCCCATCCGCATCAACCGGCTGGAGGTCAAAAACCGCATCGCCTACCCGGCCCTCGGCCTGGCCTTTTCCCATGACCAGCGGCTCAACGACCGCTATTTCAATTACTTCCAGGAGATCGCCCGGGGCGGTGCCGGAATCGTCACCGTGGGACCCGTGGGGGTCGACGTCATCGGCGCCGGTTTTATCGTGCTGACCCTGGACAACGACGGCGCCATTCCTGATTTCAAGCGCCTCACCGACATGATCCGCCGCGAAGGGGCCAGCCCATGGATCCAGCTCTTCCATGCCGGCGCCTATTCGCACCCGATATTGATCGACAACCAGACGCCCATGGCCCCATCGGCCGTATTCTCCAAATACTCCCGGACCACCCCCCGGGAGATGACCCTCGAAGACATTCTGGGGGTTCAGGAAGCCTTTGCCGCGGCGGCGCGGCGCGCCCGGGAAGCCGGTTTCGACGGGGTCGAAATCATCGCCAGCGGCGGATACCTGCTCACCCAGTTCTGGTCGCCGCTCAAAAACCAGCGCACCGACCCGTACGGCGGCAGTTTCGAGAACCGGGCGCGCTTTCCCCGCGAGACCATCCAAAAGGTGCGTGCCGCGGTGGGGGACGACTTTCCCGTCGGCGTCCGCATGGCCGGCAACGACTTCGTACCGGGCAGCAACACCGATTCGGAAACGCCGGCCATCGCCAGGGCGTATGAAGCGGCGGGCGTGGACGTGATCAACGTCACCGGCGGCTGGCACGAGACCCGGGTGCCCCAATTGCCCATGGAGCTGCCGCGCGGCGCTTACGCCTACCTGGCCTTGAACATCAAGCGGGCCGTGTCCGTGCCGGTGATGGCCTCCAACCGTATCTCCGATCCAGAAGGGGCCGATCGACTGCTGCGCGACGGGTGTGCCGACATGGTCAACCTGGGCCGGGTGCTCATCGCCGATCCCTTCTGGCCTCAGAAAGCCTTCGAAGGGCGCGCCGCCGAAATCCGGCCCTGCACGGCCTGCGGTCAGGGGTGCGCCGACCAGGTGTTCACCGGCCAGCCGGTCTTTTGCGCAGGCAATCCCCGGGCCGGATTCGAGGCCGAGCGGGTGATCGAGAAGACCGACACGCCGCGACGTATTCTGGTGGCCGGCGCTGGTCCGGCGGGCCTGGAGGCGGCCGTCACCGCCGCCCTGATGGGGCACCGGGTGGAGCTTTTCGAACAGGCACCGGACATCGGCGGGCAGCTCTGGCTCGCCGGCGCCCCGCCGCACAAGCAGGAGTACCTCGAGTATATCCGCTACTACCGGGCCATGCTCAACCGGCTCGAGATCCCGGTGCATCTCAACACGCCGGTGGATGCGGCGCTGATCCGCGCCCAGGCGCCGGACCACGTCATCGCCGCCACCGGGGCCGCACCGCTGCGGCCGCCCATACCCGGCGCGGACGCCGAAGGCATATTGACCGCCTGGGAAGTGCTACGCCACAACCCGCCCCTGAGCCGCGAGGTGGCCATCATCGGCGGCGGCGCCGTGGGACTTGAAACCGCGCTTTTCGTAGCCGCCAAGGGCACCATCTCCGCCGAAACCCTCGCCTTCCTGTTCACCTACCGGGCGGCTTCCGAGGAGCGGCTGCGCGAGTTGGTCTTCAACGGCAGCTCCAGGGTGACGGTTTTCGAAATGCTGCCCCGGGCCGGCGGCGATGTGGGACGCTCCACGCGCTGGGTGCTGTTCGAACGCCTGAAGCAGTACGGGGTGACCATCGAAACCGGCGCGAGGGTCACCGAATTGACCGCCCTGTCGGTGGCCTGGGAACAGGACGGCACGGCGCATCATCGGGCGTTCGACCAGGTCGTCGTGGCCTCGGGCTCGTGTCCGGTCAACACCCTGGCCGAGCGTCTGACGGCCCAGGAAATACCATTTACGACCGTGGGCGATTGCACCGGACCGCGCAAGATCCAGGACGCCATTCACGGCGGCTTCCTGGCCGCTTTCAACCTCGACCGGAAGCAGAAGCAGGGAGAAGCCGCATGAGCCAGAATCTGTATTTCACCAAAGCGCACGAGCAGGTGCGCGCAGCCATAAGGGATTTCGTGAACCGGCGGATCAACCCGTTCATCGACGAATGGGAAGAGAAGGGGGCCGCGCCGCTTCACGATCTGTTCAAGGAGATGGGGGAACTGGGGTTCCTCGGCATTCGCTACGACGAGCGGTACGGCGGCGAAGGCCTCGACTACTGGTACGAGACCGTGATGCTCGAAGAGATCGCCCGCGCGCGTTGCGGCGGCGTGCCCATGGCCATTGCCGTGCAGACCAACATGGCGACGCCGGCCATCGCCGAGTTCGGCAGCGATTATCTGAAAGAGAAGTACCTGGCCGCCGCCATCCGCGGTGAGATGGTGGGCGCCATCGCCGTCACCGAACCGGACGCCGGTTCGGACGTGGCGGCGCTGAAGACATTCGCCCGGCGGGACGGCGACACCTATGTGCTCAACGGCTCCAAGACCTATATCACCAACGGCACCCAAGCCGATTTTCTGACCCTCCTGGCCCGCACCAGCGAGGCGCCGGGATATCATTCGTTCAGCCTCTTCGTGGTCCCCACCGATCTGCCCGGGTTCAAGATCAGCCGGAAACTCGACAAGCTGGGCATGCGCAGCAGCGACACGGCCGAGCTCTACTTCGACGACCTGCGCATTCCGGCCGATCACCTCATCGGCCAGGAAGGCGAAGGCTTCATCTACCAGATGCGGCAGTTTCAGCACGAGCGATTCTCGGCCCTGCCGATCTGCTACATCGGCGCGGAAGAGATGATCCGCGAAACCGTGGCCTACATCAAGGGGCGCGTCGTCTTCGGCAAGCCTTTGATCACAAAGCAGGTGCTGCGCCACCGGCTGGTGGACTGGCTCAGCGAAATCGAGTGCCTGCGGCAGCTCACCTATCACATCGTGCGCATGAAGATGGCCGGCCAGGACGCCACCCGGGAGATCTCCATGGGTAAATTGATCGGCGGGCGTCTGCTCAACCAGGTCGCCGACGGCTGCCTGCAGATGCACGGCGGCATGGGATTCATGAACGAGATGCGCGTGTCCAGGTTCTTCCGGGACGCCCGGTTGATCTCCATCGGTGCGGGCGCCAGCGAAGTGATGAGCGATATCGTCGCCAAGCTCGAAGGGTTTTAGGGTGTTGATGTCTTAAACTCAGTGGCAGTTCCATCCACTTCAGGAGGGTCGACGTGTAACCAAAAACCATTAAAAAAGGAGCTGGGTCATGAAGATCAACATCGGTTATCTGCTCTACAAGCGGGCCATGCTGAGTCCCAAGCTGGAGGCCCTCGTGGTCGGAGATGTGCGGCGTTCTTTTCGGGAGTTGAACGACGGCGCCAACCGGGTCGCCAACGCCATGCGCGAGATGGGAATCAAACCGGGGGACCGCGTGGCGGTGCTGGCTTTGAACGAGCCCGAATACCTGGAACTCTTCTTCGGCCTGGCCAAGATCGGGGTGGTGATGGTGCCGATCAACCATCGCCTGGCACCGCCCGAGGTGGCCTACATCGCCAATAATTGCGGCGCGGAAGCCCTCATCTTCGGCAAGGAATTCGCACCGGTGGCCGAGGCCATCCGCGCCCAGATCCCGGCCAAGACCCTTATCGGCATCATGGACAGCCCTCCGGCGTGGGCCGGCGCCTACAAGTCAGTCATCGATACCGCCCCGGCAGACGAACCCGAGCACGTCGGCGGGGATGACGACACCCTGACCATCCTCTACACTTCGGGCACCACCGGCCGGCCCAAAGGGGCCGAGCTGACCCACCTGGGCTACTACCACACCTCGGTCAATCTCAAGGCCACGCTGGGTGAGGTCGGCAACCGGATGCTGATGCCGCTGCCGCTGTTCCACATCGGCGCCCTGGCGCCGGTGCCCATGTGCGTGCACTTCGGCTCTGCCATGATCTTCCAGCGCGCCTTCGAGCCGGCCGAGTTTCTCAAGCTGATTCAGACCGAGAACATCTCCTGGTTCGGCTCCGTTCCCCAGGTGTTGATGTTCCTGCGATCGGTGCCGCAATTCGAAACCTTCGACTGGTCCACCATCAAGCTGGCCCTGGTCTATGCAGCGCCCGTGCCCGTGCCCCTGATCCAGGCCTTTGCCGAGAAGGGCATGGGGGTGCGCCAACTCTACGGTTTGACCGAATGCACGGGCCCGGCCTCGGTCATCGACGCGGAGTGGGCGATCAAGAAAGCCGGATCGTGCGGCCCCCCGTTCTTCCACACCGATATCCGGGTGGTGGACCTGGAAGGAAAACCCGTTGCCCCTGACCAACCCGGCGAGGTGCTTATGCGCACCACCCACCTTATGAAAGGCTATTACAACAACCCCGAGGCCACGGCCCAGACCATCATCGACGGATGGCTCCATACCGGCGACATCGCCCGGATGGATGCCGACGGCTTTTTGTACATCCTGGACCGCAAGAAGGACCTGATCATCTCCGGCGGAGAGAATATCTATCCGGCCGAGGTGGAGGAGTGCCTGCTGGCCCACCCGGCGATTGCCGATGTCGGGGTGATCGGCGTCACGGACGAACAGTGGGGTGAAGCCGTCAAGGCCATCGTGGTGCTCAAGAAGGGCGAGAGCCTCACCCAGGACGCCCTCAGGGAGTGGTGCCGGGACAAATTGGCGCGATTCAAGACGCCCAAGCAGGTGGTTTTCACGGATCAGATCCCGCGCACCCCCACCGGCAAGATCCTCAAGCGGCTGCTGCGGGAAAAGTTCAACTAGGGCAGCGCTAACCCTGCCTTTCGCCGTAACGACGTCGATCCGGACTGCAAGGTGAGCGGCATCTTCCGTGCACCCGCGATACGAATGTTCAAACCGATGCCCGGGCTTCGGTCCGGGCGTATTTTTGTGGCTTGACACCTACATGGGATTGATGCTTTTTTGCTTCAAAGTTTGGATCTATCGACCACTTTCAAAATCGCACATATGGGAGCGCCAGCCATGAAAGGATCATCATGATTTCACGAATTGACCATGTGGCCGTTGCGGTGAAGGACTACCCCGCGGCGCGCGCCTTTTTCGAGAAGGTGCTGGGCGCCATTCCCTGCGCCACGGCCCGTGACGACCGGATGAAGTATGTCTGGCAAAGCTTTGCCCTGGGCGACCTGAGCCGCATCGAACTGCTGCACGCCACCGAGGCGGGCAGTTTCCTCGACCCGTTTCTCGCGGATCGCCAGGGCAGCGTGCACCACATCACCATGCAGACCCTCGACATCGAGGCCGCCAAAAAAACATTGGACGCGGCGGGGATTCCCTACTTCGGATACAACGAGTATCCGGATGCCTACTGGAAGGAGCTGTTCATCCATCCCCGGCATGCCTTCGGGGTACTGATCCAGATCGCCGAGTTCGAGGCCGACGAGTGGCTGGCGCCGGAGGTGACCATGCCCCGGGGCAAGGCTTGGGAAGTGACCCGCACCGACACGGGCTGCACCCTGAAGATGGCCCATCCGGGCGGCGGAATCGTCGAAAAACACCTGGACCGGGATCAGATCGACGCGTTGATACGGGAGTTGTCGGCCATGACATAGTTGATGGAGATGATTGCCCTGGTCACGACTTTTCACATGGCCATCAAGGTTCGAGCGCGCACGTCGAGGTGGTGAAAGCCTCCCGGTCGGCCTGGCCGATGCGCTGCCAGCCTGCTTTTTCCAGAAATTCACCGGCCGGTTTCTGTTCGGGCTCGAAGACCAGGAAGCAGACCTGGTCGCCTTTCTTGAGCTGGATGCCGTCTCCGAAGGGGATGAGGCGCTCGTTGCGGCGCACGGCGGCGGCCAGCAGGCCGTTGCCGCTGTAACCGGCCAGCGGCGGATCGCCGTTCGTCTCGCCGATGGTGTCCGGGGCGGGCTGCCAGATGTCGAGGTACACCTGTTCGTTGTTGAAGCGGCGCTGCCAGATCTCCACATCCGCGGTGGCGCCGAAGAGCAGATGGGCGCCGGCCTGGTGCAGCATCTTGACGGTCAGGGAGGCGGTGTCGGTCTTCAGGACAGCATAGAGGGGGATCTCTTTGGACTCCTGCTTGACCTTCTGTACGAAGAGATAGTTGACTTCGTCGTTGGCGGTCAGGGCCAGGACCCCGCGGCGCGTGTCGATCTCGGCGCGCAGCAGGTTCCTCGATTGCAGTCCGTTGCCGTAGATGACGCGGGTGCAGTCCTGTTCGGCGGCCTTGCAGTGGTCGGCGTTGGAGTCGATCAACACCACCTCCTGGCCGGTCTGTTTGAACAGCTTGGCCACGGCCCGGGCCAGGGAACCGGCGCCCAGAATCACCCACCCCGCCTGACTGGGGCGCCGCAGGCCGAGGAGGCCGGCCATGGGGCCGCCGGTCAATCCGGCGAAGACCACCGTGACCGCGATCACCAGGAACACCAGGGCGCGCAGTTCGTACCCGCCGGAAAGGCCGCGTTCGGCGAAGGCGGCGGCGAAAAACGAGGCCACGGCCGCGGCCACGATGCCCCGCGGACCGATCCAGGCGATGAAGGCCCGCTCTTTCCACTTGAGTTCGGTCATGCCGGTGCCGGCCAGCACGGCGGCCGGACGGACGAGAAACATGAGCACGAGGACCACGCCCAGGGCCGGCCAGCCCAGGTCGGCGACCTGGGCCATGCGCACGTCGGCGGCCAGGAGTACGAAGAGCATGCCGATGAGCAGAACGGTGAGTTCTTCTTTGAATTCAACCAGGTCTTGTAGAACGTAGGTGCTGAAATTGCCGATGACGAGGCCGGCCATGGTCACGGCGGCGATGCCGCTTTCGGCCAGCACCAGGTTGCTGCCCTGGAACAGGGCCAGGACGATGGACAAGGTGAAGACGTTTTCGGTGCCTTCGGGGATCATGCGCCGGAAGCGGTAGAGAAACATGAGCGCCAACCCTGTCGCTCCGCCGGCCAGAGCCCCGAAGCCAAGGCGCGACACCACATGCCAGCCCCACACCAGGGGGCTGCCGTGGGCCGGGCTGAGGGCCGCTTCCAGGGCCACGGCGGCCACCACCGCGCCGAGGGCGTCGATGAGCACCCCCTCGGCTTCGAGCACCACGGCCACCGAACGTTTGACCTTGAGGCGTTTCAGCAGTGGATTGATCACCGTGGGGCCGGTCACCATGACCAGGGTGCCGAAGAGGATGGCGCTCTTCCAGGGCCACTCCAGAATGAAGTGGGTCGCCGCGGCGGCCCCGACGACCGTCACCGCCCCGCCGAGCAGAATGAGCTGCCGCACCGATCGCTGGGCGCGTCGCAGCCGCCTGAACTTCAGGTTCATGCCGCCTTCGAAGAGAATCACCGCCACGGCGAATCCGGTGAGAATGCCCAAGGCCGGGCCGAGGGCCGCGGGATGGATGAGGCCGAGGCCGTCCGGACCGCAGGCCACACCGGCGGCCAGCAGCAGAACGATGCCGGGCACCCGGAGATGATGGGCCAGAGTCTGGGCCGCCATGCCAAGGGCCAGGGCCAGTGAAATGGTCATGCCCGGATTCTGGGCGAGGCCGGCCGGCGTCATTTCAGCTCCTTGATTTTTTTCAAATCGCCGTCGCGGCCCAACATGATCAGCACATCGCTGTCCTTGATGGTGAAATCGGCGTCGGGCACCATCCTGAAGCGTTCGGGCACCAGTTCCTTGACGGCGATGATGTAGACTTCGTAGCGTTTGCGCAGGTTCAGATCCTTGAGGGTCTTGCCAATGAACGAGGGCGGCGGGTCGACCTGGACGATGGTGTAGTCTTCCTCCAGGGGCAGAAACTCGAGGATGTTGGGCGAGGTGAGCCGCAAGGCCAGGCGCTGGGCCATGTCCATGCCCGGCCGGATGATTTCGGTGGCGCCCAGCTCCTTGAGGATTTCGCCGTGGTCGTCGTCCTCGGCCTTGACGATGATGCGCTTGATGCCCAGGCGGCTCAGGTGAAAGCAGATCAGGATGCTCGGCTTGATGTTGGCCCCGGTACTGACGATGACCGCATCCATCTCCTTGAGTCCCAGCCCCTTGAGCGCCTCCATGTCGGTGACGTCCTGCACGATGGCGCTGGTGCAGTGGGGTTCGATGGCCTGGACCCGCTCCTTGCTGCGATCGATGGCGATCACCTCGTTCTTGTTCTCGTAAAGGGCCCTGGCCACGTAGTATCCAAAACTTCCGGCGCCGATGACGGCGAATCGTTTCATGGGAATTCCTTTCTTTGCTATCCGATCATCATGTTCTCTTCGGCGTACTGGACGCCTTTGGTGGCCCCGCCGCCGGCAATGATATAGGTGAAGGCGGGCACGCCCACGCGGCCGATGATCATCAACACGATGATCACCAGTTTGCCGGACCACGTAAGCGCCGCGGTGATGCCCATGGAGAGGCCCACCGTGGCAAAGGCCGATACGGTCTCGAAAAGAAAGCTCAAAAACTGGCGGTTGCCCGAGATGCGCGCCCCATGGTCCGGGTCGAACATCAGGATCAGGAAGACGGCCAGGCAAACGGCGGCCAGGGAGAACACCAGCACCGAAATGCTCTTGGCGATCGTCTCCTGGGGAAGGGTCTTGCCGAAAAGGTTGGCGCACTTGCGCCGCATCAGCCGGCTCCACGAAAAGGTGGCCAGGACGGCCAGGGTGGTGGTTTTGATGCCGCCGCCGCACGATCCCGGCGAGGCGCCCACCAGCATCAGGAACATCATGAAAAGCAGGGTGGCCGTATTGAGGCCGGCGATGTCCAGGGTGTTGAAACCGGCCGTGCGGCAGGTCACCGATTGGAAAAGGGCGGCCATGATCCCCTGCCCCGACCCCAGGGTGCCGGTCAGGGAGCGCTCCGAAATCAGCAGCACCAGCGCGCCGGCGGCGGTCAGTCCGATGGTGGTGGCGATGACGCTCTTGGTCTGCAGGGACACCTTGCCGCTCCGGCGGCCCGTTGCCCGCTGGAAAAGCTCGTACACCACCGGAAATCCGATGCCTCCCAGCACGATCAGGCCGCCTACCGTGAGATTCACCAGGATGGACGTGCGTTCATCCATCAGGTTGTTGCTGAATTGGGAAAAACCGGCGTTGCAGAACGCGGAGACCGAATGGAAAACGGCTTTGAAGAGCGCTTCGGGCCAGGGATAGGTCGATTGCCAGTGGGCGAAGAGCAGCACGGTGCCGGCCGCTTCGATCGCCAGGGTGAAGACGAGGACCGATCGGATCAGGGCGTAGATGTCTTCCCGGGGTGCATGCGAAAAGACTTCCTGCATGGCCATGCGCTGTTGAAACACCACCCGTTTGCCGATGATCTGGAAAAGGGCCACGGAAAGGGTCATGATGCCCAGGCCGCCGATCTGGATCAGAAAGAGGATCACCGCCTGGCCGAAGCTGGTGAAACAGGTGGCCGTGTCCACGACGATCAGGCCGGTCACGCACACGGCCGAGGTGGCGGTGAACAGGGCGTCGACGGGGGCGATGCCCCGGCCTACGGTGGCCGCCGGCAGCATTAGGGCCAGGCTCCCGATGACGATGGTCGCCAGGTAACTGGTCAACAGCAGGTTGGTGGGATGGGCGTGATAAAGGCGCCGGTGCAACCAGGATGAGAGCGGGGGATCTGGCATGAACACTCCTTGGTTTTGGGCCGGCTCAATATTTGCGCTGCCGCAGGATCGTGAAGACCAGCCACAGCCCGAGGACGCCGGAAATCAGGTAGCCCACTACGCCCAGGGCAGGAAATCCGAACAGAAAGGGGCCGATACCGGTGGTGATGATCATGGAGGAGCCGATGATCATGGCGGCGATGATGATCCCGAAGGTGAGCCGGTTGATGATGCTGTCCAGGGTATGAATCAGGCCGCCGAGGTTTTCGTGCCGGAATCCAAAGGTCAGTTTGCCCTGTTCGGCCTGGCCCAGAAGGGTCTCCATGCGCCTGGGCAGGGATTGCTGCAGGCTGAAAAATTCGAAGAGCGTAAACCGCAGGCGCCTGAGCAGCGATTTAGGTTTGAATCGCCGCTTGGCGAGCGTCGTGATCTGGTCCCTGGCTTCGGCCACGATGTCCAGATCCGGATAGATGCGCCGGGCCGTGCCTTCGGCCGCCACCAGGGCCTTGATCATGATGACCAGGTCCGGCGGCAGTTTGAGACGGTGGGTCCTGAGCAGGTCGGTGACCGCCATGAGCAGGGCGCCGATGTTCATCTCCTGAATGGGAACCGCATGGTGGGCATCCAGAATGTCGAGCAATTCCCGTTCCAGGGCTTCGCGGTCCACTATCTCCAGGGCATGGCCCACCCGCAGAAGGGCGTGGACCATGGCCTCGCCGTCCTTTTCCAGGACCGCCTTGAGCAGCTGGATCAGTTCATGGCGATCGCGCTCGGCCAGCCGGCCCGTCATTCCCCAGTCGATCAGGCAGAGCCGTTCCTGGGGGGTGACCAGGACGTTGCCTGGATGGGGATCGGCATGGAAAAAGCCGTCTTCCAGGATCTGTTTGATGGCGGCACTCAAGCCCGCCCTGGCCAGCGATTCGGGGTCGGTGAGCGTATCGATGGGCAGCTGCTTGAGGGGCGTCCCCTGGATGAAGGTCATCACCAGCACGCGCTCGGTGCAGTAGTCTTCGTACGGCTCGGGGATGTCGACCAGCGGCTTCTCTCCCGCCCGGCTGCGGGCGATTGTCATGTTCCGGGCTTCTCTTTTGAAGTCCAGTTCGCGCAGCAGCGTTTTGCGTACATTTTGCACCAGACGGGGCAGATCGAAGCTTTCGAGTTCTTCGATACGTTCATGAAGCAGATCGGCCGCCATGGCCAGGATGTCCAGGTCGCTCTTCATTTTGGCCCGGATGCCGGGGCGTTGTACCTTTATGGAAACGATATGCCCTTCCTGTTTCAATACGCCCCGGTGCACCTGGGAGATGGAGGCGGCCGCCAGCGGTTCGACATCGAAGATGGAAAAGATCTCGTAAAGGGGCCGCCCGGTGCTCTCTTCCACGACCGCCTGGATCTGGGCCAGTTCGACCGGCGCCACGTCGTCCTGGAGCCTGCTCAGCTCTTCGATGAGCCCGGGTGGCAGCAGGTCGGGACGCAGGCTCATGATCTGTCCGAACTTGACGAAAGTCGGACCCAACTCTTCGGCTGCATGGCGGATCCGTTGGAAGGTGTTCAGCCCGTCGTTCGCACGGGTGATTCTTTTGAGAAGCCCGACGCCGGGCAGGTCGAGACGGTCGATGAGATCGTCGAAGCCATACTTGAACAGGATCATGACGATCTCTTTAAAACGGCCGAGCCGCATCAAGGTTTTCAATTCCATCATATGTCTTTCATAGGGCATGAATGCGAGTGGGCGCTATATTAATTTTTTGGCCAACTATTTGCAACGACAATTGGGGTGTATGGCCGAGGATGGTCAGTGCACTTTTATTATATTGAAATAAAAGGATATTGAGGTGATTCGGCCGCTGGTCGCCGCCGAATGCCGCATCGGGCCGCCGACAGGGGTCGGTCGGCCTGTCAAATTACTGACTGTCGCTCCTGGCCGGGGCTCGTATTCGAATGGACTGCCGGATAACACGCTATGGAAAAGATTCGCATCACCGCCGTCGAAAAGACCGTTACCAACTGCATGATCGAGACTTTCGATACCATGCTTTCCATGGATCTGAACAAGGTGGGCAAGGTCACCGATCCGGGACTCAATGAAAAACGGCTGGTGGGCGCCGTGCATTTTGCCGGCGAGGTGGTCGGCACCATGAGCCTGCATGTGAGTCAGGAGTTCGCCTCGCTGATGACGACCGCCATGCTGGGCATCGATGAGAGCGAGATCGACGGTGTGGAGGAGATCAAGGATGTCCTCGGCGAGCTGGCCAATATCATCAGCGGCAACTTGAAGAGTGACTTTCTGGACAGTGACCTGGCCTGCGTGATTTCGACCCCCTCGATCACCCGCGGCTCCGATTTCAAAATCGAGGCCAGCAAGATGGGCGATCTCAATCGATGGATCTTCAGGCACAAAAAGCATGAAATCATCGTCGAAATTTCCCTCAAGGAAGATATCGGCGCCAAGCGCGAAATCGCCGGCATCGCCCAGTTGGAAAGCGCCGAAATCCTGTCCAAGATCAATTCGGTGGATATTCCCACCACCGTGATCAACGCGGTCATCGACGTCTTTTACACCATGCTCTCCATGGAGACCGAAAATATCCCGGCGGTGCCCGAAGGGTTCCGTGAAGATAAACGCACGGTGGGCACGGTCAGTTTCGCCGGCGATGTGCAGGGATTGTTCAACATCCAGGTCAATGACGACTTTGCCCGCACCATGACGGCCGCCATGCTGGGCATGGACGTCAGCGAGATCGAGAGCGAGGAAGAGGTGTTCGACGTGATGCGTGAACTGAGCAACATCATCGGCGGCAACCTCAAGTCGGCTTTTGTGGACGTGGGCCTGTCGTGCGTGCTCTCCACACCGGCGATCACCAATGGCATGGATTTCCGGGTCGAGTCGCTCAACATCATCAAGACCCAGCGGTTTCTGTTTTCGTGCGGCGGGAACACGATCATCGTCGATGCCGGAATCAAGAAAGATGAGCTGGATGCGCCGGTGGGTTCCGATTTTTCGCCCGAGGAGCTCGCCAAACAGGATGCCCCCTCCGTTTCGGAGGAAGCGCTCGATGACCCATGGCGCAACCTCGACCTGATCATGGAGATTCCCCTGGAGCTGACGGTGGAGTTGGGGCGCACCAGCAAGCGCATTTACGATGTGCTCAAGCTCAACCAGGGATCGGTGGTCGATCTGGTGCAACTCGAGGGCGAACCGGTCGATCTGCTGGTCAACGACACCCTGATCGCCAAGGGGGAGGTGGTGGTGGAAAAGGAAAAGTACGGCATCCGCATCGTCGAAGTGGTCAGCCGCATGGAGCGGGTCAGCAGTTTCAGGTTGTAAACCCGAACCGCCGTCGCATCAGCCATTCTGATTGAATGTGATTCACCTTGAAGGGCGCGCCTTCAAAAAGTTTTTTGATTAAAAAATTCGCCTCGCAACGGACATGGCAGGCGTGGGTGGAGCAGGTGGCCAGGGCCACGTGAGCCATGCGGTTTAGTGTCGCTTGAATGCAAACGGCGGACAAGCGGTCCAGACTGTTTGAGCGCAGCGAGTTTCTGGGCCGCCCGCCGTGCATTTTAGCGACACTTGACCGCTTGGCGTGTGGCATCGACCACCTGCTCCACCCACGCCGGGTTTAATGAATAGCCTTGAGTTAGAGTCGCTGCCGTCACATCGTTAGGCTTGCAAAAAGAGATGGATTCGTTATGATAGCCATTAATGACCACGGGCGCCGAATTCATTTCCAGGATGCATGCCATGTCTGAAGAAAAAATCATCTCCATCGAATCGTTGGACAAAGCATTGTCCATGATGCTGCAGAACATCATGCGCATGGTGCCGGAAAGGGACCAGCAGGATGTGGCCCTTCAACGTCTTCTGGCCTTCCGTCTGCGCATCGATGGGGAGAGCGCCACGCGAGAGTATCTGATGCGCAAGATACGGGATATGATCCAGTGCCGTTACAACGGCCGACTCTATGATTTCGTCAAGGACGACCACTTTTCCGCGGCCTGTGCTCCCCCGCCGCCAAAGCGCACCGACCCACCCGAAACCGCCTGAAACCCTTGATACGTGCCCATCCGCAAAGGCCCAATGCGCCTGTTTGTGGACGGACACGGATTCGTGATTCAACCCCGGCCTCGGCCGGACGGCCTAAGGCCCCATGTACACCCGCGCCAGATCGTTGTCGATCACATAGATGCAAACCGCCTTGGCGCCCTGGGGGGTATAGCCGAATTTGGCCGTCAGGTTCTTCATCAGGTAGGTCACATCGCCGCGGATCCTGCGGTCGTAGGTTTTAAAATCCTCCTCACCGAAATCCTTGATGGCCCTGCGGAAATTTTCGTTTTCAAGGAAGGGATCGAGCACCTTTTCCTTGATGTTGTAGATGTAACGTTCATTGAGTTTTGCGAACAGGGTGGTTTGACGCAGGTCCTTGACGTGGCTGGGCACTTCCAGGGGAAGGGTCTGGGTGGCATACTCCTTCTGGACGTCTTTGCGCAAGGCGTGGCGCTCGGCCCGCGAGGCGCCGGAACCGAGGATGCGCCGCTCGAAATGCCCCAGGTACTCCTCGGTGATTTCAATCTTTTCCCCCGTGTAGGGACAGCGCTCGACGGATCCGGGTTCGAAATTGACGGCAAAGATGTAGTTCTGGATCTCGACGGCGATCTGATCCTCGTTGTAGTAATACAGGGCCTCTTTCACCTCCTGCAAGACCGCGTAATCGTACATGTGCAACAGGGAGTCGAGGAAGCCGTCGGGTATGGAAGCGCGCAGATCCTTGCGGGACCTGAAGAATTTGCACAGGGTCGACATGTCGATCAGTTCGCCGTCTTTGGCGTAGGTGGTGTAAAACTCGCCGAAAATTTTGATCGAATCGCGACCGGAGATCCCGTGCTTGCCTTCGTTTTCGGCCTCGGCGATGATGCGCCTGCGCCTTTTGGCCGTCAGGCGTTTGCGATCCTCTTCGCTCAGCCAGGTGGGAATATAGCCGGTGTAGATCTCCATCTTGAGCAGTTGCAGGTTTTTGTCGCAATACCGGCTGTATTTTTCCGGTTCGCCGATCCACTCCAGAAGGGCCTCGGACCGCAGGCTCAGCCGTGAAGAGATGATGATGCGCGAGAAGTTGTGCAACACGCGCGGCAGGAAAGCGTTGTCGATGTGGCGACCGAAGATGTTGCGGTAGATATCCACCTCGGTGTTGTGGTCCAGCACGTAGGAGATGTTGATATAGGCAATGCGGTCGGAAAAAGACTGAATGTTCTGAATGTTTTTTTTGTCTTCGGGGTTCATCAGGGCCATGAACAGGGAGTTGACGTTTTCCTCGATGTCCTGGACCTTGTGAACGCCCTCGGAGATGATGTTGTGCAGTTCGATAAGACGTTCGATGTTGTGTGACTTGATGTCCATCAGGGCATAGAGTCCGTTGTTGGACTTGGCATAGCGCGAATAGAGGTACTGCACCTGGTTGCTGTCTCCAAATAGCCGGTTGATGCGGCTCTGAAGCATCTCGTTGGTCAGGACGGATTGCTTCTGGGGGCTGTCGCCGGGATTGAAGACATTGATGCCATTACCCAGGCGCCGGTTGAAATGATAGGGCCTGGCCCACAGCATATCGAAGACCCTCAAGGGGTCCTTGAATCGGCGTTGCAGGATGTCGAACAGGGAGCTGCAGATGGTGCACGGCTGGTCGCTGAAGACCCACTCGTAGTCCTTGTGCGTGAATAAGGCATATTTGAAGGCATCGTTCTTGAATAAATCGTCGAAAAAGGCGCGACGCTGGGCCTTGGGCACCAGCAGCAGCGGGTTGTCGTGACTGGGGCAGGGGATGTCGATATACTGATCGCTGCGCCGCCGCAGCATTCGGGATTTGATCCGATCGTACTGGTCCTGCTGGGATTCTTTTTGCAGCTGGAACAGCCTTTCCAAGATGGAGAAAGTCTCGTCGCTCACCGCCGGACCGCCCAGGGCCGAGGTGTCGATGCGCCAGATGGTTTCAAAGCGGGTGCCCTCCTCTGTATTGGCATACGCTTCGAACTTGGTCAGCAGATTGTTCAGAAACGTGCTTTTGCCGCAGCCATGCGGCCCATCGAAAATGTAGATTTTGTTTTGCTGGGCGCCCTGGCGCATGCTTTCCACCTGTTTGACAAACCGGTTGGCAAAGAGCCGGTCGGGCAGAAACGGATGGTCCGAATCCTCCACGAAGAGCCGTGTGCAATCGTAATCCACATATTTGATCGACTCGGGGTCGTCGGGATATTCATCGACACCGGTGCCCACATAGGCTTTGACCATGTCGTGAAAATACTGAAACACATTGCGAATCATGGTGTCGGGTTGCTGAACCACCCGTTCCAGAAAGGCTCTGAAGGTGATGGGAAAATCCTGGTCCAGCGTGGCCTGTGCCCGTTGAATCTGATGCATGGCCTTGTCGATGTTCGACGCGGGTTCGCTGATGGCTGTTTTTTGCACCATGGTAAATTGCCTTGTTGGTTCTGAACCGGTGATGCCGGTAGCTTTAAGTGTTAAGTTTAAAGTGTTAAGTTAAAAGTGAAGGTATGGTGTCGATTTAAGATTTTAGATTTTCTAACCAATTGAATAGACTGTTGCCTCATAGCCACCCTGATACAAACTGCTGGCCGCCGGCATGGGTGCCGGCCGTCCCCCTTTAGAATCTTTCGTGTTTCCATTGTCATTCCATGAGTTGCCGTTTGATCTGGCGATTTTCCATGCTGTAAACCACGCGCTGCCAGCGGAGCTCGGGCTTTTCGGGTGTGTCGACGCCGGAGGTACCAGAGCGCGGTCGATCCGACCGGGGGCCGGTGGGGGCCAACTCGTGGGTCTCGAGCATCACCGGCCCTCCCCAAAGATATTCGATGCCCAACAGGGTGTTGGGTATGAAATCCTTGAGCAGGGGTTTCTCCTCGAATGTGTGAATCAGATAGAGGGCGTTCTTCTTTTTGCCCTTCTCGTAATCGATGACGATTGTCGGCGGATGATACAGCGATTGGCGCAGCATGTCGCGGTAGGCCTCCGCGTCGCGACTTTTTACGTAGTATTCCCAAACCATTTTGCTTTCGTTGAGTCGTCGCCCGGCGACGAAGAGCCGGTGGCGGTTCACGAAATCCTGGGTGACGAACTGGTGGATTAAGTTGAAATCGCTGAGATTCTCACGCACGTAGAAGATATATTCCCGTCCGTTGCCCGCATGGGTGTCGAAAGTATCACGGATATGCGCATCGTTGAGCCGTTGGAAATCCCAGTGCAATTTGCCTTTGTCGGCCGCCTCTTCGATGTCGTAAAACAGGCGCATGCCCAGCGCGTAGGGATTGAGGCCCACACGGGGCATGGCCGTGACCCCGGCGTTGACCCTTGCAAATTCGACTTCATGGCCCCGGATGCGGTCGTCCTGAAGGAAGAGCGTTTCGTGCCAGTAGCTGGCCCACCCCTCGTTCATGATCTTGGTGCGGATCTGGGGTTGGAAGAACAGGGAGGTCTTGCGCACGATTTCGATAATCGTCTTCATCCACTTGTTCTCTTCCTTGTTGACAAATTCGGAATGCGCCAGGATGTGTTGGAGCAGATCGTTGGGTCGTGTGGTTCGGGTACTTTTGTATTTGGCCAGCAGGGCCTTGAATTCAGGATAGCGCCGGTCCACTTCGGCAAAAAAGATGTCCTCGAAAAGTTCGCCGATCTCTGTCCGGCACTGGTTGTAGCGTTCGATTTCCTTGATGTATTCGTTGGTTTTCACCTTCTTGACGTCCTGAAGAAAAATATCGAAGTAATAGTCCAATCGCAGCGTATGTCGGGTCGTGGCAACGGGGAAAAGATTTTCCAGCTCCTGATAGTAGCCCACCAGGTTGTCGATGCTGCGGCTGAATTCGATGACATAGTCGACCCATCGGCCGTGCTCGGAGCGCAATTTTGCGATGACCCGTTTGTCCGACAGGGCCTCTCCGGTAAAGTCGTAATCCCAGGTGTGGCGAAAGAATATGTTGTTCTGGAAAAAGTCGATGTGCGCCAGCACATGGTAAAAGATCATCACATTGAGCCAGTCGGGGTTGTTGTCGTTGTAATAGGAGATCGCCGGCCGCGTGTTGATCACGGTCTCATAGGGATTGCTGGGATAGAGTTCATATTTGCCCTTGCCCTTGAGCACCTCCACGTCGTGAACCCAGTAGTCATAGAGAGTGGGAATCATCAATTTGGGCGACAGCTCGAGCAGGTCCCGGTTCGTCACCACATATTCGAGGGACTCGTCTTCAAAGCGCAAGCCGGCTTCCCGGGCGCGCGTTTTGCATCCCTCCATGATGTCCTTGGTGTGTTGGTCGATCAATTCCACGTTATCTCTCCTGGTGCATGCTACTTCTCCTGGGAAATCAGGTGGCGAATGCCCTCGATCAGGCGGGACTCGTCGGCATCGTCATCCAGAATGTCCATGCGAATCAATTCCGGAGATGCGGTCAGCAGGCCGGATCGTTTCACATATCGTTCCACTTCTGTGGCGCTGCTGGAGCTGTGCCGCGCGACGGTGATGCCGACGCGGTTGGCGTAACCGAGCATGATGTTGAGTTGCGGGATTGCCTCCCGTCCTTCGGTATCCCAATCATCGCCGTCCGTGCCGTGAAAGACGTAGATGTTGTAGTCCTTGGCCAGGTTTTCCTCTTTCACGATGCTGTTGACCAGTTTGTAGGCAGACGATACCTGGGTGCCGCCGGCCACCTTGGAGTTGTAATAGGTGTAAAAATCGGGGACTTCCTTGGCCTTGGTATCGTGCAGAACGAACCGGGTTTCGACCTGGTGGGTGTATTGGTAGAGCAGCCAGCTGTAAATCAGCACGTGCTGGGCCACCACCAGTTCGGTCGTCTTGCCCACCATCGAGCCCGAATAGTCGCGGACGAAAAAAACCATGGCCTGGGATTCGAGGTCCTTTTCGCGGCTCAGGATGCGGTAGATCATGTCCTTGGGCGAGATCAGGAAGCCGACCGGGTCGATGTCGTAGACATCGGGAATGTTGCCCAGGTGGATGTTGGTCTCGACGATCTTGCGCAGGGTGGCCTTTTTATCCAGCACCTGTCCAAAACCCCGGTGGCGGTCGGTCAGGTCGTAGGTGTAACGGGTCAGCGAGCGCTTCTTGCCTTTGTCCTTCAGATTGGGCAGTTCGAACTGCTCGGTGAGGATGCGTCCCATGTCATAGGCGGTGGACTCCAGCTCGTGCTCTTCGCCTTCGCCCTGGCCCGGACCGGCGCCGCCGCCCTGTTGGGTCGGACGCACCGGCTCTTCGCCGATCACATCACCCTCCTGGCCTTCCCCCGAACCGGCGCCGGCCTCTTCCTCCTCTTCCTGGCGAAACGAGGGATCGTGGATCAATTTTTCCTCGGCCGTGGTGGGAACCACGATGACCTTGTCGTGGCCGCCGCGTCCCGGTTTGATCATGCGGCCCACCTTGAGTTTGCGGGGGAAGCCGTCCTTAGCCCGTTGCCGGTCTTTTGCCAGCAATTCGTCGATGGTGCGGATGTGGGCGTAATAATTGCCCATGCCCACGGTCAGGTCCTGGAGCATGGCCATGTCGTTGAAAGCGTAAATGCTCGGTTGGACGGGCGGGGCCTTGGGCGCCCCCCGGCCCTCTTCCATGTGCGCTTCGCTTAGACGGATCTCGGCGAGGATTTTCTCTTCCTGTTCCGGAGAGAGCCCCTTTTCCTTGAGCGATTGATAAATGTCCCAAAGGCTTTTTTTCATCTAGTTCTCATCTTCCTGGGTGCAGAAATACTCGATCGTTTTCTGTGCGCATGTCCGGCAATACCCCAGTTTATTGAGCATGGTGCTGATCATGCGGTCGTAGAGCTTCTGGTTCTCCTCATTGGTGCGGTTGGCCAGGGCACCGATCAAGCTGCCCGCGCCGGCGATGTCCGACTTGAGCCGCACATCGGTGACCGCCTTGACCAGCTCGAGGTTGTCCATGAAATCATAATTGGGGTCCACCGAGATTTTCTGGCCGTAGATCTTGCGGATCGAGGTGCGGAAGGTATCCCGTTGCTCTTCGGTTTTCAGACCCAGGCGTTCCTCCACGCTCTTGACGAAGCGGTCGTCGATTTTAAGGGCCCGCAACTCGCCGGTCTGGGGGTCCTTGTATTTCCACATCTTGTCCGGACCCAGGTTCTCCGCGTCGGTGCCGATGATCATGTTGACGTAGTTCATCACATCCTTGCGGATGGCCAGCGGTTCGTCCATGTAGGCGTTGAACATCTCGGTCATGATGCGCTCGCGGTAGAGCCCCTTGGCCAGCTTGAGGTCTTCCAGGTACTTGGCCCGGTCATTGGCTTCGGATACATAATCCAGGATGATGCGCTCCAGGGCGCGGAAGACATCGTAGGCGAACATGCACTGGCCTTCGTTGGTCTCCGAGCTTTCGGTGAGCAGCTGGATGGCGCGTCCCAGATTGCGCTGGCCCAGTCCTTTTTGGCCGAAACGCTTGGTGATGTCGGGCTCCTGGTTGAGCGTATCGATCACCTCGGCAAGGGTCTTGATGCTCTTTTCTCCGGCCACCTCGCCGGCGGCCAGCTTCATGGTCTCGATGGGCGTGAGCTTTTCAGATCGGGGCAGGCGGGTCAGCACCGTGGCCACCGAAGCGGCGTAGTTGAGATTGGGATCCTGGTGCAACGCCTCGCGGGTCAATGTGGTGCGGGCTTCGGTGCCGATGGCGTAGCTGGTCAACTCCGACTGCATCTTGTAATTGGTGTTGTGCGAGACGTAGCAGATGCGGCAGCGGTCCACGATGGGCGCCTCCTCCTTTTCCGACAGGAAGCGATTGAACTCCGAATTGTTGCTGGTGGCGATGATCAGGGTGTCGATGGGCCATTTGTAACCATCGATTTCGATGTTGCGGTTCTGGATGACGCCCAGGTAGACTTGGACCAGGTCTTTCTTGTTCTTGTAGATTTCGTCGGCAAAGTGGATGCCGCCGCCGGCCACGCGCGCCAGGGCGCCACGGCGCAGGTCGAACCGATAGGGGTTGTTGGTGTCGGTGATGTGCAGCAGACGTTGAATCGACTCTTCGCCCAGCAGGTCGACGGCCGACGAGGTAATCTTGTCCTTGGCCGGATATTTGCCGGTCACCGTACCGAGGCTTTCGGTGAGCGGCACCGGGATGATCTCCACGAATGCGAGCATTCGATCCAGGTCGCCGTCGCAATAGTTCCGTATATCGTTCCAGATATAGCCGCTGCAGGCGCCCAGGGGGCGATAATCGTCGTAGATTTTGTCGATGGCCCGGTCGTCGAATCCGATGTCGCGGGCGAGAAGCGCCTTGTTTTCATTCGGGTCGTCGAAGAGGTTCATGGCCAGTATCATGGGGTCTTCGTAGGTCTGGGATTCGATGGTGGAAATACGGCCATAGCTGCCGAGCGCATCGATCCCCTTGAAACGGAAGGTGTATTTCCGGTTCCTGGGCTGGGACAGAAAGGCGCGGTACTGGGCGCAGAGAAATTCCACGAAAAAGGTTTTGCCGTTGCCCGGCTCCCCAACAAGAACGAAGGCCATCTCCTTGGAGGATCCGCCCTCGGCCGCATCTTTTACGTACGAGACAAAGCTGTTGATCTCGTCGTAGACGCCGATCACATGCTTTTTGCCCTGCCTGAAGATGCTGAAATCATAGGTGGTTCTTCCGTTAACGACCACCTTTTCGATGTGGCTTTCCAGAATCATGCGGGCCACGCTCTGAAAGGCATTTTCGAACGAACGGGCACCTTCCCTGACCTGCAGGCAGTGATGGCGCAATTGGGTTTGGTTGTGATTCTGAGTTTGGGTGTTGATTTTGACCTGGGCTTTTTTGGCCATGACATCCCCCATCGTTGATAGATAGTGTTGACGACTGGTGTTTGCAGGTGCATCCAGGGGTGGATTTGCCTTGAGTGCGCCTTCGTAGGGATCCTGCAAAACAAATGATTGCATGTTCAGGAGGAGAATCGCGTGCCTTGGGAACCGGAGCGGGTGGTGGTCTGGATCAGGTCGAGTTCTGCATGGGTGTTCACTACACATCAATTATAGTGCTGGAAGATGGGGACGCAACTTTATTTTGGCGGCGCCAGCGATTCTATCTGAATGCTTTGCATTAAACCCGGCGTGGGTAGAGCAAGTGGCCGATGCCACACGCCAAGCGGTCGAGTGCCGGTAAAATGCACGGCGGGCGGCCCAGAAACTCGCTGCGCTCAAAC